>NZ_JBKIWN010000139.1:0-78680 GCF_058146165.1 Streptomyces sp. AM25 | reverse complement strand
CTACATCGGTCTCGAGACGGATGCGGCCTCGCTGCGCGTGTACGAGGCATCGCTGGTGCCCGGCCTGTTGCAGACGCCCAACTACGCCAGCGCCGTGACCGAGGGCTCCTGGCCGGAGGCCACCGCAGCGGACGTCGAGCGCCGCGTCCAGGTGCGGATGCGCCGGCAGGAACGCATCACGGACCCCGACAACCCCTTGCGTCTGTGGGCCGTCATCGACGAGTCGGCGCTGCGCCGCATCGTCGGCAACAAGGCCATCATGCGTGAACAGATGGAACATCTTGTGGAGTTCAGCCTTCAGCCGCACATCACGGTGCAGGTGCTTCCCTATGACGTGGGCGCGCATCCGGGCATGTACGGGAAGTTCTCCATCCTCGAATTCCACGACCCGCAGGACGCCAGCACCGTCTATCTCGAAGGCATCACCAGTGACCTCTATCTGGAGAAGCCGAATGACGTACAGGCCTACAGCGTCATGTACGAGCATTTGCGGATGCAGGCCCTGAATGCGGAGGACTCGCGGCGGTTCATCCTGCGCGTCGCCGAGGACTGGTCGGCCTGACCGACCCCCGGCCGCCCGCGTGGCGGCGGAACGGTACACCTCCGCGTGGCCTGCGGGAAGAGGCTATGGATATATGCCATCCGGTCGAGTGAACAGCCCGTTCGCCAAGTGATGTTGGCGCGTAACGTCGATCGCACCTCGGGAAACCGGCGTACTGACAGGCATTGCTCACAGGTATCGGAGTAACACCATGGCGATTCAGCAGGGAATGACCACCTGGCGGAAGTCCTCCTACTCGCTGGCCAACGGCGACTGTGTGGAGGTCGCTTCGCCCCTTCCGCAGGCCATCGCGGTCCGTGACTCGAAGAACCCGGAGAGCCCGGCCATCGCCTTCTCCCCGGAGTCCTGGACCGCCTTCGTGGCCGACGTCAGCGGCTGCTGACTTCCACGGCCCAGCCCTCTCGACCGGTCCGCCGCCTTGGCCGAGAGGGCTTTTCCCTGCGCACGGACGAACAGGAACGGACGTGAAAAGGGTGGGACCCCGGTCCCACCCTTTTCCGCGCGTCAACCCTTGGTCGGCCGCACGGTTCCCATGATCTTGTCGATCTGCTCGGCACCGAGGGCGTTGGGAACGCCCTGGTCGGCGTAGATCACCCAGCCGTGGAAGGTGCCGTCCGGCAGCTTCTGCGCGATGCTCTTCACGATCGCGGTCGGCGGCACGCACTCACTGGCCCTGTTGGCGATCGTCACCTTGGCCGTGGCCGTGTACCCCTCGATGCCGTTGTGCTTCCACGGCACCGCCTCGCCGACCTCGATCTTGGGCTTGTTCTTCAGCCCGCCGTAGGCCATGACGCCCCAGTTGCCCGCCCAGTTGCGGGCGTTCTCCTGCAGCGTGCCGTCCTTGCCGCCGCCGGTCGTGCCGACCGTGGCGAGCTGCCCCTTGCCGGCCTCGCCGAACGCGTCGGGGTTGGGGCTCGACGAGCAGCCGCCCTCACGGTAGTTGGCGGTGCCCCGCATGGTGACGACCGGCTTGCTGTCCTCGGTGTACGAGATCATCGTGTCGGTCGGGAAGATCTTCCAGTGGTCGCCCTTGGGCGGCACGTCGTAGGCGAAGTGGTGGTCGCCGTTCACCTGCGTCTGCCACCCGGCGACCAGCGCCTTGCCGCCCGACGGACCCTGCGGCGCCACGCTGGTGTCCGGCGCGGGCCGGCCGCCCTGCTGCTGCGCCGGTGCGGACGGCGCCTGCGAGGCCGCCGCAGACGACGACGCCTTCTTGTCGTCGCTCTTCCCGCTCGTGAGGACGTATGCCAGACCGCCGCCGATGACGGCCAGCGCCACGACACCGCCGACGGTGGCGAGCAGCGCCCTGCTCTTCGCCGGCTCGGGCTCCGGGCCCGACGGGGGGATCGGAGCCATCGGGGCGGTCGAGACCGGGGCCCCGCCGAAGGCCCCCGGGCCGCCCGGCCCGGGCACGGGCGCGGGCGGCGGGGGAACCGCCCCGCCGCCGGGCGGCGGCGGGGGCGCCGGCACCGCGGGCTGCCCGATGACGGTCGGCTGCGCATGTCCGGTACCGTCCGGGCCCCACACGGGAGGCGGCCCGAAGCCGCCCTGCGGAGGCTGAGGGCTCTGCGGCTGCGGCGCGGGCTGCTGTTGCGGATCTTGCGGGTTCTGGGGCCAAGACATGCGGGACACCTTATGCAAGGTGTGTTGCCGGTGAATCGGTGGCCGGCGACAGATTCGCAACACTTTCGCCTGCGCCCTGAAAAGGGCGCGGGGAACTGCGCGACCAGCCAAGGACGACCCGCAGGCTCAGTCGTTCCCCAACACCGGTAGCAGCTCGGGAAGATGCCCGTCCGAGGCCATAGCGGCACGCTGCCGCTCCTCCGGCACCGCCCCGTACAACGTCGTACGCGGGCGCGCAGCGCGCCCCGCGGCATCGGCTATCGCCACCAGATCCTGGATGGACCGGTACGAACCGTACGAAGACCCCGCCATACGGGAGATGGTCTCCTCCATCAGCGTGCCGCCCAGGTCGTTGGCGCCCGAGCGCAGCATGTCCGCCGCGCCATCGGTGCCCAACTTGACCCAGCTCGTCTGGATGTTGGGGATATGCGGGTGCAGCAGCAGCCGCGCCATCGCCATGACCGCGCGGTTGTCCCGGGTGGTCGGACCCGGGCGGGCGATGCCGGCCAGGTACACCGGCGCATTGGTGTGGATGAACGGCAGGGTGACGAACTCGGTGAAACCGCCCGTCTCCTGCTGGATCTGCGCGAGCAGCCGCAGATGCCCCAGCCAGTGCCGCGGCTGGTCCACGTGCCCGTACATCATGGTCGAGGACGAGCGGATGCCCAGCTCGTGCGCGGTCCTGACGACCTCGACCCACGTGGCCGTCGGCAGCTTGCCCTTGGTGAGGACCCAGCGGACCTCGTCGTCCAGGATCTCGGCGGCGGTGCCGGGGATGGAGTCCAGCCCGGCCTCCTTCGCCTCGGCGAGCCACTCGCGGATGGACATCCCGGTGCGCGTCGCGCCGTTGACGACCTCCATCGGGGAGAAGGCGTGCACGTGCATGCCGGGGACGCGCTTCTTCACGGCCCGCGCGATGTCGAAGTAGGCCGTGCCGGGCAGGTCCGGGTGGATGCCGCCCTGCATGCAGACCTCGACCGCGCCCACGTCCCACGCCTGCTCCGCGCGGTCGGCGACCTGCTCCAGCGAGAGCGTGAACGCGTCGGCGTCCGTGCGGCGTTGGGCGAAGGCGCAGAAACGGCACCCGGTGTAGCAGACGTTGGTGAAGTTGATGTTGCGCGTGACGATGTAGGTGACGTCGTCGCCGACCGTGTCGCGGCGCACGGCGTCGGCGATCCCGCACAGGGCGTCCAGCGCCGGGCCGTCCGCGTGCAGCAGGGCCAGGGCCTGGGCGTCGGTGAGCTTCGTCGGGTCGTCGGCGGCCACGGCCAGGGCCTCGCGCACGTCGCCGTCGATGCGCTCGGGGGCCATGCCCGGCGCCGCGGCCTCGCGCAGGGCCTCCCAGTCGCCGTAGACCTCGTCGAAGTCCTGGCGGCGGTCGCCGGTGCGGCCCTCGGTGTCGATGGCGCGGTGCAGGTCCGTACGGCCCGAGGGGACGAAGACCTCCTCCGGCTCCTGCCACGGCAGGCCCCGGACCTCGGCGTCCTCGCGGGCCAGGCCCGTCTCCGGGTCGGCCAGCGCGCGCACGTGGGGCAGCAGCCGGGGGTCCAGCCAGGGCTCGCCGCGCTGTACGAACTCCGGGTAGACCGCGAGGCGTTCGTGCAGCGCGAAGCCCGCGGCGGCGGACTGCTCGGCGAGCCGGTCGATCTGCGGCCAGGGGCGCTCGGGGTTGACGTGGTCCGGGGTGAGCGGGGAGACGCCGCCCCAGTCGTCGATGCCGGCGCCGATGAGGCGCGCGTACTCGCCGTCGACCAGGTTCGGCGGGGCCTGCAGGCAGGCCGAGGGGCCCATGATGTGCCGGGCGACGGCGACGGTGGCCACGAGCTCGTCCAGCTCGGCGTCCGGCATGCCGCGCATCGCCGTGTCCGGCTTGGCGCGGAAGTTCTGCAGGATGAGCTCCTGGATGCCGTGGTAGGAGCGGGAGATACGGCGCAGCGCGAACAGCGAGTCCGCACGCTCCTCGTACGTCTCCCCGATGCCGATGAGCAGCCCGCTGGTGAACGGGACGGAGCTGCGCCCGGCGTCCTCCAGGACGCGCAGCCGGACGGCCGGCTCCTTGTCCGGCGAGCCGTGATGCGGGCCGCCGGGCTCGCTCCACAGGCGCTCGGCCGTGGTCTCCAGCATCATGCCCATCGACGGGGCGACGGGCTTGAGCCGCTGGAAGTCCGTCCACGACATGACGCCGGGGTTGAGGTGGGGCAGCAGCCCCGTCTCCTCCAGGATGCGGATCGCCATCGCGCGCACGTACGCGATGGTGTCGTCGTACCCCTCGGCCTCCAGCCACTCGCGGGCCTCGGGCCAGCGGTCCTCGGGCTTGTCGCCGAGGGTGATCAGGGCCTCCTTGCAGCCCAGTTCGGCACCGCGGCGGGCGATGGCCAGGACCTCGTCCGGCGACATGAACATCCCGTGGCCGGCGCGGCGCAGCTTGCCGGGGACGGTGGCGAAGGTGCAGTAGTGGCACTTGTCGCGGCAGAGGCGGGTGAGCGGGATGAAGACGCTCTTGGAGTACGTGATGACGCCGGGCCGCCCGGCGGCCTCCAGGCCCGCGTCGCGCACCCGGGCGGCGGACGCGCACAGGTCCACGAGGTCCGCGCCGCGGGCCTGCAACAGGACCGCGGCCTCGGCGACATCCAGCGCAACACCGTCCCGCGCCCGTTTGAGCGCGCGCCGCATGGCGTTGGCGGTCGGCTGCTGCCTTGATTCCTGTGCGCTGGAAGTCATTGTCCGAGCATACGAGCGGACACTGACAGCGACACGTAGCGGAAGGCGATGGCCCATGTGCCTCTCGTCACGTCAGACGGAGGCAGCCTCCGCAGACTTGGGGACCGCTCCTCACAGGAACTCCGCGTGCGCGTCCAGCGCCCGCAGCACTTCCCCCTCGCCGGCCGACGGAAGCCCCACCACCGTCTCCTCGATCCCCAACTCCGCGAGGTGCGCGAGCTTCCCCGCCGAGGGGTGCACCGCGTACGGCACCACCTCCGGCTCGCCGTGCCGCCCCGCCGCCCGCCACACCCGGTGCAGCTCGGGCAGCGACTCGCGCAGACCCTTGCCGCCGACGGGCATCCAGCCGTCCGCGTACTCGGCGATCGCCGCGAACAGCCGGGGCCCGGCCCCGCCCCCGAGCAGCGTGCGCGGCCCGACCAGCGGCGGGCCGCCCTTGCGGTCCCGCGGCACCTGCACCGGCTTGGGATGCGCCCAGCTGGCCCGTACGGCCCCGAACTCGCCCACGTACGCCGTCGGCTCCTCCGCCCACAGCGCCCGCATCAGCGCCATCCTGTCGCGCACCAGACGGCGCCGCGACCGCCACGCGACCCCGTGGTCGGCGGCCTCCTCCACGTTCCACCCGAAGCCGGCGCCGAAGGTGAAACGGCCCCCGCTCAGGTGGTCGAGCGAAGCCACCTGCTTGGCCAGCACGATCGGGTCGTGCTGGGCGACCAGGCAGACGCCCGTCCCGATCCCGATCCGGTGCGTGACGGCCGCGGCCTGGGCCAGCGCCACGAATGGGTCATAGGCCCGCCCGTACTCCGGCGGCAGCGGCTCGCCCATGGGGGCGGGGGTGTCCCGGCTCGCCGGGATGTGCGTGTGCTGCGGCAGGTACAGCCCGGCGAAGCCGCGCTGCTCCAGCTCCCGGGCCAGCCGGACGGGGCTGATCGTCTCGTCCGTGAGGAAGATCGTGGTGGCGATCCGCATGAGGCACCTCCGTCGCGGGGGCTGTATGTGACCCAAGGTATGCCCTGACGCCCCGCCACGACCCGCACGACAGACGGACACGGGTGCGACGGCACCTGTTCCGCGAGACGCCACTCGGGCGTACGACGGTGGAGGCACACGCTCACGGAAGGACGGACCATGCAACGTCGCAACGTTCTCAAGATGACGGCTATCGCAGGAGCCGCGAGTGTGCTTACGCTCGAAGGCGTGACGTTCGCTCACGCCGACGGGGCCGGCTCGCGGTCCTCCGGCGAAGAGACCCGCAAGGTCACCGGCCGGCTGGCGGCCGGTGCTCCGGACTTCGTCCACCTCCCCGTGGAAGTCCCCGGCGGCGTCCGCGAGATCGCCGTCTCCTACACCTACGACAGACCCTCGGTACCGCTCGGCACCCAGGGCAACGCACTGGACATCGGCATCTTCGACGAGCGCGGCACGGAGCTCGGCAGCGCCGGCTTCCGGGGCTGGTCGGGCGGTGCGCGCAAGGAATTCGCCGTCAGCGCGGAGCAGGCCACCCCCGGCTACCTGGCCGGTCCCGTCGGGCCCGGCACCTGGCACGTCGTCCTCGGCCCGTACACGGTGGCCCCGCAGGGCCTGGCGTACGAGGTCACGGTCACCCTGCGGTACGGGAGACAGGGCGTCACCCCGCGGCCCGTCTACCCGCCCCAGCGTGCCAGGGGCCGCGGGCGCGCCTGGTACCGGGGCGACAACCACCTGCACAGCGTCTACTCCGACGGCCTGCGCACCCCCGCCGACATCGCGGCCGCGGCCCGGGCGGCCGGCCTGGACTGGATCACCACCACCGAGCACAACACGACCTCCTCGCACGGCGCGTGGGAGGGCCTGTGGGGCGATGACCTGCTGATCCTCACCGGCGAGGAGATCACCACGCGCAACGGCCACGTGGTCGCCCTGGGCACCGACCCCGGCGTCTTCCTCGACTGGCGCTACCGCGCGCGCGACCGCGTCTTCCCGCACGTGGCCCGCCGGATCCACCAGGCGGGCGGCCTGGTCGTCCCTGCGCACCCGCACGCCACGTGCATCGCCTGCAACTGGAAGTTCGGCTTCGCGGAGGCGGACGCGGTGGAGGTGTGGAACGGTCCGTACACCCCCGACGACGAGGAGACGATCTCGGAGTGGGACAACACGCTGGTCGCCACGGTCCGGGGCGACCGGCGGGGCTGGCTGCCCGCCATGGGCAACAGCGACGCACACCGCGAGCCGCAGGTGGTGGGCCTGCCCCAGACGGTGGTCCTGGCGGACGACCTGTCGCGCCCGGCCCTGCTGGCCGCGATCCGCGCGGGCCGCAGCTGGATCTGCGAGTCGTCGAAGGTACAGCTGACGTTCGAGGCGGTCGGCGGCGGCCGGGGCGCGCACGCAGGCATCGGCGAACGCCTGCCGGTGGACCGGGAGGCCTCGGTGACGGCACGGCTGAAGGTCTCCGGCGTCCCGGCCGGCTGCACGGCCTCGTTCGTGACGGACCAGGGCACGCTGTTCACGGCCCCGGTGCCGAGCGGGGGCGGGACGGTGGAGTGGCGGACGACGCCGGCGTATGCGGCATACGTACGGGCGGAGGTACGGCACCCGGCGGACTCGGGGAGCGTGCTTCCGGGGGCCATGGTGGCGCTGACGAACCCGATTTTCCTGGGACGGGAGTAACCGGCGTAGATCCATTATCGGTGAGGGCAGCGGGGTGCGTCACCATCCGCCCGAACGATCTTCGCTCCGGAAAACGGCCATAGCGTTACGGCCATGGACGCAGCGGAACCCCGTGATGCCGCACTGGCGGCGGAACTTGTGAGCATGGCGGAGGCGGACCGGCGGACGTCGCCGGGCGCGAACAGCGAGAACCCGGCTGAGCGGTTGGCGTGGCACCGTCTGACCGCTCAGCACGGCGACCGTCTCGCCGAGATCATGACCGAGCACGGCTGGCCGACCGTGGCACTGGTCGGTGAGGAGGCGGCAACGAGCGCGTGGCTGATCGCTCAGCACGCGGACCGCCGGCTGGACGTGCAGCGGAGGGCGCTGCGTCTGATGGAACAGGAGGCCACAACGCCCGCTCGCCAGTTGGCGTTTCTCCGCGATCGGGTGCTGGTGAACGAGGGCCGCAAACAGGTGTACGGCACGCAGATAGCGGGGGTGGGGAAGGACGGCACACCGGTGCCGTGGCCGTGTGAGGAGCCGGAGCGCGTGGACGAGTTGCGGGCGGGGGCGGGGATCGAACCGTTCGGGGAGTACGTGGCGAAGTTCATGTGAGCTGATGGAGTCGACCGGAGTCGACGCTTCCGGCAGCAGAAACCCTCAATACGAGCCCGCTGCAGTGAGGGTTTACGCTGCCGGAAGCGCCCCGCGACAGTCGCGGCACCGCCCGGGGTGATCGGCCCGGAAGGCTCGTTCGCAGCCGTCGCAGGTCTGGAACGGCAGGGGGCGTCGAACCGGTGGTTCGTCCGACTCGGCAGGCAGCGCAGGCGGCAGCCAGTTGGCGAGGCGGTAGGCCAGGAACTGGGCGGGCCAGGGGATGGCGCCGGCCGGCAGACCGGCGCACAGGGTGCGGACGATCTGCGGGGCACCGATACCCCGATCCAGCCAGCCGCGCAGGGCCGGGGACAGGCGACGCACGTCCTTGACGGTCAGCAGCAGCCTCGGATCGCGCCGCCGCAGCCCGGCGAGCAACTCGGCTGCGGGCCCGTCAACAGGCGGCAAGGGCTGGGCCTTTCGGGCGGCCCGCTTCATAAGATCAACGGGCTTGCGGGCCCCGCCGGTGGCGCCGGTGGCGCCGGGCCGCTCGTACCACCGCGTCACGGTCACGACCCGCCCGCCCTCGGTACGGACGCGCTTGCGCTCCAGGTAGCCGGCCCGCTCCAACTCCCGCAGGGCGCGAGCGATGGTGATCTCGCCTTCGCGGAAGCGCCGGGTGAGGTCCTTGATGCCGATGGTGGCCCCGTCGGGCAGCGACTGCACGTAGACGCCGATGCCGATGGCGACGAGGGACAGGTCGGGGTGCTGGGCGAGGTGGTTGCCCACGACGGTGAAGTGGGACTCGTGCCGGTGCCGGATGTGGGTCACCCCGGCGTGAGGAGGCCCGGTGCGCACGCGGGCGTGCGCGCTAGACTGCGCGTCAGTCACAGGGAAGCCTCTATCTTCCTCGATGATCAGGCCCTCGTTCGGGACTCCACTCCCGGGCGGGGGCCGTCGTCTTTTTCGGTTGTCGCGGCGACCGTACCGCGCGGATTCGCGCGCATGCCAGCGCGTCACCTGATGGAGTGACGCGCGGGGGGGTTGGGTTGGTATTGGTGCTTCGCCAGTTCTTCAACGGGGTGGCGGGGGAGGCTAGTTCGCGGCGCACCGAAGCCTGGAAACCTCGATGCGGATCACCAACTGAGCTGCTTCTGCTTTCAGTTACGGGCATCCCGCTATGCTCCAGCTTGCGATGAATCACTGACGTGGCCGCCTGTCCGGGGCGCGGCTGTCTTCGGCTGTACCGGGAATGACCGCCCCCATCGTGGGAGCGGTCGTCCGGTGGCGGCTGGAGGCGCGGCACCGGACGTGACGACCGTTGCATGGTGCACCCCCACCGTCGGAACTGGCGGGGGACACCTGAGCGTCACGAACCTTCCTGACCGGAGTCCATCGCTGTGTCCCCAGCAGCGATGGGCTTCGCTCACCGCGCGCCCCTCTCACACCTGGCTGATACGAGCTGGCCGACCACTCAAAGCCGGTCGAGCATGCGGGTCGCAGCCACCGTACCGACCGGATGACACGCCATCCACCAGAGACGCTAAACGCCATGGCCACGCCAGTACTTCGCTTCGACCAAGTGAGCTAACCCCTTCGCCGCGCACGCGTACTTGACGACACATGCGTGAAGGCCCCACGGTCGTGCAACCGGCCCAACCAGCTCGCCAACGGAGGCGGTCATGGCGCTACGGTTCATCGCGAAAGATCCCAACACCGACGGCCGCGACTGCCCCACTGTGTGGGTGGACGAGAAGACCCGTGACCTCGTGCTCCAGGGGTGGAAGGCCGACGACAAGACACAGGCCGAATGCCTGGCCACCGGGCATGTCCCGGAGAACGAGAGCGTGATCCGGATCCCTGCTCGCATGGCATCGGTCCTGAGGAAGGCGTGTGATGTCGCTGAAAGCGCTGAGCTTTGACGAGTTGCTCAACTCAACGGAGCGCTCAGCGGTGCACCTGGAGATGCGCGACGCATACGGCGTCGCGGAGGAGAACGCCGAATTCGCGGCGTGGAAGCGAGGCGACCACAGCAGCAGGTACGACCGCACGGGCCGCCGCCGTGAGTGGCTGGAGCTCGTGGCCGCCACCATCTCCCGTGGCGTGGTCATGCGCCGTGCACGCATCGTCTCCGAACCGGTCAGCGACTACATCCGGTTCGAGCACGAGGGCACGCCGCTCAACATCGAGGCTGGAGAGCGGGTTCGCTGGCTTCCCCGGCGCCGGGCGTCCGATATCGCATTGCCCGGGAACGACTTCTGGTTGTTCGACGAACGAGTCGTCCGCTTCGGCCACTTCTCCGGCGAAGGCCAGTACATCGGAGAGGAATTCACCGACGATCCGGCTGTGACAAAGCTCTGCGCCACGGCCTTCGAAGCAGTCTGGGAGCGGGCGACCCCACACGAGGAATACCAGGTCTGATCAGACAGGGCACCGGAAACCAGCTCATGGCCGTCTCGCCGTCCTCCAGTGTCCAGGAGGTCCGTAAATCCATCGCGGTACGCCTGCGCGAGCTCCGCCTCGACGCAGGGCTCACCGGCCGCGAGCTGGCCTTCCGGTGTGGCTGGCATCCTGCCAAGTCTTCACGGATCGAGAATGTGAAGACCCTTCCGTCCGACGCCGACATCAAGGTCTGGTGCACCGCCTGCGGAGCCGCAAGCCAGGCAGCCGACCTCATCGCCGCATCACGCACGGCCAGTTCCATGTACATGGAGTGGCGCCGGTTGCAACGCACCGGCCTGCGGCGACTCCAAGAGTCCTACATCCCCCTGTACGAGCGCACCAAGCTGTTCCGGGTCTACTGCTCCCACGTGGTCCCGGGCCTGCTCCAGACACCCGGGTACGCCACGTCCTTGCTGTCCTCCATCACGAGCTTTCGCGGCATCCCCAACGATGTGGAAGAAGCCGTCAATGCCAGAATGGCTCGCTCACGCGTCATCCACGAGGGCGATCACCGCTTCGCCATCCTGGTGGAAGAAGGCGTCTTACGGCACCGCGTCGGCAATGCCAATGTCATGGATGCTCAACTCAACCATCTGCTCACCGTGATGCCCTTGCCATCCGTCTCGCTCGGCGTCATTCCGTTCACCACAGAGCGCCGGATGTGGATGATCGAGCCGTTCACTATCTTCGACGACGCGCAGGCCGGCGTCGAGCTGCTGTCCGCCGATGTAACGCTGACAGCACCCAACGACACCCAGTTGTACACCCGGGCCTTCGCCGAGCTGCAACGCCTCGCCGTGTACGGCTCACAGGCCAGAGCACTCATCACAGCCGCAATCGACACCCTCGGCTAACTCGCCTGCAATCATCTGCAACGCCGTGGCCTGCAGGGGCGGCCCGCCTCTAGCGTCGATGAGCAGTAGGGGTCTCCCCCCTCTTCCATCCCCATCCCGTGCCGATGAACGGAAGCGCTAATCGCCCATGCCTCAACTCAACGAAGACAATCGCCCAGCACAGCAGATCCCGGCGCTCGCGCCGACGCTGACCGGCGACTCCGGCTCCCTCAACCTCACCCTGATCCGCGCAACCGTTCGCCGTGCTCTACAGGAGCGCACCCGTCCACCTCGGAACAGCGAAGTCCACGAGATCACGGCCACGTTGCGCGGCCACCTCCAGCGCATGCTCCGCGAGGCCCAGAGGCGCACCGACGGCATCGAGCGCGGCACCGAAGCCTGGATCCGGTGGACCGCGCTGATCATGCGCGCCGAGGACGACCTCTACCGTGTCAGCGAACCCGGCACACAGGCAGCGGCAACCCGCATGAACGACCTCGGTCGCACCTGCCGCCGTCTCGCCGACTGCCTCGACGAATAGCACCGAAGAACGCACGCACCCAGAGCATTGCTCAGAAGGGGCGCACAGCATGGGCAAGAAAGACGACGAGTGGGACCCGAACGAGAACAGGGACCAGGTCACCGACCCCAATGTTCAGGTCTCCCAGAACGGTAACGTCTACAGCAGCATGGCCAACGACGAGGAGCGCGAAGGGACGTAGCGCATGATCCACGGCGAGCACCTCGCGAGAGACCTCCGGCGCGACCACGGCTTCGTCCACATCGGCCGCACCAAGGACGGCAACGCCGTCATCATGCGCAAGGGCGACCAGTGGACCGTCGTACCGCTTCGGTGGCTCACCAGTGACGCCGTGGAATCCATCAAGGCTCAGGCTGGGCTCAACACGGCCTGACGCGATTCGTCATGACGCGGGAGGGGCGGAGGAACCCCTCCCCCGTAGGGGACGTTTCGGGGGCGCATCAGGGTCTTCCCGAAGGGCAGCCGCCGCCCGCCGTCCATAACATCGTTCGCATGATGGCTGAGATCTCCGAACCGGCACCCTGGGGCGCCCAGCGCGCCTCCCACGCGGACCGCGAGGCAGTGGTGGCCCGGCTGCAGCAGGCGGCAGCCGACGGTCGCGTCGACTTCGCCGAGCTGGATGCGCGGCTGGAGCTGGCGCTGAACGCCAAGACCCACGCCGAACTGGCGCTGCTCACCGCCGACTTGCAGGCGCCGGGCGAGCCGGAGCAGAGGCGGGCGCTGGTCCTCAAGGGGGGCCTGCACGGCGTGGTGCGCAAGGGGCGCTGGCAGGCGCCCGCGCACGTGACCGCCTACGGCGGCCTCGGCGGCGTCGTACTCGACTTCACCCAGGTCGACTGCGGGCTGCCCGAGATAGAGATCGAGGCGCACGGCCAGATGGCGGGAGTCGTCGTCATCGTCCCCGACGGCTGGGCTGCACAGACCGACGACGTGGACCCCGCACTCGGGGGCGTGAAGGACGGCACCACTCCGGACCGTCTCCCGGGCACTCCCCTCATACGTCTCACCGGCAACGGCGGGATGGGAGGCGTGGTCGTCCGCCACCCGAAGCGGCGGGAGCGCCGCAAGCTGAAGCGGGCGGCGGCTCTGACTGCCGCCTAGCGCGCCTCACTCCTCCACGACCAGCACCGGCGTCCCCGCCGTCAGCGTCTCCCCACGGAAGAACCTCGGGCTGCGCCGCTGCATCGCCAGCATCAGCACCGCCCCCAGCACCAGCAGCCCCACGCCGATGACGAACACCGACCCGACCCCGCACACCGAACTCCCCGTCCCGTAGGCCGGGTTCCACATGTCGTACAGCGTCTTGCAGAAGACGGCGGCCAGAAGCAGCCCGCCCAGCACCGGGAAGACGCCCTTGAGGAAGGCGTCCCGCGCAGACCTCCGCAGTTGCTCGCGGAAGAACCAGGTGCACGCGAATGCCGTGATCGAGTAGTAGAAGCAGATCATCAAGCCGAGTGCATAGATGGTGTCGACCAGCACGTTCTGGCTCAGGAAGCTCATCACCGCATAGAAGGTGCCCGTCGCCACCCCGGCCCAGATCGTCGCCCTGCCCGGCGACTTGAAGCGCGGGTGGACCCGTGCGAAGGAGGACGGCAGTGCCTCGTACGTGCTCATCGCCAGTACCGTCCGCGCCGCCGGCAGGAACGTCGTCTGGAGGCTGGCCGCCGCGGAGGCCAGGACGGCCACGAGCAGCAGCACCCCGAGCCCCTTGCCCATGACCGGCGTTGCCAGCGCCGCGAAGACGTTGTCGGCCGTGCGCGGGTCGCCCAGCCGCTTGCCCGCGAACATCTGGGCCGCAATGGCCGTCATCAGATACGAGCCGATCAGCACCACCATCGCCAGGATCGCAGCGCGGCCCGGCGTCCTGTCGCTCCCGGCCGTCTCCTCGTTGACGGTCAGGCACGCGTCCCAGCCCCAGAAGATGAAGATGGACAGCGACAGGCCCGCGGTGAACGCGCTCAGCGATTCGACGCCGAAGGGGTTCAGCCAGGTGAAGGAGAAAGCCATCGAATCGGGGAGGCCGCCCGAGCGCGCCTTGGTGATCGCCATGGCCACGAATACGGCCAGGACGGCCAGTTGGAGGCCCACCAGCGCGTACTGCACACCCTTCGTCGCCGTCATCCCGCGATAGCTCACGGCCGTCGCCACGGCAATGAACGCCAAGCACGTCAGGACGTGCACGACACGGTCGTCGTCGAGGGACGCCACCGCATCGCTGCCCGTGAGTTCGCCCAGCAGCAGGTAGAAGAAGGAGGTCGCCACCCCGGCCAGATTCGACAGCACGATGATCGTGGCGATCACCAGGCCCCAGCCGCACATCCAGCCGATGCGCGGGCCGAAGGCCCGTACCGACCAGGTGAAGGACGTGCCGCAGTCGGGGAGCGCCTTGTTGAGCTCGCGGTAGGCGAAGGCGACCAGCAGCATCGGGAGGAAGCCGGCCAGGAAGACGGCCGGGGTGCGCACTCCCACCTGGCCGACGGTCGGGCCGAGGGTGGAGGTCAGGCAGTAGACGGGCGCGACGGTGGAGATCCCGATGACGGCGCTGCCCAGCAGGCCCACCGAGTTGCCGCCGAGGCCCTTGGCACGCACCTCTTCGCCGGCGCGGGCCGTCACGCTCACTACCGTGTCTCCGGCCTGGGGCCGTGGGGATGCCTGAACCATGGGCAGGACGGTAGGTGGTGCTGTTTCCGTATACGGAGGTGAGAGATCCCCATGCCAGACCTTGAATTCCCGCACCCATTCCATCAATTGACCTTGTAATGCAAGATCCGTAGGGAGTTACGACAGGTAACAGGCAGGCTCACCCCACCCCCACCCCCGCCGCGATATCCGCACCCCCACCCCATTTGTCCCGATTCAAAATTTTCCCGTCCCGTCCCCGTCACTCCCCCGTCCCCACCGTCTCCGTATCCCTCCCCGACCGCAGCACCCGCCCCGGCACCGCCCCCGTCACCACGTCGTGCCGTACCGCCTCCACCCCGTTGACCCGTACGCTCACCACCCCCAACGCCCGTGCGTCCAGGCGCGGTCCGTCCCCCGGCAGGTCGTGCACCAGGGTCGCCGCCCCCGCGTCCACCCGCTCCGGGTCGAAGAGCACCAGGTCCGCCCACCAGCCCTCGGCGATGCGGCCCCGCCCGCGCAGGCCGAACAGCCGCGCCGGCTCGTCCGTCAGCATCCGCACCGCCCGCTCCAGCGGGACCAGCTTCCGGCCCCGCAGGCAGTCGCCGAGGAAGCGCGTCGGGTACGGCGCCCCGCACATGCGGTCCAGGTGGGCGCCCGCGTCCGAGCCGCCGAGGAGGACGTCCTCGTGGTCCCAGGCCCGGCGGCGCAGCTCCCAGCTGGCGTCGTCGTTGTCCGTGGGCATCGGCCACAGGACCGTGCGGAGCTCGTCCGCCGCGCAGATCTCCACGAGGCAGGCGAAGGGGTCCATGCCGCGTTCGGCGGCGATGTCGCGGACCACCCGGCCGCTCAGGCCGTCGTTCTCCTTCGTGTACGTGTCACCTATGACGTAGCGGTCGAAGGCGGCCAGCCGCCGGAAGACCCCGGCCTCCTCGCTCCACGCGCCGCGCAGCAGTTCCGCCCGGACGGCCGGGTCGCGCAGCCGGTCGATGCGCTGCGGCAGGGGCAGCCCCAGCACGTCCCCCCACCCCGGGAGCAGGTTCAGGGCGCAGAAGGTGCGCAGCGACATGTTCATGGGCGCGAGGACCGGCATGGTCAGCGCGACGATCCGGCCGCCCGCCGCGCGGGCGCGCCCGCTCGCGGCGAGCTGGCGGGGGACGCGGTCGGGGACGGCCGAGTCGATGGTCAGGACGTTCCAGTTGAGGGGGCGCCCGGCGGCCGTCGTCATGTCGACGAGGAGCTCGATCTCCTCGTCGGTGAAGCGGTCCAGACAGCCGTCGACGATGGCCTCCAGCTGTGTGCCCTCGTGCTGCCCCACCGCCCGGGCCAGCGCGTGCAGTTCCCCGGGCCGCGCCCGGCGGGAGGCGACGGGCCGGCCGTCGCCGTCGGCGTGAGTGGCGGAGCGGGTAGTGGACAGGCCCCAGGCGCCGGCGTCCATGGCCTCGTGCAGCTGCGCGGTCATCCGCCGCAGCCCCTCGGCGCCGGGCTCGGCGTCCCCCACCGCGTCCGCGCCCATCGCCCAGCGGCGCAGGGCGCAGTGGCCCACCATGAAGCCGGCGTTCACGGCGATGCGCCCCTCCAGCGCGTCGAGGTAGTCGCCGAAGGAGGACCAGGTCCAGGGCGCGCCCTCCTCCAGTGCGGCCAGCGACATCCCTTCGACCTTGCTCATCATGCGCCGCGTGTAGTCCGCGTCCCCGGGACGGCCGGGGTGCAGCGGGGCCAGCGAGAAACCGCAGTTGCCGCCGACGACCGTCGTGACACCGTGGCCGAGGGACGGGGTGGCGTACGGGTCCCAGAAGAGCTGGGCGTCGTAGTGGGTGTGCGGGTCGACGAAGCCGGGTGCGAGGACGAGCCCGTGGGCGTCCTCCTCGGTGCGGGCGCGTTCGCCGGTCCGTCCGGCCGCCATCACCTTGGCCGCTCCGCCCGGCGCCCTGTCGATCACCGCGATCCGGCCGGCCCGTATGCCGACGTCCGCCACGTAGGCCGCGGCTCCGGTGCCGTCGACGACGGTGACGCGGCGGTAGAGGTGGTCGAGCATGGGCGGCTTCCTCTCACTCGACGGAACGTCCGTACGGACGGATGGCATGCGGAAGCCGGGGCGGCGACCCGGGAGGCGCCGCCCCGGCGCACTGGGGGCGCGGGCGCTCAGCGGCGGCCCGCGGCCTGGCGGAAGCGGGTGGTGCGGTGCACCGGATCCGTGTCGATCTTCGGAATGACGTGCTCGCCGATGAGCCGGATCGTCTGCATCGTGTCCTCGTACGGCACTCCGACCGGCAGCCCGAAGACGAGCTGGTCCGCGCCCGCCTGCTCCCACCGCTTGCACTGGCGCAGCACATCGTCCGGGTCGCCGCAGATCATCAGCTCCTCGGCGACGAGCAGTTCGACGATCTCCTCGGTGTACTCGGGCAGCAGCTCGGGCCACCGCGGGATGCCGTCGGGGCGGGGGAAGGTGTCGTGGTAGCGGAAGAGCAGCGACTGGAGGTAGTTGAGGCCTCCGGCGGCGGCGATCCGCCGCGCCTCCTGCGAGGTCTCGGCGCAGATGGCCGTGGACGTCACCATCACGTTGTCGTTGACGAACGCCCCGACGGGCTCCGCGTCCTCGACCGCGGTCTTGTACGAGTCGAGGACCCACTCCATGTCGCCGACCTTCTGCACGCTGAACCCCAGCACGCCCAGTCCCTTGCGGGCCGCCATGGCGTACGAGGACGGGGACCCGGCGGCGTACCACAGGGGCGGGTGGGCCGGACCGTACGGCTTGGGCAGCACCTTGCGGGGCGGCAGGGACCAGTGGCGGCCGTCGAAGCCGGGGTACTCCTCGTGGAGCCACATCCGGGGGAACTCGGCGATCGTCTCCTCCCAGATCTCCTTGGTGGCGTCCATGTCGGAGATGCCGGGCAGGAAGCCGAGGATCTCGTGGCTGCCGGCGCCGCGCCCGGTGCCGAACTCGAAGCGCCCGCCGGAGAGATGGTCGAGCATCGCCGCCTTCTCGGCGACCTTGACCGGGTGGTTGACCTGCGGCAGCGGGTTGAAGATGCCGGAGCCGAGGTGGATGCGGTCGGTGGCGTGGGCGAGGTAGCCGAGGAAGACGTCGTTGGCGGAGAGGTGGGAGTACTCGTCGAGGAAGTGGTGCTCGGTGGCCCAGGCGTACTTGAAGCCGGAGCGGTCGGCCTGGACGACGTACTCGGCCTCCTCGAGCAGCGCGTGGTGCTCGGCGTCCGGGTCGCCCCGCCGCCTGCTCGCCGGTACGTAGCCCTGCACGAAGATGCCGAATTCCACGGGTTCACCATCCCTGTTTCTGACGATCCGTCAGATCGAGCTGGTGCGACTCTGGCACCGGCGGCATGCGACGTCAATAAGCAGGTCGTTCACTCGGGCATCCGGCCTGCCGACAGCCATCCGCCGTCCACGACGAAGGCCTGCCCGGTGACGTAGGAGGAGTCGGCGGAGCTGAGGAACAGCGCAAGCTGTGCCACCTCCAGCGGCTGCCCCATCCGCCCCAGCGGCACCAGTGTGCGGAACAGCTGGTCCATGGCCGCCACACCGGTCTGCTCCCGCCGCGGATTGATCATCGGGGTGTCGATCCCGCCGGGGCACACGGCGTTGACGCGGATGCCCCGCGCCGCCAGCTCCACCGCCGCCACCCGCGTCATGCCGAGCACGGCGGCCTTGGACGCCGCGTAGGCGGTGAGCAGGGGCAGGCCCGAAAGGGCCGCGTACGAGGAGATGTTGACGACCGTCCCGCCACCGGCCGCGGCGAGCGCGGGCGCCGCGGCGCGCATGCCCAGGAACGTACCGGTCTGGTTGACGCGGACGACCTCGTGGTACTCGTCGAGCGAGGTGTCGACGAGGGCGATGTGCCGCAGGATGCCGGCGTTGTTGACGAGTCCGTCGAGCCGCCCGAAGGCCGCGATGGCGCAGGCGACGGCGGCGTCCCAGTCGTCTTCCTCGCCGACGTCGAGGCGGACGTAACGGGCGGCATCCTCGCCCAGTTCGGCGGCCAGGGCCACCCCCTCCTCGTCCAGGACGTCCGCCAGCACGACCTGCGCGCCTTCGGCGACGAAGAGCCGTGCTTCCTCGGCGCCTTGGCCACGGGAGGCGCCGGTGATGAGGATGACGCGTCGGTCGAGTCGGCCCATGGTGATCCCCATCCCTGCTCGTCCACTCGTCCACTCGTCTATGCGTCTGCTCGTCTGTTCGTCTACTGGTTCAGCAACGGCGCAACGTCCCGCGCAAACAACTCCATCTGCCCCACCAGCTCCGCCACTCCGCGGCAGCGG
Source organism: Streptomyces sp. AM25 (assembly GCF_058146165.1). Classification (NCBI taxonomy): domain Bacteria; kingdom Bacillati; phylum Actinomycetota; class Actinomycetes; order Kitasatosporales; family Streptomycetaceae; genus Streptomyces; species Streptomyces sp. AM25. The sequence continues at coordinate 59,840 of NZ_JBKIWN010000139.1, read as the reverse complement.
AACCGCACCTGGATCTGGTCCACTCCCATCGCCCGGTACGCCCGCAGCGACTCCGCGAGTTCCTCCGGCGCGCCGGCCAGCACCCCTCCCCCGGAGAACGGGGACCGCCCCGGCCGCCCCACGGACAACGGCTCCGTGATCGCCCCGATCGCGAACGGACCCGTCCGCCCCGCCCTCTCCCGCAGCCGCCGCAGTTCCGCCACCCGGTCGGGCAGCCGCTCCCGCGGATCGCCCTGCGAGAGCCAGCCGTCGCCGCGCAGCGCGGCCCGGCGCAGTGCGGCCGGCGAGGAGCCGCCGACCCACACCGGCGGCCTCGGCACCCGTACGGGCCGGGGCGCGATGCCGAGTCCCGCGAACCGGAAGAACCGCCCCCGGAACTCCGGGAACTCCTCGGGCCCGAGCGCAGCGGTCAGCGCATCGACGGTCTCGTCGAGGATCTCCCCGCGCCGCCGGAAGTCCACGCCCAGCGCCTCGAACTCCTCCCGCACGTGCCCGGCGCCGACGCCGAGGACGAGGCGCCCGCCCGAGAGCCGGTCGACGGTCGCGTACTGCTTCGCGGTGACGAGCGGGTGCCGCAGCGCCACGACCGCGACGTGGCTGAGCAGCAGCACGCGTTCCGTGACGGCGGCGACGTGGGCGAGGGTCGCGACGGGGTCGTACCAGACGGTGCCCATGGCGGCGGCAAGCCGTGCGGGGACCGCGACGTGGTCGCACGTGGCGACGTACGCGAAGCCCAGCCGGTCCGCGGCGCGGGCCACTTCGCGCAGTTCGGCGGCTCCGGCCGTCACCTCCCACGGTTCGGCGTAGAGCGTGCTCAGGGACTGCACGGGCAGCTGCATCCCGTACGACAGCCGGCCCTCGGGCAGCACCCGCAGACCATTGGCCTCAGCCACGTGCCGCGGCCCCGGCCCCCGCCCAGAGCCCCTCCGGCGTCAGTCCCAGCAGCTCGATCGCGTTGCCGCGCACGATGCGTTCCACCACGTCGGGCTCCAGGTGCCCCATCTGTTCCTCGGCCACTTCCCGCGAGCGCGGCCAAGTGGAGTCGCTGTGCGGGTAGTCGGTCTCGTAGAGGACGTTGCCGACGCCGATCGCGTCGAGGTTGCGCAGCCCGAAGGCGTCGTCGAAGAAGCAGCCATGGATGTGCTGCGCGAAGAGCTCGGAGGGGGGTTCGAGCACCTTGTCGGCGATCCCTCCCCACTTGCGGTTGTTCTCCCATACGGTGTCGGCCCGTTCGAGGATGTACGGGATCCAGCCGATCTGCCCCTCGGCGTACATGAGGCGGAGGTCCGGGAAGCGGGTGAAGACGCCCGACATCAGCCAGTCGGTCATCGAGAAGCAGCAGTTGGCGAAGGTGAGCGCCGAACCGACCGCGGGCGGTGCGTCCTCGGAGGTGGACGGCATGTGGGAGGACGAGCCGATGTGCATCGCGACGACCGTGCCGGTCTCGTCGCACGCACGCAGGAAGGGGTCCCATGCCTCGGTGTGGACCGAGGGGAGGCCGAGATACGGCGGTATCTCGGAGAAGCACACGGCGCGGACGCCCCGCGCCGCGTTGCGCCGCACCTCCTGCGCCGCCAGTTCCGCGTCCCACAGCGGCACGATCCCCAGCGGGATCAGCCGGCCGCGGGCTGCAGGACCGCACCATTCGCCGGTCATCCAGTCGTTGTAGGCCCGTACGCACAGAAGGGCCAGTTCGCGGTCGGCGGCCTCGGTGAAGGTCTGGCCGCAAAAGCGCGGAAAGGTGGGGAAACAGAGCGCGGACTGCACGTGGTTGGCGTCCATGTCGGCGAGCCGCTCGGGGACGCTGAACGAGCCCGGCCGCATCTCTTCGTAGGTGATCCCTTCCAGTCCGATGTCGTCCCTGGAGTATCCGACAGCGGTATCAAGCCGCGTGAGAGGACGGTGCAAATCCTCATAGACCCACCAGTCCGCCACCGGACCCGCGTCGCCGGGGGCGCCCATCGTCGGCGCGAAACGGCCGCCCAGGAAGGTCATCTCCTTGATCGGAGCCCGCACGATCCGCGGCCCGATGTCACGGAATTTCGCCGGAAGACGGTCCCGCCAGACGTCGGGGGGCTCGACCGTGTGGTCGTCCACCGAGATTATCGTGGGGAAGCTCTCCATGGCCGTCACGGTAGCGCCGATCTGACGGTTCGTCAGGAGAGCGGGGGGCGACCGGCTGTCCGGTCGGTGAGATGGTCCTTGGCAGGCCTTGTGGAGAGGCCGGACCACAGCTGACGTAAATGCCTGGGACAAGGCAGACTGGCCGGTGCGACCGAGCAGGACAGGCAGGGGGTCACGATGGCCGGCGATTCAGGGCACGGGCAGGCACTGCGCTTCACCGTGCTCGGTCCCGTCCGCGCCTGGCGCGGAGAGGTACTGCTCAACACCGGTTCTCCCCAGCAGCGGGCGCTGCTCGCGGCTCTGCTGCTGCGCGGCGGGCGCACCGCCACCGCTCCGGAGCTGGTCGACGCGCTGTGGGGCGAGGAGCCCCCGCACGCGGCCCTGGCCGCGCTGCGCACCTATGCCTCCCGGCTGCGCAAGGCCTTCGGGCAGGATGCCGACACCCTGGTCAGCGAGTCCGGCGGCTACGCGATCCAAGTGGCGCCCGGCGGGCTGGACATCGACGCCGCCGAGCGGCTGGCCGGCGAGGCCGACAAGGCCCGCGCCGCCGGCAACCGGCTGCGCGCCCGCGAACTGATCGCCGACTCCCTCGCGGTGTGGGACGGCGAGCCGCTGGCCGGCCTGCCCGGCCCCTACGCCGAGACCCAGCGCACCCGCCTGGAGGAATGGCGCCTGGGCCTGCTGGAGACCCGCCTCGACCTCGACCTCGAAGTCGGCTGCCACGCCGAGGCCGTCTCCGAACTCACCGCCCTGACCGCCGCCCACCCGCTGCGCGAGCGGCTGCGCGAGCTCCTCATGCTCGCCCTCTACCGCAGCGGACGCCAGGCCGAGGCCCTCGCCGTCTACGCCGACACCCGCCGCCTCCTCGCCGACGAACTCGGCGTCGACCCCTGCCCCGAACTCTCCGACCTCCAACAGCGCATCCTCCAGGCCGACACCGACCTCAACCTCCACATGACCACCGGCGACCGCAACTCCGCCGGCCCCGCCTTCGTCCGCCCCGCCCAGCTCCCCGCCACCGTCCCGGACTTCACCGGGCGCGCCGACATGGTGCACGAGCTGAGCGACCAGCTGGCCACCGCCGAGGGCCGCGTGATGGCCGTCTCGGCGGTCGCGGGCATCGGCGGCGTCGGCAAGACGACCCTCGCCGTGCACGTCGCGCACGCCGCCCGGCATCACTTCCCCGACGGCCAGCTCTACGTCGACCTCCAGGGCACCGGCCCGGCGGTCGCCGAACCCGAGGCCGTCCTGGGCTCCTTCCTGCGGGCCCTCGGCGTGCCCGACCCGGCCATCCCGGACGGCGTCGAGGAGCGCGCCGCCCTCTTCCGCTCCACGCTCGACGGGCGCCGCGTCCTGGCCCTGCTCGACAACGCCCGCGACGCCGCCCAGATCCGCCCGCTGCTGCCCGGCAACGAGGGCTGCGCCGCCCTGGTCACCAGCCGCATCCGCATGGTCGACCTCGCCGGAGCGCACCTGGTCGACCTCGACGTGATGAGTCCGGAGGAGGCGCTGGTTCTGTTCACCCGGATCGTGGGTCAGGAGCGGGTGAGTGCCGAGCGTGATGCTGCGATGGATGTGGTCGCGTCCTGTGGTTTCCTGCCGTTGGCGATCCGTATCGCGGCGTCCCGGCTGGCTTCACGGCGTACGTGGACGGTGTCGGTGCTGGCGCGCAAGCTCGCGGACGAGCGGCGCCGGCTGGACGAGCTGCGGGCCGGCGACCTCGCGGTGACCGCGACGTTCGAGCTCGGCTACGGCCAGCTCACCGCGGAACAGGCCCGGGCCTTCCGCCTGCTGGGCCTTGCCGACGGTCCCGACGTCTCCCTCGCCGCCGCGGCCGCCGTCCTCGACATGGACACCGAGACCTCCGAGGACCTGCTGGAGTCCCTGGTCGACACCTCGCTCCTGGAATCCGCGGCACCCGGCCGCTACCGCTACCACGACCTCGTACGCCTCTACGCGCGTTCCTGCGCCGAACGCGACGAACACCCCCCGGCCGAACGGGAAGCAGCCCTCTCCCGCCTCCTGGACTTCTACCTCGCCACCGCCGCAGGCGTGTACGTGCTGGAACGGCCGGGCGACACCCTGCGCTCCCACCTCGCACCCACCGCCCACCCCGGCCTGTCCTTCACCGACCCCGCAGCCGCCGGCAACTGGCTCTTCGCCGAGGCCGGATGCCTGCTCGCCTGCGTGCGCCAGCACGCCGACTCCACCGGGGACACCCTGCGCCGCGCCGTCGACCTGCTCCTCGCCGCCAAGGACCTCGCCGAATCCGGCGCCGACTCCCGCCAGTACGAGCAGGCCGCCATCGCCCTGCTCGCCTCCAGCAGGGCCAGCGGCGACGCACGCGCCGAAGGCCGCGCCAGGACCGTCCTGACGCACGTCTACCACTTCGCCGGACGCTTCGAACTCGCCGACACCCACGCCAGCACCGCAGTCGACCTCGGACGCCTCTGCCAGGACCCCATCCCGCAGTGCTACGCCTCCAACAACCGCGGGATCATCGCCAATTACCAGCACCGCTACGAGGACGGCGAGATCCACGGCGAGCGGGCCCTCGCCGCCTTCCGCGCCGACGGCAACCGGCCGGGCGAGGCCAGCGCACTGTGCAACCTCTCCCGCGTCCATCTGTCCACCGGGCGCGTGGAATCCGCGCTGGCCCTCGCCGAACAGGCCATCCACCTCTACCGCGAGGTCAACGTCTCCTGGCGGCACGCCAACGCCCTCTACGCCTACGCCCTCGCCCTCACCCAGGCCGGGCGCTACGAGGAGGCCATGGCGAGCCTGCTGGAGGCCATGCCGGTCTTCCGCGATAACCGCCAGCGGATGTGGGAAGGCATGACCCTCTTCCGCATGGCCGAACTCCACCTCGCCACCGGACAGCTCGCCCAGGCCGCCGCCCACGCCGAACAAGCACTGGCCGTACTGCGCACCCTCGGCGGCGACTGGCGCCGGGGCAACGTGCTGACCGTGCTCGGACGCAGCCTCGACGCCCTCGGGCAGACCGGCCGCGCGCACGCCTGCTGGACCGAGGCCCTGTCCATCTTCGAGCAGTTGGGCTCCTCGGAGGCGGCGGAAGTACGCGTTCTACTGGCTCCGGTCCAAGCGGCTTAGACACACGGGGTGAGAGGGGTGGATTCCGGGGCCCGTTTCCCGCTGCGGCCCCGGTAAAAACCCGTTCCACGTGCCCGTTCATCGATCGTTTATCGCGAGGGTCCACTCTGAGGTTCGTCGATCCGCTGCATCGGGGGGCAGGCGGGTCGTAGGTGAGGCCTCACCTTTAGGGTGAACAGCCCTGGAAGGCACCCGTCCGGCGGTTCTCGGGGGAGTCGCCGGGCGGGTCGCACACTCCCCAGACCACCAACGACTCGCACTGAACAGACGGAGTTGACGACAATGCGCGACGAGAGCCAGGTCAGTCCTGCGGCATCGCCTCTGGACGACCACGGCACGGGGACGCACGACCTCGCCGCACGACTGGCACCGGCCGACGACCACGGCACCGGCACGAAGGGGCTCACCGCGAACGCGGCCGGCCGCGGGAAGTCTCCCGCGGACGACCACGGGACCGGTCCGGAGCACGTCATGATGGACGATCACATGACCGAGGCTCCCGTCTTCACCATGGAAGACGCCGAGAAGCCCTACTGAGGCCCATCAGGCCCGCCGGGCCCCGGTCTTCGGTAACCGGGCAGAGCTCCGGGCCGTCACTGGCCCAGGGCTCTGCTCCGGGGGACCACGGGGGAAGTACGACGGGGGACAGCACGGGGGAATGCACGGGGGAGGAGGAACGGGGGGGAAGAGGACGGGGGGGATCTACGGGGGAACACGGGGGAACTGCCGGAGAGGCGCGGAGAGGCACAGAGAGAGACGGGGGAACGGGGGAAGTTCTCTCCCGAGTCTCTCCTCGGGGGAAGCCTCTGCAGGCTGGGGAGCAACGGGGGAACGGACAACTCCCCAGCCGGACCGGCAAACAGCAAAGCCTGCGCAACTTGCACGACTTGCACAACCGCAAGACCAGCAAGCAGCAAGCAGCAAGCAGCAAGCAGCAAGCAGCAACACCGGTACATCCAGCACCACATCACACATACCCGGCACCCGTTCCTCCGGGCGGCATCAGCCCACGGGGGAACGGGGTGGCCGCAACGGGGGATCGACAGGGGCCGGCACCGACGGCGCGGAGGGGGAGCCGTCGTTGCCGGTCCCTGCGGCTGTTTTCGACCGCGAACAGCAGACCGCAGGGAGGAACCGGCACACATGCCGGTGCGAACGCCGGGGCGGATGCCGACGCCAAGGAACCGTCAGCACCGGGTCAAGGATCCGGACCGTACAGCAGCGGAGGCTCCCGCACCCGGGTTCACTCGAACCGGATACCGGCACCTGTCATCCCATGTCCACTGCTCTGCACGGCACTTGCGGCCGCACATCACGGCCGCCGGAACAACTCACCGTCCCATCGGTGCCCCGCCCCGCCGGAGTACCGCACCCCCGACCAGAGGAGTCACGATGAACAGCACGACGACCATAGCCAAGGCCGCCACGAAGGCCTGCGCCATACTCGCGCTCACTGCTGCGGCAGCCCTCCTGAGCACGGCGCAGGCCTCCGCCGACGACCACACCATGGTCCAGACCCACTCCCGCCACGCAGCGCAGCACGCCGGCCCCGCCTTCGGCTCGGACGACCACGGCATGGGCGGCGCGAGCGGACTCGTGGGCTTCGGTGCGGACGACCACGGCATGGGCGACCGCTGACGCCGGCCCCGAAGTGGCGCCGCCGGCGCGCCGACATCGGTGCGGCTCGCCGGCGGACGGCCCGGTGCACGGCTCAGCGGTCTGCACGGCTCTGCCGGGCGAACGGGCGGCTCAGCCCGACGCCCCCAGATCCGCCGACAGCCAGCGCCCCGGCCGCATCCTGATCGCCACGGCCGCCCCGGGATCGGCCAGCACCTGTTCCACGTATCCGGCAACCGCCTCCTCCGTGGGCAGATAGCGGGAACCGACCTCCCGCACCTCCTCCTCGGTGGCCGTGGTGACCGAGACGACCTCGCCCTCCACCGAGACATACCGGTAGGACGGGACCGTCCGGCCGACCAGGAGCGCGAAGCGCCCCGCCTCGGCGGCCAGCCTCGCCTTGCGGGAGGCGCGGCCGGTGATCACCATCACGTACCCGCCCGGACGGTAGGCGTACCAGACGGGGACGGCCACCGGCCCGCGCCCCCGTTCCCCGGAGTCGACGGCGAACGACGCCACATGCGCCTCGCCCAGGAACGCCTCGCGCTCCTCAGCAGTCAGCTGCATGAACACCTCCGCCGCAGCACCTCCTTGAGCACCTTCCCCGACGCGTTGCGCGGCAGCTCCGCCACGAACTCCACCTCGCGCGGCACCTTGTAGTTGGCCATCTCCCTCCTCGCCCACCCGATCAGCCCCGCGGCCGTCAGCCCGGATGCCGCCACGCCCGCACTGCGCACCACGAAGGCCCTGCCGACCTCCCCCAGCCTCGCGTCCGGCACTCCGACGACCGCGGCCTCGGCAACGCCCGGGTGCCGTGCCAGGAGCTGCTCGATCTCGGCGGGGAAGGCGTTGAACCCGCCCACGATGAACATGTCCTTGAGCCGGTCGGTGATCCGCAGGTTGCCGTCGCCGTCCAGGACCCCGACGTCACCGGTGTGCAGCCAGCCGTCGGGGCCGACGGCCCGTGCCGTGGCGGCGGGGTCCTCGAAGTAGCCGGACATCACCTGGTGGCCCCGCACCAGCACCTCACCCGGCTCCCCCGCCGGCCGCGCGGCCCCGTCGGCACCGACCACCTTGACCTCGGTGCCGGGAACGGCCCGTCCCGACGTCCCCGCCACGACCTCCGCGGAGTCACCGCGGCGGCACATCGTCACCAGCCCGGTGGCCTCGCTCATGCCGTAGGCGGTCAGCACGACCGGTATCCCCAGCTCGTCGCGCAGCCGCTCGACCAGCCGCCGGGGCACCGTGGCCGCACCGGTCACCACGACCCGCAGCGACGACAGGTCGTGCGCCGACCGCAACGGGTGGTCCAGCAGCGCCTGATGGAGCGTCGGCGGCCCGGGCAGCACCGTGATCCGCTCGGCGGCGATCAGGGCGAGCACCGCTTCCGGGGTGAAGACGGGCAGCGGGACCATCGTCGCACCGCGCATGAGGGCGGCGATGATGCCGGCCTTGTAGCCGAAGGTGTGGAAGAAGGGGTTGACGATCAGATAGCGGTCTCCTTCCCGCAGTCCGGCCAGTTCGCTCCAGGCGCCGAAGGCCCGCAGCGTCTGTGCGTGGGTGATGACGGCCCCTTTGGGCTCGCCGGTGGTGCCCGAGGTGAAGAGGATGTCGGAGGGCACATCGGCCCGGACGGCATCGGCGCGTGCCCGGACCTCCCGGGGAGAGACGGTCTCCCCCGCTGCGAGGAACTCCTTCCAGGTGAGGAAGCCGGCCGATGCGGGTGCGGCTTCGGCGAGGACGACGATGCGGCGCAGGTGCGGCAGCCCGGGCAGGGAGCCGGCGTCCGGGCCGTTTCCGGCGGCTGCTCCTGCCGCTGCCCCTGTCCTTGCCTCCACCCCCGCCGCTCGCCGGAGCGTGGCGACGTAGGACGTGCCGAGGAAGGTGCCTGTGACGAACAGCAGCTTCGTCCGGGTACGCGCCAGCACGTGGGCCGCCTCGGCGCCCTTGAAGCGGGTGTTGACGGGCACCAGCACGGCTCCGGCCGTGACAGCGCCGAGGGCGCAGACGATCCAGTCCGCCGTGTTGGGCGCCCAGACCGCGACCCGGTCGCCGGGCTCGACTCCGGCGGCGAGGCACGCGGCGGCGGCCCGCCCGACGCGCTCGCCGAGCTGCCGGTAGCCGGTCCGGGACCGGCCCTCGACGACGGCCTCGCGTTCGCCGTACCGCTCGGCGGCGGCGCGGACGAGACGGGGTATCGATCCGAACTCCAGGTCACCGTGCATCGGACACCTTCGCCACCCTCGGCCGCCCGGCGTACTGGCTGACTACGCAACCGACTACGCAGCTGACCACATAGCCGACTGGATAGCTGACTATGCGTCAGATTAGCGATAGCCTTCCGCGCTGTCAGCAGCAGCACGGGCGACAGTGCCGGCAGGACCGGCGCCGACACCACCGAGGCGGCGATGGCGATGAGGACGACGGCGGCACCGCTCAAGGACGCGACGGCGATCGTCGGCATTGGTCAGACTCCTTTCGCGAAACAACTCCCCGAATCCGAAAAGACCTTGGCGTGCCGCGCCATCCTGGCGGCGCTGGACGACGCCGGCATCGCCCCGTCCGAGGTCGACGCCTTCGCCTCGTACACCATGGAGGAGACCGACGAGGTCGAGGTCGCCAAGGCCATCGGCGCGGGCGACGTGACGTTCTTCTCCCGGGTCGGCTACGGAGGCGGCGGCTCCTGTGCGACCGTGGCCCACCTGGCGGCGGCGATCGCCACGGGACAGGCGACCGTCGGCGTGGCCTGGCGCTCACGCAAGCGTGGCTCGGGCCCCCGCCCCTGGCGGAACACACAGGCCCAGCTCCCCACGCCCGCGCAGTGGACCCGTCCGTATGGACTCCTGCGCCCGGTCGACGAGATAGCCATGCTGGCCCGCCGCTACATGCACGAATACGGCGCCACCCGCGACCACTTCTTCAACGTCGCCCTCGCCTGCCGCAACCGCGCCAACCAGAACCCCGCCGCGACCATGTACGACCGCCCGCTGACCCGCGAGATGTACATGACCTCGCGCTGGATCAGCGAACCGCTCTGTCTCTTCGACAACTGCCTGGAGACGGACGGCGCGCTGGCCTGCGTCGTCGTCCCCGCGGAGCGGGCCCGGGACTGCCGGGCCGCACCCGCCTACGTCCACTCCGTCGCCCAGGCCCTGCCGGCCCAGCACCACGGCATGGTCAACTACTGGACGGAATCCCCCCTGACCGGCCCCTCCTGGACCGCCGCCCGTCACCTGTGGAAGCACGCGGACTTCGGCCCGGACGACATCCATGTCGCCCAGATCTATGACGCGTTCACCCCACTGATCCCCCTCTCCCTGGAGGGCTACGGCTTCTGCGGACGCGGCGAAGGCGCGGCCTTCACCGAGGGCGGCGCGCTGGAACTCGGCGGCCGGCTCCCGGTCAACACCGCCGGAGGCGGCCTCAGCGAGGCGTACGTCCATGGCTTCAACCTCATCAACGAGGGGGTCAGGCAGCTCCGCGGCAGCTCGACCGCGCAGGTCCCCGGCGCCGCGACGTGCCTGGTCACGGCGGGCGAGGGAGTCCCCACATCGGCGCTTCTGCTGAGGAGTTGAACTCATGTCCCCCATGATGAGGGCCACCACTGACAACGGCCTCCTGGCACCGGTCCCGGACGCGGACGGCGCCCCCTTCTGGGACTTCGCAGCACGGGGCGAACTCCGCATACAGGCCTGCGTCGAATGCCGCGAACCCCGCTTCCCACCCCGCCCCTGCTGCCCGAAGTGCCAATCGTTCGCCAGTAGTTGGCAACTCATGAGCGGAAGAGGTCGAATCTGGTCGTACGTCCGCCCCCACCCGCCCCTGCTGCCCGGCTACGCCGCACACGCCCCGTACACCGTGGTCGTGGTCGAGCTGGCCGACGCACCCGGCATCCGCGTGGTGGGCAACCTGGTCGCCTCCCCGGACGCGGAGATCGACTCCGTGGCCCCGGAGGACCTGCGCATCGGCGCGGCCGTACGGACCGTCTTCCCGCAGGGCCGGGGGATCGCGCTCCCCCGCTGGACGCCGGAGCGGTCATGACCGCGACCGTGGAGAGCGGCGCGGACGGCGTCGCGCTGGTGATCCTGAACCGCCCCGAGCGCCTCAACGCCATCGACGCCCGCACCGCCGCCGAACTGACCGCCCTGTGGCGGGAGTTCCGCAGCGACACGGCGGTCCGCTGCATCGTCCTCACCGGGGCGGGCGACCGCGCCTTCTGCACCGGCCTCGACCGCACCACGGAGACGCCACAGCCCGTGTCCCCGTACTCCCTCGACGACCCGCTGCTGACGATCGGCCCCAAGGCCTCGGATCTGTGGAAGCCGGTCGTCGCCGCGGTGAACGGTATGGCCTGCGGCGGCGCCTTCTACCTGCTGGGCGAATCCGAGTTCGTCGTCGCCTCCCGGAACGCGACATTCTTCGACCCGCACACCACGTACGGCATGGTCAGCGCGTACGAGTCCCTGTACATGGCCGGGCGCATGCCCTTCGGCGAGGCCGCGCGGACGGCCCTGATGGGCACGGCCGAGCGCCTCTCGGCACAACGCGCGTACGAGATCGGCCTGGTGTCCGAACTGACCCCGCCCGGCGGCGCCGTGGAGGCGGCCCTGCGCGCCGCGACCGTCATCGCGGCGCAGCCGACGGAGGCCGTGCAGGGCACCGTGCGCGCCCTCTGGGCGGCCAAGGAGCAGGCCCGCTCCCATGCGCTGGCCCTTGCCCCGCACCTCGTCACGCTGGGCAACCTGCCGTCGGCACGCCAGGCGGACCTCTTCACGGCGCGCTCTCGCGAATACCGGCTGCGCTGAGGCGGGCGCCGGCCGGCGCCCGCCCGGTCAACGCCGCGTGTGGCCCGTCCCCTTCGCGGCGTCCAGCGCGTACACGCAACGGTCCTTGCTGCAGGCGTAGACGACACCGCCCCTGGACACGGGCGAGCCGGTGATCTCGCCGCCCGTGGCCAGCTTCCAGCGGAGCTGGCCGCCTGCCGCGTCGACCGTGTAGAGGCAGTGGTCGGCGGAACCGAAGTGCACCCGGCCGTCGGCGGCCACCGGCGCGCCCACGATGTCGCCGCCCGCCGCGAACCGCCATTTCGGCGTGCCCGTCACCGCGTCCAGGGTGTAGAGCGCGCCGCCGCTGCCCAGGTGGACGGAGCCGTCCGCCACGAGCACCGGCTCCGTCGACTGCCGGGCCTCCGTCGCTATGCGCCACCGGTCGCGGCCCGTGGCCGTGTCGAGCGCGTAGACGGTGCCCAGGTAGTCCGCGATGTAGACGCCCCCGCCCGAGACGACGGGTCCGGGCGCGAAGGCGGGCGGGCACAGGAAGACCGCCGGCGCCTCGAACCGCCAGCGCACGTCGCCGCGCGCCACGTCGATGGCGAGCAGGCGCGTGCCGGCGGCGACGTACGCCACGCCGTCCGGAGCGGCCAGCAGCCGCACCGGGACGCCACCGCACGAGGCCGCGTCCCCCACCGGATACGACCACCGCTCGGCTCCCGTACGGGCGTCCAGGGCGCGCAGCCGCGCATCGGCCCAGACGTAGACCACGCCGTCGTGGAGGGCCGGGCCGCAGTCCGGGGTCTCGAAGTCGGTCTGGACGCCGCCCGTCTCCCACAGCAGATCGCCGGTCGCGGCCTCCCACGCCTGGACGCCTCCGCCGCGGGTGCCCGTGACGACGGTGCCGCCCTCGGCCCGCAGCGAGTAGACCCAGCCGTCGGTGGAGAGCCGCCAGCGCTCCGCGCCGTCCGCGGCGTCGAGCGCGTACAGCGTGGGCCCGTCCGAGGCGTGTATGCGTCCCTCGGCGACGGCCATGGCCCAGGCCACGTCCCGCGTCTTGAACTGCCGCCGTCCGCTGGCGACATCGAGCGCGTGGACCTCGAACGAGGTGACGTACAGCAGATCTCCGGCGACGGTCGGCGTGCCCCACACGTCGTTCGACATCCGGAACCGCCACGGACGCCAACGCCCCTGGTCGGCCGATACGTTGGTGCTGCCCACGTCGGACGGCGCGACGGGGGCGGGCGGCGTGGCAGGGGCTCCCGTCTGGCCCGGCAGGGCGGCGGAGGCCTCGGAAGGCGGCCGGACCCATCCGGCCGTGGGACCGGCGGCCGGGTGCGCCTGGGCATCGGCGACCCGGGGGCCGGGGCCGATCGGCACCTGCGATCCCGCGAGCCGGACCGTCCCCTCGGGCGGGGATGCGACGGGTGCGGCGGCATGCCGGCCCTGCGGCCCGGCCGGCCCGCCCCGCGGGTCGGGCGCTCCGACGACGGACCCGCGGGGCGGGCTCACGGGGCCCGCGCCCCAGCCGCTCGCCGCGTGGGCGCTCGGCGCCGGCTCGTAGCCGGGAGCGGGTGCCGGGGCGGAGGTGGGCGGCTGTGCGGGCCTCGGCGGCACGGCACGGCTGCGCCCCGTGCCCGCGGCGCCCGCGGCACCGCCGGAGGAGGCGCGCTGCCCGGCCCGGCGGCGCTCGATCAGGGACACGGCGTTGTCCGGCAGCCATGCCGACGCCGTGCCGCTGTCGTCGTCCCCGCCGGCGGCGAACAGGTGCGGGGCGAGCTGCGCCTGCAGGTCCGCCGGGGTGGGACGGTGCTCCGCGGCCATCTGCATGCAGGAGTCGATGAGCGGCCGCAGTTCGTCGGGCAGGCCGTTGAGGTCGGGGCCTTCCCGCAGGAGCATGAAGACCGTCTCCACCGGGTTCGCACCGTGGAAGGGAGCGTGACCGGTCGCCGCGAAGACCAGGGTGGAGGCGAGGGAGAAGACGTCGCTGGCTCCGGTCACGCTCCGTGAGTCCCGCGCCTGCTCGGGGGACATGTAGGCAGGCGTGCCGACGGCGACGTTGGTCATGGTCAGCCGGGTGTTGGACACCCCCGACGCGATGCCGAAGTCGATGACGCGCGGCCCGTCCTCCACGACCAGCACGTTCGAGGGCTTGAGGTCGCGGTGCACGAGGCCCGCCCCGTGGATGGACTGCAGCGCCTCGGCGATGCCCGCGGCGAGCCACCGCACGGCCTGGGCCGGGAGCGGCCCGCACTCCGTGACGATCTCCTCCAGCGAGGGCGCGGGGACGTACGCGGTGGCCAGCCAGGGCACGGCGGCCCGCGGGTCGGCGTCGACGACGGCGGCCGTGTAGAAGCCGCTCACCGCACGCGCCGCTTCCACCTCACGAGTGAAGCGGACGCGGAAGAGCTGGTCCTCCGCGAGCTCCGTGCGCACCGTCTTGATCGCCACTCGCCGGCCGGATGCCGAGCGGGCGAGATAGACCAGCCCCATGCCGCCCGCACCGAGCCGGCCCAGCACCTCGAACGGGCCGATCCGTCTCGGGTCGTGCTGCGTCAGCTGCTCCACCACTGGCCTGCCACCTCCCCGTCGGGGCCCGGAAGGGTTTCCGGCCCCGCTGCAGCGTCTCACCGCGAATTATCCCGGGGAACGCACCCCGATTCTTCCTGGACCGGCCCCCGGTTGCGAACCCGGGTCGGGCTTCGTCGTGTCTCCGCCACATCCGGAACCGCGCCCCCCGCGGTCATTACCCTCCGCACCTGCGCGGGATCGATGACGGCGAAGTCGGCTCCCTGGTCGTCGGCCAGCACCGCGAAGCGCCCGTAGGGGGTGTCCCGGGGCTCGCGCAGGACGCGGCCGCCGAGCCGGACGGCGGTGGCGGCCGCGCCGTCGCAGCCGTCGACGACGAGGTAGACGAGGAAGTGCGCGGGCATCTCCTGCGGGAAGCCCTCGCCCATGACGACCCGGCCGCCGACCGCGTGCTCCGGGGTGGCGGGCTTTCCGGCGGGGGTCCAGACGGCGAACTCGATGCCCGCCTCCTCGCTCAGGTCGTCGGTGACGAACCCGAAAACCGCTTCGTAGAAGGCATCGACGGCCTTGGCATCACGCGTGTACACCTCGGTCCAGCCGTACGAGCCGGGCTCGCCCCGCTCCTCGAATCCCCCGTGGCTGCCGGCCTGCCAGACGCCGAAGACGGCACCGCCGGGATCGGCGGCCGTCACCATCGTCCCGTACCCGCCGACGGTCATGGGGCCCACGACGACCTGCCCGCCCGCGCCACGGATCCTTCGTGCGGTGCCCGCGGCGTCGGACGAGGCGAAGTAGACGGTCCAGGCCGTGGGCATCCTCCCGTCGGGCTTGGGGGCGAGCGCCGCGACATTCCTCCCGCGGTGGAACGCCTGGGTGTAGTACCCGTACTCGGGGTCGCCGTCCTCAAAGGTCCAGTCGAGGAGTTCGCCGTAGAAGCGCTTTCCGGCGGCGAGATCGGGCAGCATGACATCCGCCCAGCACGGCATGCCTTCCGTGAATCCGTCCGTGGCTGCGCTCATGGGCCCGGCTCCTTCTGCGTGTGCTGCATCCGCCCGCGCGGGCTGTCTCCCGGCAGGTTGCGCCCAGCTGTCACGGTATCGGCGGAGGGCCGTTCTCGCTCGGCCTGTGGATAACCGGGGAATGGGCGGGTGACGCGGTTGTCCACAGCTTGTCGATAGGACAATTCACCGGTACGGGCCAATCCGCTCCGGCCGTCTCCATACCCCTTCACACCCCATCCGACCTGCCGATACACACCATCGCGCACCCCCGCCCCCATTTGCATGCGGCCGAATCGCGCTCCGATCACCCCTCGGTAAGCTGACGGCATGACAGGACAAGTACGCACCGTCGACGGCCGGGTGGCCGGCCGGCGAGGCCAGGCGACGCGGCAGAAGCTGCTCGACTGCCTCGGCGAAATGCTCAGCTCCTCGCCCTACCGCGACGTCAAGGTCATCGATGTCGCCCGCCGGGCCGGCACCTCGCCGGCGACCTTCTACCAGTACTTCCCAGACGTCGAGGGAGCCGTCCTCGAAATCGCCGAGGAAATGGCGAAGGAGGGCGCGAGCCTCACCGAACTCGTCGCCGGACGCTCCTGGGTCGGCAAGTCCGGCTGGCAGGCGGCCGAGGAACTGGTGGACGGATTCCTCGGGTTCTGGCGCAAACACGATGCGATTCTGCGCGTCGTCGATCTGGGCGCGGCCGAGGGCGACAAGCGGTTCTACAAGATCCGCATGAAGATCCTCAACGCGGTCACCAACTCCCTGACGGACTCCGTCAAGGAGCTCCAGTCCAAGGGCAAGGTAGACAAGGACGTCAGCCCGGCGGCCGTCGCCGGCTCGCTCGTCGCCATGCTCGCCGCCGTGGCCTCCCACCAGAAGGGCTTCCAGAGCTGGGGCGTCAAGCAGGCCGAGCTCAAGCCGAACCTCGCCCTGCTCGTCCATCTGGGCATCACCGGCAAGAAGCCGACGAAGTAGATGAAGTAGGCGCGTTGCAGGCCGTCTTGCAGGCCTGTCCGCCCACACCTCTCTCGCGCATCACTCTCGCGCGTCCTGTCATCGCGGCGGCGGGCCGCCCGGGCACGGCCCCGGGCGGCCCGCCGCGCCGCACTCACGGCCGCACTCACGGCGGACAGGACTCACCGGCCCTGCGCGTGCCGCCGGTCCAGCCGGAAGAGCCTGATCTCCCGTTCCACGCGCGCCTGATAGCGCCCGTACGGCGGCCAGAACCTCAGCAGCGCCGCCCAGACCGTCTCCCGTTCCGCTCCCTGCAGCAGCCGTGCGTGCACGGGGATGTCATCCCCTTTCCAGCTGATCTCCGCGTCCGGGTGGGCCAGCAGATTTGCCGACCAGGCGGGGTGGCCGGGACGGCCGAAGTTGCTGCCGACGAGAACCCATCCCTCGCCCGTGCCGTCGCGGCCGTCGTCCGGCATGCAGGCGAGCGGTGTCCGCCTCCGCTGCCCGGTCTTCGCCCCTGTGGACGTCAGGACGAGGCCCGGTAGCAACTTCGTGCTCAGCAGCAGCCTTCCGCCCGTCAGACGGTGCACCGTGCGGTCCAGGGCCGGTACACAGTGCGGTGCGATTCGTGCGAACGAGCGGGTGGAGGAGACCTTCTGCACCAAGCGTTCGACTACAGGCATCACAGCACCACCGCTTCCCGGCCCTCCGAAACGTCAAACAGACCCGCCAGTTCGGCCGCATGGGCCCTCAACCGGTGCACGGGCCCGAACAGCAGCTCGTCGGAAGCCGCTCGTTTGAAGTACAGCTGCACATCGTGTTCCCACGTCACTCCGATACCTCCGTGCAGTTGGACGGCCTCGCCCGCCACCCGCCACTGGGCCTCCAGGGCCTGGGCGAGCGCGAGCGCCCCGACGGCCCGCCCCCGTGCGGCACCGGCCGCGGCCCAGGCTGCGTAGTACACCGCCGAACGCGCGGCCTGAACGGTCACATGGAGATCCGCCAGCCGGTGCTTGACGGCCTGGAACGATCCGATCGGTCTGCCGAACTGTTCGCGTACGCGCGCGTGCTCCACGGTCTTCTCAAGGGCCCGCTCTGCCGCGCCCACCGCCTCTGCAGCCAGTACGGGAGCCGCGCTGCCGCCGAGCGCTGCGAGGGCCGTCGGCGCCTCGCCGGTACCGAGCGGTTCCGCGTCGGCGTCCCGCAGCTCGATCCGGGCCTGCGGCCGTGTCTCGTCCAGTGCGGTCAGGCGTGTACGGGCCACAGCATGCGCGCTGTCCGGACGTACGACGAACAGGCACGTACGGCTGCGGGCGTATCCGCCGGTGTGTGCGGCGACGATCAGCAGCCCCGCACTGTGGCCGTCGAGCACCTGCCCGGCCTCCCCGTACAGCCGCCAGCCGTCGGCGGTGTGCCGCGCCTGCACCCCTCCTGCTCGCCCGTCCCCGGCCCAGGTGCCGTCGTCCGGCCCGGTGAGACCGAGCGCCGCCGTCAGCGTGGTGCCGGGCAGGACGAGCGCTCCCGTGAGCTCGCCGGAGGCCAGGCGCGGCAGCAGTTGCGCGCGCTGCTGCGGCGTACCGAGCGCGGTGACCAGCGGCACGGTGAGCACTGCTGTGGACAGGAGAGGGGACGGCAGCAGGACCCGGCCCGTCTCCTCGGCCGCGAGGGCGAGTTCAAGGGTTCCGCAGCCCGTTCCGCCGTATCTCTCGTCCACTGCCAGGCCGGCCAGGCCCGGGGACGAACCGAGCAGCCGCCAGAGCACGGCGTCGTACCCGGCCCGGCTCCGGACCGCGGCCCGGACTTGCTCGGAGGAGGCATGCTTCTGCAGCAACTCCCGCAGGGTGCTGCAGATTTCCTGTTGCTCGCGGCTGAGCCGGGCATCCATCGCGGACTCCCCTCGTCCGATCCGACGGCGGGCATTATGGCGAGGGGAAGCCCACTTTCCCAGAGCAGATCTGATGTACCGTCAGATCTATGTCTTCAGGCCGACGCAAGGTCGCCGTCGTCGGTGTCGCGCTCTCGGACTGCGGCCGCCTCGACACCGTCACGCCCTACGCCCTGCACGCCCAGGCCGCGCGCCGTGCCCTCGCCGACTCCGGTCTCGACAGGAGCGTCGTCGACGGCTTCGCCTCCACGGGCCTCGGCACGCTCGCGCCCGTCGACGTCGCGGAGTATCTGGGCCTGCGGCCCACCTGGGTGGACTCGACCTCCGTCGGCGGCAGCACCTGGGAGGTGATGGCCGCCCACGCGGCGGACGCCATCGCGGCAGGCCACGCGAACGCCGTCCTCCTCGTGTACGGCTCCACCGCACGCGCCGACATCAAGGCCGGCCGGCGCACCGCCAATCTCGCCTTCGGCGCTCGCGGGCCCGCACAGTTCGAGGCACCGTACGGTCACACGATCGTCGCCAAGTACGCCATGGCGGCCCGGCGTCACATGCACCAGTACGGCACAACCGTGCAGCAGTTGGCCGACATCGCCGTTCAAACCCGCGCCAACGCAGCCTGCAATCCCCACGCCCTGTACCGCGCCCCGATCACCATAGACGACGTTCTCAACAGCCCGCTGATAGCTGACCCGTTCACCAAACTGCACTGCTGCATAAGGTCGGACGGGGGCTGCGCCGTGCTGCTGGCTGCCGAGGAGTACGTGCCGGACACGGCTAAGCAGCCGGTGTGGGTGCTGGGTGCCGGTACGGCGGTGTCGCACATGACGATGTCGGAGTGGGAGGACTTCACGGTCTCCCCCGCTGCGGTCTCCGGGCGGACGGCCTTCGGGCAGGCGGGCGTGACGCCGCAGGAGATCGACGTGGCCGAGCTGTACGACGCGTTCACGTACATGACGCTCGTGACGCTGGAAGACCTCGGCTTCTGCCCGAAGGGCGAGGGCGGAGCGTTCGCCGTGGGCGGCAGGCTGACGACCGGTGGTGCACTGCCGGTCAACACCGACGGCGGAGGGCTGTCCGCCTGCCATCCCGGGATGCGGGGGCTGTTCCTGATCGTCGAGGCGGTGCGGCAGCTGCGCGGCGAAGCGGAGGAGGGACGCCAGGTCCGCAGGAGTGGAGGACGGCTGCCGCAGCTCGCCGTGGCGTCGGGCACGGGCGGCTGGTTCTGCTCGTCCGGCACAGTGGTCCTCGGGCGCGGCTGACCGGCCCGGCACGCGGCCTGCCCACCGCCTGCTGTTGGATGGGTACATGAGCAACGTGCCGGACGCCGGGCAGCAGGAACAGGACGAGCAGCAGGAGTCCTTCCGGCGCCTCCTGCGCTCCCTTCCCGTGTGGGACACAGAACTGCCGCGCTTCGACCCGGCCACGGCACCGGACGACCCGCTGCCGCTCTTCCGGCAGTGGCTGTCCGAAGCGGCCCGCGCGGGCACCCCCGAGCCGCACACCATGAGCCTGGCCACCGCCGATGCCGCCAGCCGCCCGTCCGTGCGGACGGTGATGCTGCACGACGCCGACGAGCGCGGCTGGCACTTCGCCACCCACCGCACCAGTCGCAAGGGGCGCGAGCTGGCGGCACGCCCCGAGGCGGCCCTGGGCTTCTACTGGCCGACGGTCGGGCGGCAAGTGCGCGTCCGGGGCACGGTGACGGCTGCGGACGCGGCGGAGAGCCGCGCGGACCTGGGCAAGCGGTCGCCCGGCGCGCTGGCCGCCGCCCTGGTGGGGCACCAGAGCGAGGAGCTGCCCTCGTACGCAGAACTGGAGCGGGCCTCGGATGCGGCCTGGGAGCGGGCACACCGCGACCCGGACGCCCCGGTGGACAGCTGGACGCTGTACGTCCTCGCCGCCGACGAGGTCGAGTTCTTCCAGGGGGACGCACGGCGCCGGCACGTGCGCCTCGTCTACCGCCGTACGGGCACGGGCTCCTGGACTACGGGGCTGCTGTGGCCGTGAGATCGGGCGCCGGGTCGGTGGCGAGCCGGGCGTGGAGGTGCACGTCCCACATCCGGCCGTCGACGCCCGGCAGCGCGCCACGCATCGTGCCCTCGTAGGCGAACGCGCAGTGCCCGGCGACGCGGCATGAGGCGCGGTTGGGCAGGACATGGCCCAACTCGACCCGGTGCAGCCGGAGCTCGCCCCGGAACGCCCAGCGCGTGACGGTCTCCAGGGCGCGGGAGGCATAGCCGCGGCCCCGGTGCTCGGGCAGGACCCAGTACGCGACGCGGGCGGACCTCAGCATGGGGTCGATCATCGCGAGCCCCACGTGGCCCACGACGGCGCGGAACCCGTCGTCCTCCGTGGTGATCGCGAAGGAGGCCTGGTCCCCCATCCGCCAGCCCGCCGCGCGCCGTTCGAGGAACTCTCGCGCGCCCTCCTCGTCCGGAGCGGGCACGGTGACGGCGTTCCAGCGGCGGAAGTCGGGGTCCGATATGCCGCGCAGCACGGCGCCGAGATCCCGTGGCTCCCAGGGGCGCAGCAGCAGGTCGTACTCACCGAGCCAGACCGGATCCAGTGCCTTGGGTTCCATCATGTGTACATTCAACACGCCCGGAACACCGGTATCACCAGGGCGAGTTCCGGATCCCTGCGGAAGGCGACGGCGAGCTCCATGCCCACGCGGAGCGATTCCTCCGGGCAGCCTGTCACCTCGGTCGTCATGCGCGGCCCCTCGGCGAGGGAGACGACGGCGGGGACGTAGGGCAGCCGGGATCCGAAGGGCGGCAGGTCGTTGACATGGACGACGGACCAGGTGTGGAGCGTGGCGCGGCCGCAGGCCTCCTCCCAGACGACGTCGTCGCTCCAGCAGCACGGGCAGAACTCCCGCGGGTAGTGGTGCGCCCTGCCGCAGCCGGCGGCGCGGCAGCGGCGGATGAGCAACCGCTCTTCCGCGGCGGCATCCCAGTAGGTCCTGGTGAAGTCGTCGACCTCCGGGACATCGGCGCGCAGCCGTCCCTCCACGTCAGGCCTCCCTTCACGGGCCGTTCGCGGACGGCCCATTCCTGACGGTCCATCAGATCTGTAGCCTGATTGCACGTCAGCTTATCGGCCAACGAGCAGGAGTGGGCGAGAACGATGCTCGGATCGACTCATGGCACCCTCACCACCACCTCCCGCCCGGCCCGTGTGGCGGCCTGCGGCGAGCGTCCCGGACCGGCCGTCCACGGCACCGCCGACGAGCGGGAGACGGACGTCAGCGGCCGCCCCCTGCATGCCGAAGTCCCCGACCTGGAGCGGCTCTTCCGGCCCCGGACCGTGGCCGTCGTCGGCGCCTCGGACGCCGAGGGGCGGCCCGGCAGGACCGTCACCGCGCAGCTGATCGGCTGGGCCGGACGCGTCGACGCCCGTATCCACCTCGTGCACCCCACGCGCACCACCGTCTTCGGCCTCCCCTGCCACCGCTCCGTCCAGGACCTGCCCGAACCCGTCGACGTCGCCGCCGTACTCGTGGGTGACCCCCTTCCCTGCATCCGTGAACTCGCCGACCACAAGGCAGGTTTCGCCGTCGTCTTCGCCTCCGGCTTCGCCGAGGCCGGCGCCGAAGGAGCCGCGGCCCAGGCCCGGCTCGCCGCCGCCGTCCGCGGGACGGGCACCCGGCTCCTCGGCCCCAACACCAACCTCAACGCCTTCGAGCGCTTCCGCGACGACCTGGACGGTCCGGCCATCGCACTGATCACCCAGTCAGGCCACCAGGGCCGGCCCGTCTTCGCCCTGCAGGAGCTGGGCATCCGGCTCTCGCACTGGGCCCCGACCGGCAACGAGGCGGACCTGGAGTGCTCCGACTTCATCTCCTGGTTCGCCGGCCGGCCCGAGACCGGCGCCATCGCCGCCTATGTGGAGGGGATCAAGGACGGCCGCTCCTTTCTCCTCGCGGCCGACCGGGCGGCCCGCCGCAAAGTGCCGGTCGTCGCCGTCAAGGTCGGCCGTACGGAGACCGGCGCCCGCACCGCCGCCTCCCACACCGGCAAGCTGACGGGAGCGGACGACGTGGTGGACGCGGCCATGCGGCAGTTCGGCGTGATCCGCGTCGACGGGCTGGACGAGCTCCAGGACACCGCGGCGCTCCTCGCCCGCGCCCGGCCGCCCCGGGCCCGCGGGGTGGCCGTGTATGCGATCTCGGGCGGCACAGGCGCCCATTTCGCGGACCTCGCCACCGCCGCCGGCCTCGACCTGCCCGTACTGTCCCCCGCCAAGCAGGACGAACTGCACCAGTGGATACCCCGGGACCTGAGCGTGGCCAACCCCGTCGACTGCGGCGGCCATCCCGTGGGCGACGCGCGCGGCCGCAGGATCATCGACGCGCTGCTCGCCGATCCGTCCGTCGGCGTCCTCGTCTGCCCCATCACGGGCCCCTTCCCTCCCCTCAGCGACCGGCTCGCACAGGACCTCGTGGACGCGGCGGAGGCGACGGACAAGCCGGTCTGCGTGGTGTGGGGATCCCCCGTCGGCACGGAGGACGCCTACCGCACCACCCTGCTCGGCTCCTCGCGCGTCTCCACCTTCCGCACCTTCTCGAACTGCATCACCGCCATCCGCGCCTACCTCGGCCACCACCGCTTCACCACCGGCTACCGCTCCCCCTTCGACGAAGCACCACGCGTCCCGTCTCCTTCGGCAAGCAAGGCACGGGCTCTCCTGCGCCCGGGCGAGCAGCTCAGCGAGCATGCGGCGAAGCAGCTCCTGCGGGCGTACGGCATACGCGTCCCCCGCGAACACCTGGTGACCAGCGCTGCCGCGGCCGTCCGGGCGGCGGGCCAGATCGGCTACCCCGTCGTCATGAAGGCCTCGGCCCCGCAGCTCGCCCACAAGTCGGAGCTCGGCCTGGTCAGGATCGGCCTGACCTCGGCCAGCCAGGTCCGCGACGCCTATCGCGAACTCACCGACATCGCCCGCTTCGAAGACCTTCCGCTGGACGGCATCCTCGTCTGCCAGATGATCGGGCGCGGCATCGAGACGGCCGTCGGCATCACGCACGACCGTGTCTTCGGCCCCACCGTGACCGTAGGGCTGGGCGGCGTGCTGATCGAGGTCCTGGACGACACGGCCGTGCGCATCCCGCCGTTCGGCGAGGGCGACGCCCGCGCGATGATCGGCGAACTGCGCGGGCGGGCCCTGCTGGACGGCGTCCGGGGACGCCCGCCCGCCGACACGGACGCCCTCGTCGAGACCGTCCTGCGCGTCCAGCGCATGGCGCTGGAAGTGGGCGACAGCATCGCCGAGTTGGACATCAACCCGCTCGTGGTACTCGACCGCGGCCAGGGCGCGGTGGCCCTCGACGCGCTGGTCCTCTGCCGCTGACGCGGCATGCACGCCCCCGAACGGACCGTGCACGACCGCCCGCAGGACTAGGAGCTCCCCCATGGACCTCTCCCCCCGTGAAGGGCCCCCCGGCCCCTTTGCATCGGATGAGTCATTGGTACTGCACCCCACTGACAACGGCGTTGCCCGGATCACCCTCAACCGCCCGCACACGCTCAACGCCATCACCCCTGACCTGCGAGAACAGTTGATTTCAGATCTCGCCCGGGCCTCCGCCGATCCGGACGTGGGAGCCGTGGTGATCACCGGAGCGGGCCGGGGGTTCTGCTCCGGAGCCGACCTCCGTTCCGGGGCGGCAAACGCCTCTTCCGAGCGCATTCCGGGTGATGTGGCCCGTACCATCCGCCTCGGTGCGCAGCGGCTGATCGCGGCGGTCCTGGACTGCGAGAAGCCCGTGATCGCCGCCGTGAACGGGGTCGCCGCGGGCCTCGGCGTCCATCTCGCGCTGGCCTGCGACCTCGTTCTGGCCGCCGAATCCGCCCGGTTCACCGAGGCGTTCGTCCGCCGCGGCCTGGTTCCGGACGGCGGCGGGGCCTACCTCCTGCCGCGCCTGGTGGGGTTGCAGAAGACGAAGGAGCTGATGTTCTTCGGCGACACACTGTCCGCCGCCGAAGCGGAACGACTCGGTCTGGTGAATCGTGTGGTGCCGGACGGGAAACTGGCCGACACCGCCGTGACGTGGGCCGAGCGGCTCGCGGCCGGGCCGACCCGGGCCCTCGCCCTGACGAAACAGCTGGTCAACTCCTCGCTCGACGCCGACCGCAGCGCCGCGTTCGCCGCCGAGGCGGCAGCCCAGGAGGTCAACGCGACGACTGCGGACGCGGCCGAAGGCGTCCGCGCCTTCACAGAACGCCGCCCACCCGTCTACCGGGGGCGGTGACGAAGCGTTCGGGGAGGGGACTTCCGATCTGACGCGACGTCACTTTCAATGGCTGCATGATGGGACACGCGGGGATGGCCGCAGCCGCCGTGCGCCACTTGCGCCGGAAGGGGGCGCCGGTGTCCGTGCCGCCGCCCGTCGACCCACTGCCCCGGCCGGAGCTCCGGGCCGTGCGGGCGGACGAACCTCCTCCGCCGGACCCCGCCGAATTCCGGCGCGTCCTGGGCCATTTCGCCTCCGGCGTCACCGTGATCGCCGCACCGGGAGCCGAAGGTGAACCGCCCGCCGGCTTCGCCTGCCAGTCCTTCGCCTCGCTGTCCCTCGACCCGCCGCTCGTCGTGTTCATGGTGGCCCGGACCTCCGCGTCCTGGCCCCGCATCGCCCGCGCCGGGGTCTTCTGCGCCAGCATCCTCGGCGCCGGACAGGAGGCGCTGTGCCGGGACTTCGCGGTCAGCAGCGCGCAGAACGCCGACAAGTTCGCTGGGGTTTCCTACGAGCCCGCCCCCGTCACCGGGTCGCCTAGGCTTGCGGATGTACCGGCCTGGGTCGACTGCTCGGTCCACGCGGTGCACACCGGCGGCGACCACCTCGTGGTCGTGGGGCGCGTCGAGGCCTTGGGAGCGGATGAAAGTGCCGCGGGCGCCGGTCCATTGATCTTCCATCGGGGCGCGTTCGGGACACTGCGCGCCACCGAGTGCTGAACAGCGCGGGAGAGGCGGGGGCAATGCACCCGGCCGCTACTTCTTGCCCTTCGCGCCGTGGTGCTCGCTCTCGCCGTGTCGCTCGTTCTCACCGTGATGGTCGTTCTCTTCGTGCCGCACGGCTCCGACGGTCTGCCCGGCCGCGTCATGATGCTTGTCGCGGTGCCGGTTCTTGCTGCCGTGCCTGCCCTTGACGACCTTGGTCAGCACGTACTTCTTGCCCGAGCCCGGCTTGCCTATCTCGTGGAAGATCCGGGGTTCCTTCTCCGTACCGGTGAGGCTCCAGTCACGGGCCAGCTCGCAACTGCCGATCCGCATGGAGACGCCCTGGACCGGCCCCTTGTCCGGCAAGGGCGTCCATGTTCCGGAGCCGTCGCAGTCCTTCGGCCTGTCCTTGCCCGTGCCGTCCCACACGTAGTTGTCGAGGCCCTGGGCGACCAGGGCCCCGTGCGACTCCAGCCTTACCGTGCCGCCACGGCCGTCCGTCCAGGTACCGGCGAGGTCCGACTTGGCGAGCCGGGGCGGCTCGTACACGTTGACCAGACCGGTCCCGTAGACCGTCGCACCGACCGCTCCGACCGCCAACCATGCGATTGCACCGTTGCGTGTGACCCTCCGGGCAACACTTCCGGTCCGGTTCTCCCGGATCCGGCGGGCGGCCACTCTGGCGACCAGCGCGGCGGGCAGCAGCACTGCCGTGAGGGACGACCACCACAGCAGGTACGCAAGCGGATGCGCCAGCGAGAGACTGCCGAGAGCGGCGATGCCTCCGAACACGGCCACCGCACCCGCAGCGACCACCGGCACGGCCCCCAGCGTCCACTTCCACCCGTCGGTACCGCCCCGGCGCTCGGCCGCCCGCCGGGCGAGCGCCAGTGCAGGCATCACAGCGGCGGCGGTGACGAATCCGCTGAGCAGGACGACGAGCAGCAGAGCCCCGAGAGACACGGCGACGACCAGGAGGACACCGCTGGGCAGTCCGTCGTGTTCGCGGGAGAGCAGAACGAGCACACCGATCGTCGCGGCGACCACCGACTCCGCACAGAGCGCGGCCATCGACGCGCAGAACGCTGCGCCGAAACCGTCCGGGTGCGCCACACTCTGCGCGGGCGCAGGGGTCGTCTCGGGGGCGACGCCCTTTGTCGCCTCGTCGGGTATGGCGTGCGGCTCAGCCTGCTGTGTCATGTCGCCCCTCTCTCAATGAAAGATTCCCCCAGAGGCCGAGAGGTTCCGCTGAGGGTCGTTCCGAGGCCGTGCACGGCTGCCGACCGGGCGACCATTCTTGCCGAATAGTCCGCTTGGTCCGATGCCGGCCGTACTGGCCGGCCGCGTGCACGGCGGTCGCAGCGATCCCTGCTGCACAAAGACACAGCAGGGATCGCAAGCGGCTTCCGAGGGGTAGGACGCAGCAGATCACCGGAACGTTGTCAGGACAGCCGGGGTCGAGGGGGAGGGGCGGCAGGGAAGGAGCGACAAGAGGAGACGAGGGCTCGTCGTTCAGGGAGGTACAGGCACGTCATCCCCGGAAGGCCAGCACCGCCCGTGTCACCGCTCCGCGGCGCACATCATCCGCCGCCTTTCCGAACTCCTCCACCGGATAGACGGCGGACACCAGCTCGTCCAGCAGGAGCCGTCCTTCGCCGTACCACCGTGCGTACAGCGTCATGTCGTGCTGCGGCTGCGATGAACCGTAGCGGCAGCCGAGGATCGACTTGTCGAGATACATCGACGAGACGAGGAACGACGCCTCCGCACCGGAGGCCGGGACGCCGAGCAGCACCGCCTGCCCGTGCCGGTCGAGAAGGTCGATCGCCTGCCGTACGAGCCGGGTGTCGCCGACGCACTCGAAGGCGTGGTCGGCACCGGCGGGGAGGATCTCCCGCACGGCGGCGGAGGTGTCGGGGACGGCGGATGCGTCGACGAAGTGCGTCGCCCCGAACTGCCGGGCCGTCGGCCCCTTCGCCGCGTTGGCGTCGACAGCGACAATGGGCGAGGCTCCGGCGATGCGGGCCCCCTGCAGGACGTTGAGCCCGATACCGCCCGCCCCGATGACGACCACGGAGTCGCCCGGCCCGACCCGGGCGCGCCGGAGTGCCGCGCCCACTCCCGTGAGCACCGCGCAGCCCATGACCGCGGCCGAGGCCATGGGCATGCCGGCCGGGATCCTGACGGCCTGGACCGCCTTGACCACGGTGCGCTCCGCGAAGACGGAACTCGAGGCGAACTGGAAGAACCGCTCGCCGGGCCGGGAGAAGGGCCGGCCCGGCCTGCCGATGGAGGCACGGCACATGGTGGGCCGGCCCCGGTCGCAGTCGGGGCAGGTGCCGCAGTTGGCCAGTGTGGACAGTGCGACGTGATCGCCGGGAGCGACGTGAGTGACGCCTGCTCCGACGGACTCGACGACGCCCGCGCCCTCGTGCCCGAGAACGACGGGGACGGGAAACGGAATGACCCCGTCGACGACCGACAGATCGCTGTGGCACAGACCGGCGGCGGCCACGGAGACGAGGACCTCGTCGGGCCCCGGCAGGCGTACCTGCAGGTCGTCGACCGTCCGCGCCTGCTTCCCGTCGAAGATGACACCTCTCATGCCCGGCTGTCCTCTCGTCCTCGCGGATTGGCGGACGCGGTCTCAGGAGGACCAGACGACCGACTGGAGTTCGCTGTACGCGTGCAGCCCGAAGGAGCCCCCGTCCCGGCCGATGCCGCTCTCCTTGAAGCCGCCGAACGGGGTCTCGGGGTGCCGCTGGGCCGTATTGATGGCGACGTTTCCGCTGGTCAGCCGGGCGGCGAGGGCCCAGGCACGCGCGGTGTCGGCACCGAAGACGTAGTCGTGGAGCCCGTACGGGGTGCCGTTGGCGATGTGCACCGCTTCATCCTCGTCGTCGAAGGGGAGGACGACGACGACGGGTCCGAAGATCTCCTCGCGGGCCACGGTCATGTCCGGGGTGGCGTCGGCGATGAGGGTGGGACCCACGTAGAAGCCGGGCCGCAGGTCGGGGCGGGTGCCGCCGACGACGATCCGGGCACCCTGGGCCCGGGCGCCGGCGACGTACGCCTCGACGCGGTCGCGGTGGGCCGCTGAGATCAACGGGCCCACGACGGTGGAGTTATCCACAGGGCTTCCCACGGGCAGTGACTCAGCGTAACGTTGGAGACCGGCGACGACCCGTTCGTACAGCGCCCGTTGGACGAGCACGCGGGCCGGCGCCGTGCAGATCTGCCCGCTGTGGAAGGACCAGACCGAACCGACCGCCCCGATCGCCGACTTGAGCACCGCTCCGTCGGCATCCCCCAGGACGATGGCAGCACCCTTGCCGCCCAGCTCCATCAGGGTGCGCTTCATCGACCTCCCCGCGGCCTCGGCGATCTTCTTCCCCACAGCGGTGGAACCGGTGAAGCTGACCATGCCGACGCCGTGATGGGCCACCAACGCCTCACCGGCGGCGGGCCCCGAACCGGTCACCACGTTGAACGCACCGTCCGGGAGGCCGGCCTCCCGGAAGAGCGGGCCCAGGAGCAGACAGCAGAGGGGGTCCTGCGGCGCCGGCTTGGCCACGACCGTATTGCCCATGGCCAGGGCAGGGGCGACCTTGCCCGCGAGATTGACGACCGGGAAGTTGTAGGAGGTGATGCAGCCGACCACGCCCACGGGGCGGCGCACGGCCACGGCGCCGACCAGGCCGCCGGGCGCGAGCGGGCTCGCCGGGACGGGCCGGGGCGCGAGGGGGACGGTTTCCGGTTCCAGGGCGCCTCGCGCATAGCGCCGGAAGCGTTCGGCCGCCGTGGGCAGTTGCATGGCCGAGGTGACGCGCAGGGTCGCGCCCGTCTCGGCCTGCAGGAGGGGGACGAGTTCCTCCTCGTGTTCGAGGATCAGTTCCGCCATCCGGTCCAGTACAGCTGCGCGTTGCCGCGGAGGCGTACGGGACCAGCCGTCCTGAGCGGCCTGTGCGGCGGTCACGGCGTCGGCGACTTCGGCGGGAGTCGCCTCCGGGGCCACCCCGACGACCTCTTCGGTCGCCGGATTGACAACTGGATAGTGCCCTTTTCCCGGCGCGCGCCATGTGCCGCCGATCCAGTGCCCGTAGGCGGTTGCCGCCGGTGTCGCCGATGTCATGGACGGGGCTCCTTCGGCAGGCCGAGCACGCGCTCGGCGATCACGGTGCGCTGGATCTCGTCCGAACCGCCGTAGATGGTGTCGGCGCGGCTGAAGAGGAACTGGCGTTGCAGGTCGTCCAGTTCGTAGGGGTACGCGGCATCCCAGTCGCGCGGCCCGAGGGCGGCGGCCGCACCGCGCACCTGCATCGCCAGCTCGCCCAGCCGCCGATGCCAGCCGCCCCAGAGCAGCTTGGCGACTGCGCCCGCCCCGGGGTCGTCCCCCGCGCCGAGGTTCCGCAGGGCGTTCCAGCGCATGCCCTGCAACTCGGCCCACTGCCGTACGAGCCGGTCGCGCATGACCGGTTCCGCTGCGGCGCCCGTCTCCCGGGCAAGGCCGACGACACGGGCCAGTTCGGCCGCGAAGCCGATCTGCTGGGCGAGGGTGGCCACTCCCCGCTCCCGGGCGAGCAGGCTCATCGCGACCCGCCAGCCGTTGCCCTCACCGCCGACGAGGTGCTCGGCGCGGGCCTCGGCGCCGTCGAAGAACACCTCGTTGAATCCGGCGTCCCCGGACATCTGCCGGATCGGGCGGACGGTGATCCGGCTGGGCTGGTCCATGGGGACGAGCAGCAGGGAGAGCCCGTGATGGCGCCGCGATCCCTCCGTGCTGCGGGCGAGGACGAAGCACCAGTCGGCCTCGCGGGCGAGGGAGGTCCAGATCTTCTGGCCGGTGATCCGATAGGTGCGGCCGCCGTCGGCGCGGGTGGCGGCCGTGCGGACGGCGGCGAGGTCGGACCCGGCGCCCGGTTCGCTGTAGCCCTGGCACCAGAGCTCCTCGCCGCGGGCGATGCCGGGGAGAAAGCGGGCGCACTGGTCGGCGTCGCCGTGGGCGAGGAGGGTGGGGGCCAGCAGGTTCTCGCCCATGTGACCGAGGCGGGCGGGTGCCTGGGCGCGGGCGTACTCCTCGGCCCAGACGATCTGTCCGGCCGGTGTGGCGGACCGGTTGCCGAAGGTTCCTTGCGTGCGGTCCCAGCCGAGGCCGATCCACCCGCCGGCGCCGAGTTCGCGTTCCCAGGCGCGGCCGCCGGCCCGGAAGCGCGCCCCGGCCTCCCCGGTGAGGTGCTCGGCCAGCCAGGCCCGCGCCTCCTCCCGGAGAGCCTCGTCCTGCGGACCGAAGGCGAAGTCCATGCCGTCTCCCTTCGACGCGGCTCACGGGGATCTGAGTGCGGTAACCGCCCTACATGTCCTGGGCGTTGGGCCGCTCGTCCACCGCGGCCGCCTTCGTCATGGCCCGCAGCCGGTCCAACAGCGGCATCGGATCGGTGCCGACCGTCCCCGGAAGGAGGTCGGCGATCTTCTCGGGGCTCCAGCCGCCCTCGGCATAGGCGGCGCGCAGTTCGCGGGGCTGCGCCCACACAGCGATCTTGGGGCCGGCCACGGTGTAGACCTGCCCGGTGATTCCTTCGGCGCGGGCACGGTCACTGAGCAGGTAGACGACGAGTGCGGCCACGTCCTCCGGTTCGCCGATCTCCGTCAGTTCCATCGGCACCTTGGCGGACATCCGCGTACGGGCCACGGGGGCAACACAGTTCGCGGTCACCCCGTACTTGTGGAGGCCCAGGGCGGCGCTGCGCACGAGGGAGATCACACCGCCCTTGGCGGAGGCGTAGTTGGACTGGGCGACGCTGCCCTGGTGGCTGCCGCTCGTGAATCCGATGAGGGTCCCGGTCCCCTGGCGCCGCATGGCGGCCGAGGCTGCCCGGAAGACGGTGAACGTGCCTTTGAGGTGAGTGGCGATGACGGGGTCCCACTCCTCCTCCGTCATGTTGAAGAGCATGCGTTCGCGCAGGATTCCGGCCACGCACACGGCGCCGTCGATGCGCCCGTAACGGGCGAGGGCGGTGTCGGCGATCCGCTGCCCTCCGGCCATGGTCGAGATGTCGTCCGTGACGGCCACGGCCTCGCCGCCCGCCGCTTCGATCTCTTTGGCCACGGCGGCGGCAACCTCGCCGGTGGGCTCCTCGCCGTCGAGGGACACCCCGTAGTCGTTGACGACGACGCGTGCCCCCTCGGCAGCGCAGGCCAGGGCAACGGCCCGGCCGATCCCCCGGCCGGCGCCGGTGACGGCTACCACCTTGCCTGCCAAGAAGTTCCCCACGGTGCGCCCCTTCCCGCAGCTTCTGACGGACCGTTAGATTCTGGAGAGGAGGGCCGGGGAAGACAAGAGCCGGGAGGGAACCCATGGCGCTGCCGCCCGAGTTCCACGAGATCGCCGAGCGGGTCAACAACTGGGGGCGCTGGGGAGCGGCCGACGAGATCGGAACGCTCAACCTCATCACGGACGATGTCGTGCGCAGGGCCGCCGCGACCGTGACCAGCGGCCGCCGGATCCCGCTGGCGCTGCCCCTGCAGCAGGACGGGGTGCAGACGGGCCTCATTCCCGGCAGGGTCAATCCGCTGCACACCATGACGTCCGTCAATGCAGAGCTCTTCGGCCCGGGAACGGTCGCCACCAGCGACGACGTGGTGACCATGGGCCTGCAGGCGGCCACCCACTGGGACGGGCTGGCCCACGTCTCCCACGGCGGCCGGCTCTACAACGGCCGTCCGGCGGACTCCGTCACCGCCCACGGCCGTGCGGCCTTCAGCGGTATCGAGAAGGCCGGGCCGGTCGTCTCCCGCGGCGTCCTGCTCGATGTCGCCCGTGCCAAGGGGATGGAACGGCTCGACGGCGGCTATGCCGTCACCCCCGAAGACCTCGATGCGGCCGAGGAACTCGCAGGCACCACGGTCGGGGAGGGCGACATCGTCCTCGTGCGGACCGGGCAGATACAGCACTACCTGGAGGGCAACAAAGAGGCGTACGGCTTCCCTTCGCCCGGGCTCTCGGTCTACACGCCCGAGTGGTTCCACGCCCGCGATGTCGCCGCGGTCGCCAACGACACGCTCACGTTCGAGATCATCCCACCGGAGATCGAGAACCTCTGGCTGCCCGTACACGCCCTGCACCTGGTGGAGATGGGGATGCCACAGGGCCAGAACTGGAATCTGGAGGAGCTCTCCACCGCGTGCGCCGAGGAGCGGCGCCACGCCTTCCTGCTGTCAGCGGCACCGGAACCGTTCGTCGGGGGAACGGGAGCCCCCGTCGCCCCGGTCGCCGTGCTCTGAGGCGACGGGACACCGGCCGCGCCGGCCGGGAAACGCCGCACTGCAGGCGATCTGCACGTCATGGGCGGACGGCGGCGTACAGATGCACACCCCGAGCACGGCACCGCACGCCGCCACCCAGCCTCCGGCGCCTCAGCCCTGTCGTCGCGCCGGGCCGCGACCCGTACTCGCCAAGGCAACCCTGGATCCCCGGGCCTCTCGACGTCCCCTCGCAACGAATCGCTGCATCCAAGGGTGATCACGTGAACACTTCACGTCAACACCTGGTCTGGACTTTGTCGACTACGCCCCATTTGTCGCGGCGTGTTGTGGCTCGAAAGCACCAGTCCACAGCGGCTCCCGGCGGTCGACCTCGCACCAGATGCGCTTGCCCGCACCTTCAGGCGTCCAACCCCAGCGGTCGGCGAGACCGTCGACGAGTTCCAGGCCCCTCCCGCCCGTTTCATCACCCCGGGCACAGCGCCGCCGCGGAGGCCGGGCGCTGTTGTCGGCCACCTCGACACGGACGGTTCCGGGACAACCCCCGGACGGCGCCCCCATGGAGGCACCCACGCCGGGGAAGAGCATCCGCAGGACTGCCGGACAGCCCGTGTGCACCACGGCGTTGGTGACGAGCTCCGAGATCAGCAGGATCAGCGTCTCGGCAAGCGGTTCGTCGACCCCTATGCCGGACCCGGCCAGGCGCGACCGTGCCCACCTGCGAGCCCGCCCCACTTCCGCGGGGTCGGCCCGGACCTCCATCTGCATCTGAAGCACCTGCACCGCTCACACCACCCGAACCGGCGGACACAACACCTCGCGCCTCCAAAGGGTCACGGAACGTGATGCCCTTCTGAGACAGCATGGTTGACGTTCAGTTACCTCAACAAGAGCTTCGGGCATATTCCGGCGCAAAGGAGTATGCGCCGCCCGCGCTGTGCGACCTGCGCCGCGAGGCTTCGAACACCAGGGAGACAGACTCCCCTCACCCGTGCGAGCTGGGCACATGCCGACGCCCGACATCGTCCGGCCGACAACGCCTTGATGGTTGCGCCCTTGAACAACTCGCATCCATGGGAGATTACCCGAGGCCGGGCCCGACTCCGCACCGTGACGAGTTACACGCAGAACACAACTCGATATCAACACAGCGTGATCTTTTTTCCATGGCAAGGCAGGCATTTCACCGCGCTCTGATTACGCAGCGCCATTCACGTCTCCTGCCGGCAGTCCCGCGGCCAACTCCTCTTCGGCGGCAGCCGGAGTCCGCCACTGCTCGAGCCTGACCCAGGCACGCTTGAGATGCAGGTGGACGTCCGCGTCCCAGGTGAACCCCATGCCGCCGTGCACTTGCAAACAGTCCCGCGCATTACGGACGGCTGCCTCGTCGGCGAGCAGCTTCGCTCCTGCGACATCGCAGGCCGCCATGGTCAGCGATGCCGCATACACGCTACTGCGTGCGATTTCCGCACGTACGAGCATGCGGGCGCAGAGGTGTTGCACGGCCTGGAAGGACCCGATGGGCCGGCCGAACTGCCTGCGGGACCGGGCATGGAGGACGGCCATGTCGAGCGTGCACAGCGCGCTCCCGAGTTGCTGGGCCGCGGTCAGCAGGGTCGCCTCGTCGTGGACGCGTTTCCCATCTCCACGCGTCACCCAGTGAGTTGCCGAGCATGGGGGCAATTGGCGCACCTCGTGCAGAGGCGTCAACGGGTCCACCGACTGCACGGGCCGGGCGGCCAGGGTCCGTGGTCCGGTTCCCTCGCTCGTCGTCATCGCCCGGACCCCTGCGCCGTCGAGCAGCAGCACGGAGTCTGCGACGCCCAGGTGTTCGGCCATTCCGGGACCGGCCAGAGCCGTCACTACGCAGGTACCCTCGGCCGCTCCGGGTACCAGACCGGCCGCGAGGTGCGTGGCGACCAGTGGTCCGGGCACCAGGGACCGTCCCGCCTCCTCGAAGAGGAGCACCGCCTCCGGGAGCCCCAGGCCCACACCGCCGTCCTGCCCCGGCAGCCGCAGCGCGAAGAAGCCCGCGTCGCCCAACTCCCGCCACAACGCCCGGCCGACGGCCCACCCGCCGCTCTCCCTCCGGGGTTCCTGGGCGCCCTGCGACCCCTGCGACCCCTGCACCCCCCAGCTTCCCTGCTGCTCCTCCGCGTCCACCGCCTCCCGCAACCGCTCCCGGGGGAAGCTCCGCTCGAGGAGCTTCCGCATCCCCGCCTGCAGGGCCCGTTGGTCGTCGTCCAGCCGGAAGTCCATGGATGCCGTCACCGTCCTCCCGGGAGGCCGAGGATGCGCTCGGCGATGATGTTCTGCTGGATCTGGGAGGTGCCGGCGGCGATCGTGTACGAGAGCGAGGAGAGGCGCTGGGCGGTCCACTCCTGCGCGGCGTCCAGCGAGGCAGGGCCGAGGACCTCGGCGGCCGCGTCGTACAGCTCCTGGCGGGCCTGGGAGTAGCGCAGTTTGAACACCGAGCCGCCGGTGCCCGGCACCCCGCTCCCGCCGTTGCGCAACGCGTACCCTGCTGCGCTCACGTTCCACTGCACAAGCCGCCACAGTGCACTGAACTCCGCGTTCAGCCGCCCGAGTCGGCGGCGCAGCACGGGGTCGTCCCAGCGGCCGTTCTCCCTGGCCCTGGCGGCCAGCCGGGGCAGGGTGCGGCGGCAGGCGACGACCTCGCCCGCGAAGGCGGTGCCACGTTCGAAGGAGAGGGTGACCATGGTGACGCGCCAGCCGTCGTTCTCGGCTCCGACGCGGTATGAGAGCGGCACCCGCACCCCGTCCAGGTGCACTTCGGCGAACTCGGCGGATCCGGCCAGTGTGCGCAGCGGCCGGACCGTGACGCCCGGGGCGTCCATCGGCAGGGCGAGCCAGGAGATCCCGTGGTGTCGGGGAGCCGAGTCGTCGGTGCGCACGAGCAGTTCGCACCAGTCGGCGACCTCGGCGTGCGAGGTCCAGATCTTGCTGCCGGTAACGATGTACGCGTCGCCGTCCCGGGTCGCGCGGGTGCGCAGGGAGGCGAGGTCGGAGCCGGCCTCGGGCTCGGAGAAGCCCTGGCACCACACCTCCTCGCCCCGCAGGATCGGCGGCAGCCAGCGGGCGCGCTGGGCGGCCGTCCCCTCGGCGGCGATGGTGGGTCCGGCGTGCAGCAGGCCGACGAAGTTGGCGCCCACGTAGGGTGCTCCCGCCAGTTCGGACTCCTCCAGGAAGATCAGGTGCTGGGCGGGGGTGGCCCCCTGGCCGCCGGCGTCGGCGGGCCAGTGCAGCCCGGCGAATCCGGCGTCGTACAGGGCTCGTTGCCAGGCGCAGTCGTGGGCGCGCCGTCCGGGCCAGTCGGCCGGGGGCGGCGCAGGGGGCAGCCGGGGCAGGGCGTCCGCGAGCCAGGCGCGCAGCCTTTGCCGGAAGTCCTCTTCCTCCTCGGTGCAGGTGAGGTCCATGGGAGTCACCTGCCGGACGGGGCGGAGGTGCCGGCGGGGTCGAGGTCCAGACCCAGCATCCGGATGGCGTTGCCCCGCATGAGTTTGCGGACGGTCTCGTCGTCCAGGCCCCTCACATGATCGAGGGCGACCTCCTTGGTGTGGGGGAAGGTCGAGTCCACGTGGGGGTAGTCGGTCTCGAAGGTGGCGTTGTCGCGGCCGACCGCGTCGAGCGAGGCGATGCCGTGCTTGTCGCGGAAGAAGCAGCAGTGGATCTGCCGGTAGTAGTAGGTGGAGGGGGGCTCGGGGATCAGGTCGCGCACGCCGCCCCAGGCGCGGTGCTCTCGCCAGACGTCGTCGGCGCGCTCCAGGGCGTAGGGGATCCAGCCCATCTGTCCCTCTGCATAGGCGAGTTTGAGCCGGGGGAAGCGGACGAGCACACCGCTGAAGAGGTAGTCCGTCATCGAGGCCATGGCGTTGTTGAAGGACAGCGAGGCCTGGACGGCCGGGGGCGCATCGGGGGATGCGGCGGGCATCTGCGAGGAGGAGCCGATGTGCATGCAGACGACGGTGGCGGTCTCCTGGCACTCGGCGAAGAAGGGGTCCCAGTATCCGGTGTGGATGCTGGGGAGTCCGAGGTACGGGGGGATCTCGCTGAAGGTCACGGCCCGTACACCGCGGGCGGCGTTGCGCCGGATCTCGGCGACGGCCAGGTCCACGTCCCAGAGCGGGATCAGGCACAGCGGGATCAGCCGGCCGTTGCTGTCGCCGCACCATTCCTCGGTCATCCAGTCGTTGTAGGCGCGCACGCAGGCGAGGGCGACCTCCTTGTCGCGCGCCTCGGCGAAGGTCTGGCCGCAGAAGCGGGGGAAGGTGGGGAAACACAAGGACGCCTCGACATGGTTGAGGTCCATGTCCTTCAGCCGCTCCGCCGGGTCCCAGCAGCCGGGGCGCATCTCCTGGCGGGTGATGCCCTCCAGGGTCATCTCGTCGCGATCGAAGCCGACGGCCGCGATGTTGCGCTTGTACGGGAACTGCAGGTCCTCGTAGATCCACCAGTCGGCGGGCGAGCCCGCGGGGTCCATGGTGATGCGGTACTTCCCGCCCACGTAACGCAGTTCGCCGATCCCGGCGGTCAGCGGGCGGGGGCCGCGGTGGCGGTACTTGGCGGGCAACCAGGCGTCGAAGAGGTGGGCGGGTTCGATCACATGGTCGTCGACGCTGACGATGCGCGGAAGATCCATGGCGTCTTCTCCCTCGCCGGACAAGGGGCCGGGACCGGGGCCGGCCCGGGAGCTATCTGACGATACGTCAGGTAGCGCAGCCAGTCAGGCTAGCCCCCGCCCCCTGGACCCACAAGGCGCGTCCGCCTACGCTCCCCACCTATCTGACGCTCCGTCAGTTCGAAGCCACGGAGGTCCGCCATGCAGTCGCCCGGCACCGCCCAGGACCTCGCCGCGTCGCGCACCCTGTGGGAGCTGCTCGACCGCCGCGCCGCCCTCACCCCCGACGCCCCGGCGCTCCTCCAGGACGAGCCCCCGGGCCCGGCGGACGCGCCCGAGACCGCCCGCCGCCTGACCTTCGGCGGCCTGCGCGACCGCAGCGAGCGCGTCGCCGCCTGGCTCCACGGGCTCGGAGTGCGGCAGGGAAGCCGCGTCGCCTGGCAACTGCCCACCCGCATCGAGACGGTCGTCCTGTCCTTCGCCCTGGTCCGCCTGGGCGCCGTCCAGACACCACTCCTCCCCGCCTGCCGCGACCGCGAGGCCGGGCACGCACTGCGTGCCTCCGGTGCGGAGTTCTTCGCCGTGCCCGGCACCTGGCGCGGTCACGACCACACCGCCATGGCCCGCCGCCTGGCCCTCACCCTGCCCGTCCCGCCGCTGGTGTTCACCGCGTACGAGCACCTCCCGGAGGCCGACCCCGCGACGCTGCCGCCGCCGCCCGCCGACGGCACGTCCGTCCGCTGGATCCACTGGACCTCCGGCACGACCTCGGACCCCAAGGGCGTGCTGCACAGCGACCGTTCCCTCATCGCCGCCGGCGCCTGCCTCGCCGACGCGCTCCGTCTCACCCCGCGCGACGTCGGCTCCATGGCCTTCCCCTACGCGCACGTCGCCGGGCCCGACTACACGGTGATGCTGCTCCTGCGCGGCTGCCCCGCCCTCCTCCTGGAGCACTTCTCCCTGCCTGGCGCGCTCCCCTCCTACCGCCGCCACGGCGTCACCGTCGCCGGAGGCTCCACCGCCTTCTACACGATGTTCCTCGCCGAACAGCGCAAGGCCCCGGACCGGCCCGTCATCCCCACGCTGCGCCTGATGGCGGGCGGCGGCGCCCCCAGACCGCCCGCGCTCCACGGCGAGGTCGCCCGCGAACTGGGGTGCCCGCTGGCGCACGGGTACGGCATGACCGAAGTACCCATGATCACCATGGGAGTTCCGGGCGAGGACACGGAAGAGCAGCTGGCCACCACCGAGGGGCGGCCGCCCGCGGGCATGGAGGTCCGGGTGACGGACCCGAACGGCCGGACGCTGCCGCCGGGGACGGACGGGGAGATCCGGCTGCGCGGCGAGGCCGTCTGCAAGGGCTATCTCGACCCGGCCCAGACCGCCGAGGCGTTCGACGCGGACGGATTCCTGCGGACCGGGGACCTCGGTCACCTCACCGGTGACGGCCGTCTCGTCCTCACTGGGCGCCTCAAGGACATCATCATCCGCAAGGGCGAGAACATCTCCGCCCAGGAGGTCGAACAGCTCCTCCTCACGCACCCGGGGGTCGAGGACGTCGCCGTGATCGGCCTGCCCGACGCCGTACGCGGGGAGCGCGTCTGCGCCGTCGTCCAACTGCACCCAGGAGCCGGTCCGTTGAGCCTCCCGGACGTCACCGGTCATCTCCGCGGGGCAGGGCTCGCGGTCCACAAGGTTCCCGAGCAGCTGGAGCTCGTCCCGGAGCTGCCCCGCAACGACACGCTCCGCAAGGTGCTCAAGTACCGGCTGCGCGAGCGCTACGCGGACCCGCAGCCGTGACCCGGGCGCCTCAGCCGTCGGTCCGGTACGTGGCGCTGGCCTGGTCGAAGAAGGTGTCCACCGAGCGCTGCCGGTCCGCGGGGCCGATCACCTGGAGGAGGTGGTAGCGGCCCTTGAGGAGCATGGCCGCATTGCGGACGTACAGCGGGCGGCCGCTGCTGTCGTTCCAGGTGAAGGTGCCCTCCGCCGTCGTCGTCCCGCCGACGTCGGTGCGGCGCAGCCCCGAGGCGCCGGACCAGGAGGAGGAGCGGTAGGGCGCGAGTTCGGGTTCCTTGTCCGCCTGGTAGGCCATCGGGTCGGTGCCGACGTCGGCCGCCTTGTCCCGCCCGGGCACCACGATCAGCTCGTAGGCACCGCCGGCGTAGACGACCTGGCCGCGGTCGTTGCCGCCGACGCGCTGCCAGTCCTTGGCGACGGCGACGGAGAAGCCCTTGGGGTCCTCGCGCAGGGAGAAGCCCTGGGCGAGGTCGGTGGGACCGGTCGTCCCGTCCTCCCGGGCCCCCGAGGCCGAGGCCTGGCCCAACCGGCCCGTGGTGCCTGCGCCTTGGGGAGCCGTGCCGACGGAACCGGCGGCGCCGGTGCGGTCCGTGGCGGTGCCGCCCGTGGTCTCCTCGGCGCGCGGCATGAACAGCAGCGCGTACAGCACCGCGCCGAGCAGGGCGAGCAGGACCGCGCCGAGCAGCAGGCGCCCAAGCCGGTGCGGGGAACGGGTGGCGGCGGGCACCCTCTGTTCCTGGAGGTGCTTCTTGTGCCGACCGTGCGCCGCCGCCTCCGCCGTGGCCGTGCGGGGGCCCCGGCGGCGGACGAGCTCGCCACGCCGGCGGACGACCGGCAGGCGGACGGCCCCGCGGCCCAGGGTGAGGGAGTGCTCGCCGGAGTTCAGCGCGCCGATGGACGGCACCGTGACCGTGCGGCTGCCGATGTCCGGCTCCGGCGCCGAGCGGATCAGCGAACGCAGCCAGCCGCGGAGTTCCTCGAAGTCCGGTCGCTCGGACGGGTCCTTGCGCATCAGCGACTCGACGACCGGCCGCAGCGCACCGCACTCCTCGGCGTAGGCGGGCGGCTCGGTGCAGACGGCCTGCAGCAGTTCCGCCGTGCTCTCCTCCGGGTAGGGCGCGTGCCCCTGGACGACGCGGAAGAGCAGGGAGCCCAGCGCCCACAGGTCGGCGGCCGGTCCGACGGGCGGGGCCAGCTGCCAGTTCTCCTGCACGGGCCAGGCCTGCTCCGGTGCCCAGCGCTCGGTGACGGCGCCGACCACCACCATGCGTGCCTGCCGGGCCCGTTCGGCCGCGAGGGCGCTGCCC
This sequence comes from Streptomyces sp. AM25, assembly GCF_058146165.1. Classification (NCBI taxonomy): domain Bacteria; kingdom Bacillati; phylum Actinomycetota; class Actinomycetes; order Kitasatosporales; family Streptomycetaceae; genus Streptomyces; species Streptomyces sp. AM25. Next base: position 19,908 of record NZ_JBKIWN010000139.1, on the reverse strand, counting down.
GGCCCGGCGCCCTGCGCCCAGCCCTCGGCCGGCCGCGCCGGAGCGGGCTCGGTGCGGGCCTGCGGCCCCTGCAGGGCACGGGCGGCCGGCTCCACGGCGGTCTCGGGTGCCGTACGGGCCAGGGGAATGCCGTGCACCAGGGAGTCGGCGCTCCACGGCGGCGGGGAGCCGGGGGCGGGGGCCGTCCCGCTGGCGGCGGTGCCGCCGCCCCAGGTGGAGGCACCGGTCGCCGTGCCGGTGCGGCCCTCCCCGGCCGGCGTGCGCGCGGCGGCGGCACGCGTGCCCGCCGTGTACGCGGCAACGGCCCCGGACCGCGTGCCCTTCTTGGCGGCCGTCCCGGCGGGCGGTCGCGGCGGCTCGACGGCCTGCGGCACCGGGTCGTAGCCGCACAGCGCCTCCTCGGCCGCGCCCGCTGCCAGGCCGGTGAGGATGGCCCGCCCGTCGTCGCAGATGAGGACCGTGCGCACGGTGATGTTGCGGTGGGTCCAGCCGTGGGTGTGCAGGGCGCGCAGGGCCGTGAGCACGTCGGCGGCCACCTCGGCCGCGCGGTGCGGGGAGAGGGCGCGCTCGGCCAGCACGGCCGCGAGCGGCCGGGCGGCGACGAGTTCGCTGACGATCCAGAGGCTGCCCAGCTCCGCGAATACGTGGAAGACCTGGTCGAGCCGCGGGTGATCGGGGAGTTGCGCCGCAGCCGTCGCGGCAGCCAGCGCCCGGCGCACGGCGGGGTCGCCCGGCCCCTGCCCGGTCCGCCCGGCCGCCCCGCCGGCCCCGTACGGCGCCTCGTCGCCGACGACTTCGGCGTCGACGACTTCGGCGTCGACGACCTCCGGCAGCGGGATCTGGCGGACCAGGACCTCCTGCCCACTGTAGGTGTCGAAGGCTCTGGTCTCGACGAGTTCGAACGCTTCGGAGGGCGGCAGCGGCAGGCGGTAGCGGTCGGCGAGCACCCGGCCCGCGTAGTCCTCCACGGCGCCTCCCCAGTCGTGCGTTCCACCCGTCGACCGCATGACCGCCTGCCGTCGAAGCCGGTCGTCAATGCCGGTCGTTCAGCTGTCGCTTGCTGCTGATGGTGATGCCCAATGCGGCTGCGTACAGTCCACGAGGACTCACGATACGTGCCGAACCCGCCCCTTCGGGCGCGTACGGCTCAGTACGTCCTCAGGAGGTGCTCACTGTTTGCTCTGTGCATGCGCTGTGCTTGAGCTCTGCGTGCTCAGGATGTTTTTCCGGACGTGCCGCTCACGAACGTGGACGCGCTCTTGTGCTTGGCCGGTGAACCGCCCTTGCCGTCCTGGTCCTTGCCCCCGCTGCTGAGTGCCAGGGCCAGCACCGTGCCGAGAACGGCCAGCACCACGACGACCGCGGCGACGAGCAGCACCTTGCGCGGCACGACGTCCGTGAGGGAGGCCCGCCCGAAGGAGCCGGACCGCGCGCTGCCGCGGATCCGGATGCCCGTGGAGACGCTGCCCAGTCCCTGCAGCGCCGTCCGCTCCGGCTCGGAGGCCGATGCCGACGCCGAGGGCACCGCATCCCGCAGCGGCCGGAAGGAGCTCTGTATCCGGTCGGTCGTGGAGTCCGAGGAGGCCGGACGGGACGAACCGGCGGACGCCGCCCTCGGCTTCGACGAACCCGAGGACGCCGACGGCCGGGACGCCACCGGGGACGGCTTCGCCGCGGCCGGGGTCCGGCCCTGCTGCGGCTTCTCCGCCTGCTTCGTGTGCCTCGTCTGCTTCGTCCGCTCGGTCGACGACGCCGGGATGGCGGGCACCGCGATCGCCTGCGTGGCCTCCAGGTCCGGCTGCGGATCCGGCCGCTTCGGCAGGCGCTCGTCCGGGGCGTTGACCGCGTCGGTCAGCAGCGCCCGGGCACCGGCCTCGTCCAGTCGCTTCTGCGGGTCCTTGGCGAGCAGCCCGTACATGACCTCCGCCAGCGGGCCGGCGTTCTTCGGCGGGCCCAGGGGTTCCGTCATCACGGCCGTGAGGGTCGCTATGGCCGACCCCTTGTCGTACGGAGGGGCGCCTTCCGTCGCCGCGTACAGCAGACCGCCCAGCGACCACAGGTCGGCCGGGGGCCCGGGCTTCTGGCCGCGCGCCCGCTCGGGGGAGATGTAGGAGGGGGCGCCGACGAGCATGCCGGTGGAGGTGACCGACGGGTCGCCCTCGACCTGCGCGATGCCGAAGTCGGTGAGGACGACACGCCCGTCGTCCGCGATGAGCACGTTCGACGGCTTCACGTCACGGTGCAGGATGCCCTCGCGGTGCGCGGCGCGCAGCACGTCGAGGATCGCCAGGCCGACCTCGCCGGCCCGTCTCCACTTCAGCGGTCCGTCCTCGCGGATGACCTCGGCGAGCGAGCGGCCCTCGATGAGCTCCATGACGATCCACGGGCGATCGTCCTCGTGCACCACGTCGTAGACCGTGACCGCACCGGCGCTGCGGATGCGGGCGATCGCCTTGGCCTCGCGCAGGGTGCGCGTGATGAGGCGGCGCTTCTCGTCCTCGTCGATGTTGGCCGGGAAGCGCAGTTCCTTGACCGCGACCGTGCGCCCGAGCGTCTCGTCCGTCGCGCGCCAGACCGTGCCCATGCCACCGCGGCCGAGGACGTCCCCCAGCCGGTACCGACCGGCGAGGAGGCGCCCTGTCGTGCCCTGCGTCTGCTCCGCCTCCGACATGCGTCCCCTCTGGCAATCAGCTCTGCGACCAACCGACCCTGGCAGAGCGTCCATTGTCTCTCATCCCAGGACCTGCGGAAGGCCAGGGTCCAAGAGGCCGTGGATGATGGGCTCATGCCGACGCACACCGCCCTGGCTCGCCTCACGACGGCCATGGCCGCGCTGTGCTGCGCCGTTGCGGCACAGGGGGCGGCCGGGTGCGGCTTCACCGCCCGCTCACCCCTACATGACCTGATTTCGCACCGTGCGGTTCCCGGTGCCGCCGAGCTGTCACAAGATGCTCACGGGACGGCCCGGTTCAGCGCGGCCGGGGTCGCGGACGTCCGGACGGGTCGCCCCATCCGCCCCACGGACCGCTTCCGTGCCGGAAGCATCACCAAAACGGTCATCGCCACGGTCACTCTCCAGCTGGTAGCGGAGCACCGGCTGGATCCGGACGATCCGGTCGTGGACCGGCTGCCCCCTGACGACTCCGCCGCCGTCCGACGCACCACGGGCACCGCGCGCATCACGGTCCGCCAACTGCTCACCCACACCAGCGGACTGTTCTCCTACACCGACGACCGCGCGTTCTTCAGCGAGTTCTTCGGCGCCGGGTTCGCCGCGCACCGCTACGACTCCCACACCCCAGAGGCGCTGCTGCGCACTGCACTGGCCCACCGGCCCTACGCCCCGCCGGGCGTCGTCTACCACTACTCCAACACGGACTATCTGCTCCTCGGCATGGTCATCCGTCAGGTCACCGGCGACTCCTACGCCGACGAGGCCCGACGCCGCGTCATCCTCCCCCTGCACCTCACGGGCACCAGCTTCCCCGGCCCTCGCACCACGCTCCCCGCGCCGCACGGGCGTGCGTACGGCGCAGGGCTCACCGATGTCACCAACCTCAACCCCTCGTCGGCGGGCGCCGCCGGAGAGATGGTCACGACCCTTCCCGACCTCGACCGCTTCTTCGCCGCCCTGCTGGGCGGGACGCTGCTGCCCGCGCCGGAGCTGCGCGCGATGGAGGACACCCGGGCCTCGCAGGGGCGGTACGGGATGGGGCTGTTCCCGGTGCGGCTGCCCTGCGGGCGGACGGTGTGGGGGCACAACGGTGAGATCAACGGGTCGTATGTGCTGGCCGTCGGGACGGACGACGGCCGACATGTGATCAGTTATCGGGTCAACAGTGATGTACGGCCCGGAACGGCGGCCGAAGAGAGGCTGCTGGCAGCCGAGTTCTGCCCGCGCGGCGACGGATAGCGACAACGGACAGGCGCCTCGCACCGGGCTGGTCACACTGACTGCTCACACCGGTTGCTCACACCGGCTGGATGTCCGGAGCCCCCAGCCGCGCCGCATCCGCCGTCAGGTCGTCCGGCTGGCGCTGCGACTCCCGTTCCGCCTGGACGCGCTTCTCGTAGTGCTCGACCTCCTTCTCGATCTGCGCCTCGTCCCACCCCAGCACGGACGCCATCAGGGCCGCGGCCTCCCGCGCGCTGCGCGTCCCGCGGTCGAAGGTCTCGATCGAGATCCGGGTGCGCCGCGTGAGCACGTCGTCCAGGTGGCGCGCACCCTCGTGCGAGGCCGCGTAGACGACCTCCGCCTTCAGGTAGTCCTCCGCGGCCGGCAGCGGCTCGCCCAGCGCCGGATCGCCGATGACCAGGCCCAGTACCTCGTCCACCAGCGAGCCGTACCGGTTGAGCAGGTGCTCGACGCGCGCGACGTGCAGGCCCGTGCGCCGGGCGATCTGCGCGCGGCCGTTCCACATCGCCCGGTAGCCCTCGGCGCCCACCAGGGGGACGTCCTCGGTGACGCAGTCGGCCACCCGCTGGGCCAGCCCGTGCACCGCCTCGTCCACCGCGTCCTTGGCCATCACCCGGTACGTCGTGTACTTGCCGCCCGCCACGACGACCAGCCCGGGCACCGGGTGCGCCACGGTGTGCTCGCGCGAGAGCTTGCTGGTCGCGTCCGACTCACCGGCCAGCAGCGGGCGCAGTCCGGCGTAGACGCCCTGGACGTCGTCGCGCGTGAGCGGCACGCCGAGCACCGAGTTGACGTGTTCCAGCAGATAGTCGATGTCCGCGCTGGAGGCCGCCGGGTGGGCCTTGTCGAGGTCCCAGTCGGTGTCGGTGGTGCCGATGATCCAGTGCCGGCCCCAGGGGATGACGAACAGCACGCTCTTCTCGGTGCGCAGGATCAGCCCGGTCGTGGAGTGGATGCGGTCCTTGGGCACCACCAGGTGGATGCCCTTGGAGGCCCGGACGTGGAACTGGCCGCGTTCGGCGATCATCTGCTGGGTGTCGTCCGTCCACACCCCGGTGGCGTTGACGATCTGCCGGGCGCGGATCTCGAACTCGCCGCCCTGCTCCAGGTCGCGCACCCGGGCCCCGACCACCCGCTCCCCCTCGCGCAGGAAGCCCACCACGCGCGCCCGGTTGGCGACGTCGGCGCCGTAGGCCGAGGCGGTGCGCACAAGGGTCATCACGTAGCGCGCGTCGTCCATCTGCGCGTCGTAGTACTGCAGGGCGCCGACGAGCGCGTCCTTGCGCAGCGCGGGCGCGACCCGCAGCGCCCGCTTGCGGGTGAGGTGACGGTGCGTGGGCAGCCCGCGGCCGTGGCCGGAGGAGACGGACATGGCGTCGTAGAGGGCCACACCCGCGCCCGCGTAGAAGCGTTCCCAGCCCCGGTGCTGGAGTGGGTAGAGGAACGGCACGGGCTTCACCAGGTGCGGGGCGAGCCGCTGCAGCAGCAGGCCGCGTTCCTTGAGGGCCTCGCGCACGAGCGCGAAGTCGAGCATCTCCAGGTAGCGCAGCCCCCCGTGGATGAGCTTGCTGGAGCGGCTGGAGGTGCCCGCGGCCCAGTCCCGCGCCTCCACCAGGCCCGTCACCAGCCCCCGGGTCGCCGCGTCGAGCGCGGTGCCCGCACCGACCACTCCGGCGCCCACCACGAGGATGTCCAGTTCGCGTTCCGCCATCCGGGCGAGCGCCTGTCCGCGCTCGGCCGGCCCGAGTACCGATGTCCTCACCACTGCCTCCCGCTCGACCGCTCGTCCGCCCGTGCTGTCCGCCGGTGACGGCGCCGCCGGCGGAGGTGCAGCCCGGCGGCGAGCCCGGCTCGTCCGCCGTCTCTCTTCGATGCTGCCCCAGATCCGCCGTTCCGGCCGTTCCGGAGGCGCAGCGGGACCGTGGCACGGCGCGGCAAGCCCCCGTAATCCCGGATAACTGTCATATATCCGCTTAACCTGATTCAGCCCGTTCGAGCCTCGACCCGCCCCCGGGGAGGACCGCCCCGCCATGCCTGCAGACCTCGCCGTCATCGGACTCGGTTCCCTCGGCCTCCCCCTCGCCCAGGCGGCCACCTCCGCGCGCCTCCCCACCGTCGGCTACGACCCCGACCCGCACACGGTCGCCGAACTGCGCGCCGGCCGGCTGCCCACCGAGGGCGGCGACGGCTCGCTGACCGCCGCCGGGATCCGCCGCATGCTCTCCGCGGGCTTCCGCCCCACCACCGAGGACGCCGAGCTCGGCAAGGTCCGTACCGCCGTGATCTGCGCCCCCACCCGGCTCGGCGAGGACCGGGCGCTGGACCTGAGCGCCGTCCGCGACGCCGCCCGCACCCTGGCCGTGCGGCTGCGCCCGCACACCACCGTGCTGCTGGAGTCCGCCGTCCACCCCGGCACGACGGAGGACTTCGTGCGCCCCCTCCTCGAAGCGGGCTCCGGGCTGCGCGCCGGGCGGGACTTCCATCTCGCCTACTCCCCCAGCCGCTTCGACCCCGCCAACCGGCGCCACGGCTTCGCCAACACCCCCAAGGTCATCGGCGGCCTCACCGCCGCCTGCACGGAGGCCGCCGCCGCGTTCTACGGACGGTTCTGCGAGAAGGTCGTACGGGCCCGCGGGGTGCGCGAGGCCGAGACGGTCAAGGTGCTGGAGACCAACTACCGGCACGTCAACATCGCGCTGGTCAACGAGATGGCGGTGTTCTGCCACGACATCGGCGTCGACCTGTGGGACGTCGTGCGCTGCGCGGAGACCAAGCCGTTCGGCTTCCAGGCCTTCCGGCCCGGCCCCGGGGTGGGCGGCCACGGGGTGCCCATCGACCCCGCCTACCTCTCGTACAGGCGCAGCAGCCCCGGGCATCCGCTGCGCATGGTGGAGCTGGCGCAGGAGGTCAACGGACGGATGCCCCGCTACGTCATCCAGCGCTGCGCCACGCTGCTCAACGAGCACGGCAAGTCGGCGCGCGGCGCGCGGGTGCTGCTGCTCGGCGTCGGCTACAAGGCGGACGTGGCCGACCAGGAGGGGTCGCCGGCGCGGGAGATCGCCTCCCGGCTGATGGAGATGGGGGCCCAGCTCAGCTACCACGACCCCTACGTGGGGCAGTGGCGCGTGCTGGGGCAGCCGGTGCCACGGGCCGACTGCCTCTACGAGGCCGCAGCGGACGCCGACTTGACGGTGCTGCTGCAGCCGCACCGGACGTACGACCTTCAAGGGCTCGCGGTGAAGGCGCAGTTGCTGCTGGACACGCGGGGGGCCAGTCCTGCCGGCGCAGCGCACCGGTTGTAGGGGGCGGGGCTCGCCGCCCCGCAGCCCCGTTCGGCGGCTGCGGGCCGTTCGCGGCTGGTCGCGCCCACGCGGCGGAGCCGCATATTCAGCAGAGCCCCGCGCCCCTTACGGGGCCTACAGCCTCCGTCCCGCCAGCAGTCTCGGCTGGGCGTCCAGTACCGTCCTCAGGGCCGCGAAGTCCTCCACGCAGCGGCCCGTGCCGACGGCCACGCAGTCCAGCGGGTCGTCCGCCACCAGGACCGGGATGTCCAGCTCCTTGCTCAGGCGGACGTCCAGTCCGCGCAGCAGCGCACCGCCGCCCGTCAGCACGATGCCGCGGTCCATGATGTCGCCCGACAGCTCCGGCGGGGTCTCGTCCAGGCTCTGGCGCACCGCCATCACGATGGCGTCGACCGGCTCGGAGAGCGCGTGCCGGATCTCGTCCGCCGTCAGCGACAGCGTCTTCGGCAGGCCGCTGACCTGGTCGCGGCCGCGGATGGTGATGCGCTCCGGCGGCTTGAGGCCCTGGGTCTCCTCCGGGTCGCCGTCCGCGCCCTCCACGTCGCCGCTCTTCTCCAACTGCTTGGCCAGCGCGCTCAGTCCGGCCGCCGACCAGTAGCCGGTCGGGGCGGCGGAGCCGATGGTCATCTTGATCTCCTCGGCGGTGCGCTCACCGATCGCGAGGGAGTACTCCTTCTTGACGTAGGACATGATCGCCGCGTCCATGGCGTCGCCCGCGGTGCGCACCGAGCGCGCCGTGACGATGCCGCCCAGCGAGATCACCGCGACCTCGGTGGTGCCGCCGCCGATGTCGACGACCATGCAGCCGGTGGGCTCGCTGACCGGCAGGCCCGCGCCGATCGCGGCGGCCATGGGCTCCTCCACCAGGTGCACGGCCCGCGCCCCGGCCTGCGACGCGGCCTCGATGACCGCGCGGCGCTCCACGCCCGTGATGCCGGACGGCACGCACACCACGACGCGGGGCCGGGTGAAGCGGCGGCCCGCCATCACCTTCTTGATGAAGTGCCGCAGCATCCGCTCGGCTATCTCGAAGTCCGCGATGACGCCGTCGCGCAGCGGGCGCACGGCGACGATGTTCGAGGGGGTGCGGCCGATGGTCTCCTTGGCCTCGAAGCCGACCGACAGCACGCTGCCGTCGTCGGCGTTGACGGCGACGACCGAGGGTTCGTTGAGCACCACCCCCTTGCCCCGCACGTACACCAGCGTGTTCGCGGTGCCGAGGTCGATGCCCATGTCCCTGCCGCTGAACGACTTGCTTTGCGCCATAAGTCGCCAGTATTCCCTATGCTCGAACTTTTATACGGAGCTAACGGGCTTGGCGGGCAACGGAGAAGGTGTGGAAAAGGCCCGGAACCGCCGTAGCGGCCCGGGCCCTCGCCTGTCGGTGCGTCAGCGGTTGTCGTGCTGCGACGGCGCGACCGTCACCTCGACGCGCTGGAACTCCTTGAGCTCGCTGTAGCCCGTGGTGGCCATGGCCCGGCGCAGGGCGCCGAAGAAGTTCATGGAGCCGTCGGGGGTGTGCGAGGGGCCGAGGAGGATCTCCTCGGTCGAGCCGACCACGCCCAGGTTCATGCGCTTGCCGCGCGGCACGTCCTCGTGGACGGCCTCCATGCCCCAGTGGTGACCGCGGCCCGGCGCGTCGGTGGCGCGGGCGAGCGGGGAGCCCATCATCACGGCGTCCGCACCGCAGGCGATGGCCTTGGGCAGGTCGCCGGACCAGCCCACGCCGCCGTCGGCGATCACGTGCACGTAGCGGCCGCCGGACTCGTCCATGTAGTCGCGGCGGGCGGCGGCCACGTCGGCGACCGCGGTCGCCATCGGGACCTGGATGCCCAGCACGTTGCGGGTGGTGTGCGCGGCGCCGCCGCCGAAGCCCACCAGGACGCCCGCGGCACCGGTGCGCATCAGGTGCAGCGCGGCGGTGTACGTGGCGCAGCCGCCGACGATGACCGGCACGTCGAGCTCGTAGATGAACTGCTTCAGGTTCAGCGGCTCGGCGGCGCCGGAGACGTGCTCGGCGGAGACGGTCGTGCCGCGGATGACGAAGATGTCCACGCCCGCGTCGACGACGGCCTTGGAGAACTGCGCGGTGCGCTGCGGGGAGAGCGCGGCGGCGGTCACGACACCGGAGTCGCGGACCTCCTTGATGCGCTGCCCGATCAGCTCCTCCTTGATCGGAGCGGCGTAGATCTCCTGCAGGCGCTTGGTCGCGGCGCGCTCGTCCAGCTCGGCGATCTCCGCGAGCAGCGGCTCCGGGTCCTCGTAGCGGGTCCACAGGCCCTCGAGGTTGAGCACGCCCAGGCCGCCCAGCTCGCCGATGCGGATGGCGGTCTCGGGCGAGACGACCGAGTCCATCGGGGCGGCCAGGAACGGCAGCTCGAAGCGGTAGGCGTCGATCTGCCAGGCGATCGAGACCTCCTTCGGGTCGCGGGTACGGCGACTCGGGACGACGGCGATGTCGTCGAAGGCGTACGCCCGGCGGCCGCGCTTGCCGCGCCCGATCTCGATCTCAGTCACGTGTGTGGCCTTTCCTTCTGCACGTCTGCCGCATCCAGTATCCCTGACGCGGCGAAGCCCGCGGCCTGACGACCGCGGGCCTCATAGGAAGCTCCGACTACTAACGGCGGGAGTAGTTCGGCGCCTCGACCGTCATCTGAATGTCGTGGGGGTGGCTCTCCTTCAGACCCGCCGAGGTGATGCGGACGAAGCGGCCCTTGTCCTTCAGCTCCTGGATGTCCGCGGAGCCGACGTAGCCCATGGAGGCGCGCAGGCCGCCGATGAGCTGGTGGGCGACCGAGGACAGCGGGCCGCGGTAGGGGACCTGGCCCTCGATGCCCTCGGGGACGAGCTTGTCCTCGGAGAGGACGTTGTCCTGGAAGTAGCGGTCCTTGGAGAAGGACCTCGCCTGGCCGCGCGACTGCATCGCACCGAGCGAGCCCATGCCCCGGTAGGACTTGAACTGCTTGCCGTTGATGAAGACCATCTCGCCCGGCGACTCCTCGCAGCCGGCGAGCAGCGAGCCCAGCATCACCGTGTCGGCGCCCGCGGCGATCGCCTTGGCGATGTCGCCGGAGAACTGCAGGCCGCCGTCGCCGATCAGCGGCACGCCCGCCGCGTGGCAGGCCTGGGCGGCCTCGTAGATCGCGGTGACCTGCGGGACGCCGATGCCGGCGACGACGCGGGTGGTGCAGATCGAGCCCGGGCCGACGCCGACCTTCACGCCGTCCACGCCCGCGTCGATCAGCGCCTGGGCGCCGTCGCGGGTGGCGACGTTGCCGCCGACGACGTCGACGTTGATGTTGGACTTGACCTTGGCGATCATGTCGAGGATGCCGCGGCTGTGGCCGTGGGCGCTGTCCACGACCAGGAAGTCCGCACCGGCCTCGACCAGCGCCTGGGCGCGCTCGAAGGCCTCGGCGCCGACGCCGACCGCAGCACCGACGATCAGCCGGCCGCCGGCGTCCTTCGCGGCGTTCGGGTACTGCTCGGCCTTGACGAAGTCCTTGACCGTGATGAGGCCCTTGAGCACGCCGGCGTCGTCCACCAGCGGCAGCTTCTCGATCTTGTGGCGGCGGAGCAGCTCGATCGCGGCCTCGCCGGAGATCCCGACCTTGCCCGTGACCAGCGGCATCGGGGTCATGACCTCGCGGACCTGACGGCTGCGGTCCAGCTCGAAGGCCATGTCGCGGTTGGTGACGATGCCGAGCAGCTTGTTCGCCCCGTCGGTGACGGGCACGCCGCTGATCCGGAACTTCGCACAAAGCGCGTCCGCCTCGGCCAGCGTGGCGTCGGGGCGGACGGTGATCGGGTCCGAGACCATGCCGGACTCGGAGCGCTTGACAAGGTCGACCTGGTTGGCCTGGTCCTCGATGGAGAGGTTGCGGTGCAGCACGCCCGCGCCGCCCTGGCGGGCCATGGCGATGGCCATGCGCGCCTCGGTGACCTTGTCCATCGCGGCGGACAGCAGCGGGATGTTCACCTGCACGTTGCGCGAGACGCGGGAAGCGGTGTCGACGGTGTTGGGCAGCACCTCGGAGGCGCCCGGCAGCAACAGGACGTCGTCGTATGTCAGACCGAGCATCGCGAACTTCGCGGGCATACCGTCGACGTTGTCAGTCATGACACCTTCTCCAATGGTCTTGCATCAGCGAGGACTCCCATGCTAACGGGCGCCACGCGTGTCCCATTCCACTATGGCTGAGTCCCGCATCACTTGGACATTCCTCCAACCACCGTGCCGCAGGTGCCCTTTTACTGCTCCGCGAGGGCCCGCAACCGGCTGAGCGCCCGGTGCTGGGCGACCCGGACCGCGCCCGGCGACATGCCCAGCATCTGCCCGGTCTCCTCGGCCGTCAGCCCCACCGCGACCCTCAGCAGCACCAGCTCGCGCTGGTTCTCCGGAAGGTTGGCCAGCAGCTTCTTGGCCCACTCCGCATCGCTGCTGAGCAGTGCCCGCTCCTCCGGCCCGAGCGAGTCGTCGGGCTGCTCGGGCATCTCGTCGGAGGGCACGGCCGTGCTGCCGGGGTGACGCATGGCGGCCCGCTGGAGGTCGGCGACCTTGTGGGCTGCGATGGCCACGACGAAGGCCTCGAAGGGACGCCCGGTGTCCCGGTAGCGCGGCAGCGCACAGAGCACCGCCAGGCAGACCTCCTGCGCCAGGTCGTCCACGAAGTGCCGGGCGTCGCCCGGCAGACGCGACAGCCGCGTGCGGCAGTAGCGCAGCGCGAGAGGGTGCACCAGGGCGAGCAGATCGTGAGTGGCCCGCCGGTCTCCCTCGACGGCACGGGCGACGAGGGCGCCGATCTCCCCCGGACCTGTGGCCACAGGAGGCCCCGGGATCTCGTCGTCGCGCATCGGTCCATGGTGCCTTGACGCCGGACGATCCGTGGCACCGCCCTCATTGTTGTGCATCGAACCGTTACGCGTCGGTGTCGTCGCACTCACGTCTCGCGTCGCCCCCTTCCGGGTATACCCGCCCCACGCCCACGACTCCCCCGATAGCTTGTGCCCATGCCACGGGGCACGGGACCAGGCCTGTCCGTCATGAGGTCTCTCCCGGCCGGGCGAGAAGCACCGGCCTGTGCCGGGGACGGGGAGGAGTCACAACTCCAAGGATGCGGCATCCGTCGGAGTTTCGGCGTCCGGCGCGGACGCGGTGAGGTCGCGGTGCGCACCGCCTGCCCGGTGACGCGCAACGCGACCGCACGGCGCTGCGCGCCACACGCGTCTAGCGGACCAGGCCCCACCGGAAGCCGAGTGCCACCGCGTGCGCCCGGTCCGAGGCGCCCAGCTTCTTGAACAGGCGGCGCGCATGCGTCTTCACGGTGTCCTCGGAGAGGAACAGCTCGCGGCCGATCTCGGCGTTGGAGCGGCCGTGGCTCATGCCCTCCAGCACCTGGATCTCGCGCGCGGTGAGCGTGGGCGCGGCACCCATCTCCGCCGAGCGCAGCCTGCGCGGGGCGAGCCGCCAGGTGGGATCGGCGAGCGCCTGCGTCACGGTGGCCCGCAGCTCGGCGCGCGAGGCGTCCTTGTGCAGGTAGCCGCGCGCACCGGCGGCGACGGCGAGGGCCACCCCGTCGAGATCCTCCGCGACGGTGAGCATGATGATGCGGGCGCCGGGGTCGGCGGAGAGGAGCCGGCGCACGGTCTCCACACCGCCGAGGCCGGGCATGCGTACGTCCATCAGAATCAGATCCGAACGATCGGCGCCCCAGCGGCGGAGGACTTCCTCGCCGTTGGCCGCCGTCGTCACGCGCTCGACGCCGGGCACGGTCGCCACCGCACGACGGAGCGCCTCTCGGGCAAGCGGGGAGTCGTCGCAGACGAGGACGGATGTCATGGCCGTCCTCCGCAGCTGATGCGCGTCACCTTGAGCCTCCAGGCTGGTACTGATCGTCACCTGTGCGATCGACGAGACGCCGGAAGATACCGACAAGCTCCACCAAGCCCGGACACCCGCCCGACCGCTTGATTTCGTCAACCGCCTCCGCACTCTCAACGACGGTCACCCGAAAGAGTTACGGGCTCGGTCGGCCACGTTCGGCACTCTACGTGAAGGCGCGGACACGGAGCAGGGCGCACGGGGAATACGCGGGGAGACGGGCCGCCTCTGTTCCGACTTATGCCCCATTTGCTCGGTTGGAGCCGCTTTTCTTCCCATTCGCCGCTATCTGTGGCTAGATTCGCAATGAGTCATATTTTCATCTGCTCGGATGGCAGTTGAAAAGTGCATGTCACGCACATCGCTTCGACACATCGGTTCCGATCGCTTCGAGGGGATAGTCATGGCAGATTTCTCCCGCCTTCCCGGCCCCAACGCCGACCTCTGGGACTGGCAGCTGCTGGCGGCGTGCCGCGGAGTCGACAGCTCCCTCTTCTTCCATCCCGAGGGCGAACGGGGCGCGGCCCGCAGCGCCCGGGAGACCTCTGCGAAAGAGGTGTGCATGCGCTGCCCGGTGCGCGCCGAGTGCGCGGCGCACGCGCTGGCGGTGCGCGAGCCCTACGGCGTGTGGGGCGGCCTCACCGAGGACGAGCGGGAGGAGCTGATGGGGCGCGCCCGGCACCGGTCCATCACCGCGACCGGCTCCATGACTGCTTAAACGTTTCTCCTCGCGCCTCTCCGCCCCTGCGCACGCCTCAGTGCCTCGGCGACCCGGTGACCCGGCGCCTCAGCGCCGCGTCGCCTCCGTCAGCCGGTCCAGCATGGCCCCGACGGCCGGGACCCGCTCCAGGTCCGGCAGGGTGAGGGCCACGATCTCGCGCTGCACCAGGGGCTCCACCGGCACCGTGCGCGCCCCCATGGGCACCACGGACTCCAGCGCCAGCTCGGGCATCACGGCAACCCCGAGCCCCGCGCCCACCAGCCCGAAGACCGCCGGGTAGTCGTCCGTCGCGAAGTCGATCCGGGGCGTGAAGCCCGCGCTCTCGCAGACCTCGACCAGGTGCCGCCGGCAGCGCGGGCAGCCCGCGATCCACGGCTCCCCCGCCAGCTCGCCGATCCCGATCCGGTCCGCCTCCGCCAGCTGGTGACCCTCCGGGAGCACGCCGACGAGCCGGTCGGTCAGCAGCGGCCGGACGACGAGGTCGTCCCACTCCTCGCGGGCCGCCCGGCCGTCGCCGCGCACCTCGACCTCGGGGTAGCGGAAGGCCAGGGCGATCTCGCAGTCGCCCTCGCGCAGCATCTCCACGGAACGCCCCGGCTCGGCCTCGACCAGCGAGACCCGGGTACCGGGGTGCGCGGCCCGCATCGCCGCCAGGGCGGAGGGCACCAGCGCCGAGCTGCCGCTGGGGAACGACACCAGCCGCACCCGCCCCGCGCGCAGGCCCGCGATCGCCGCGACCTCCTCCTCGGCGGCGGTCAGCCCGGCCAGGATGCCCGTCGCGTGCCGGACGAGCGCCTCGCCCGCCTGAGTCAGCCGCATCTCGCGGCCCGCGCGGATCAGCAGGGGGGTGCCCGTGGACTGCTCCAGGGCCTTCATCTGCTGGCTGACGGCGGGCTGGGTGCAGCCCAGCTCGCGGGCCGCGGCGGAGAACGAACCGGTGGTGGCCACGGCGCGCAGCACCCTCAGATGACGTGCCTCGATCATGCCTTTGAGCATAAGCCCGGCTTGGGGGGTCTACGGTCAAAACTTCTCGACGCTTTGACCAGGGGCCCCTACTCTGAGGCCCATGCACCTGCTCTCCGTGAACGTCGGACACACCCGGACCACGGCGGACCGCCCGGGCGCCCCGGGCTTCGCCGGCGGCATCGGCACCGGCATCGACAAGCGGCCCGTGACGGGCCCGGTCGCGGTGGCCGCCCCCGGCCCGAAGGGCACCGCGGGCAGCGGCCTGGCCGGTGACGAGGTGGTCCACCTCGAGCACCACGGCGGGAACGACCAGGCCGTCTACGCCTTCGCCCGCGAGGATCTCGACGGCTGGGAGCGGGAGTTGGGGCGCACCCTGCCGCCCGGCTCCTTCGGCGAGAACCTCACCACCGCCGGGGTCGACGTCAGCGGCGCCCGCATCGGCGAGCGCTGGCGCATCGGGCGGGATCTGGTGCTGGAGGTCTCCGCGCCGCGCATCCCCTGCCGCACGTTCGCCGACTGGCTGGGCGAGACGGGCTGGGTCAGGCGGTTCACGCAGGCCGCCGCGCCGGGCGCGTATCTGCGGGTCGTCGAGCCGGGCGAGATCCGCGCGGGCGACCCGGTGACCGTCGTGCACCGGCCGGAGCACGAGGTGTCCGTCTCCTTCGTCTTCCGTGCGCTCACCACCGAACGCGCCCTGCTGCCCCGCGTCCTGGCGGCCGGCGAGGCGCTGCCCGACGAGACCCGGCGGAAGGCCGCCGAGTGGACGGCCCGTCAAGCGGCGGGCCCGGAGGGGGGAAAGGAGCCGCCGGAAGGCAGCCGCGAGGGGGCGGCGAGCACTAACGTTCCCGTATGACGACTGCACTGATCACGGGAGCAACCGCGGGCATCGGCGCGGCCTTTGCACGGCGCCTCGCAGCCGACGGGCACAACCTCGTACTCGTGGCCCGCGACGAGAAACGGCTGCACGAGCAGGCGACCGAGCTGCACGACCGGCACGGCGTGGAGGCCGAGGTGCTGCGCGCCGACCTGGCGGAGGACGCGGGCATCGCCGCGGTCGAGAAGCGGCTCGCGGACCGGAAGCATCCGGTGGACCTGCTGGTCAACAACGCGGGATTCGGCAACAAGGGCGCCTTCCTCGACGTGCCGATGGCCGACGAGCTCAAGATGCTCAAGGTGCACTGCGAGGCGGTGCTGCGGCTGACCTCGGCCGCGGTGGGCGTGATGCGGGAGCGCAGGCGCGGTGGCGTGGTGAACGTGGCGTCGGTGGCCGCGTTCGTCCCGCGGGGCACCTACGGCGCGAGCAAGGCGTGGGTCGTGCAGTTCACGCAGGGCGCCGCGCGGGACCTGGCGGGGAGCGGGGTGCGGCTGATGGCGCTGTGCCCCGGTTTCGTCCGGACGGAGTTCCACGAGCGGGCGGGGATGGGGACGGACAACATCCCCGGCTGGCTGTGGCTCGACGCCGACCGGCTGGTGGACGCCGCGCTCAAGGACCTGGCGCGCGGGAAGTCGCTGTCCGTACCGGATCCGCGCTACAAGGCGCTGGCCGGACTGACGAAGATCGTGCCGCGCGGGGCGCTCGGCCGGATGACGTCCGTCTCCGGCCGCAAGTACGGGCCGACCCGCTGACGGCAGGCCGCCCGCCGCAGTCGTGACAGGCCGGAGGCCCGGCCCCCTGTGCGGGGTGCCGGGCCTCGGGTGTGCGGAGAGGCATCAGTGCGCGTGACCGTGGCCGTGGCCGGCCTCGGCGGGCTCCTCTTCCTTCTTCTCGACGACCAGGGTCTCGGTCGTGAGCAGCAGGGAGGCGATGGACGCGGCGTTCTCCAGGGCGGAGCGGGTGACCTTGACCGGGTCGATGACGCCGGCCTTCACCAGGTCGCCGTACTCGCCGGTCGCGGCGTTGAAGCCCTGGCCCTTGTCCAGCTCGGCGACCTTGGAGGTGATGACGTAGCCCTCGAGGCCCGCGTTCTCGGCGATCCAGCGCAGCGGCTCGACGACGGCGCGGCGGACGACGGCGACACCGGTGGCCTCGTCGCCCTCCTTGCCCAGGCCGCCCTCCAGCACCTTGGCGGCGTGGACCAGAGCGGAACCGCCACCGGAGACGATGCCCTCCTCGACCGCGGCGCGGGTCGCGGAGATGGCGTCCTCCAGACGGTGCTTCTTCTCCTTGAGCTCGACCTCGGTGGCCGCACCCACGCGGATCACGCAGACGCCGCCGGCGAGCTTGGCGAGGCGCTCCTGGAGCTTCTCACGGTCCCAGTCGGAGTCCGTGGCCTCGATCTCGGCCTTGATCTGGGCGACGCGGCCCGCGACGTCGGCGGAGTTGCCGCCGCCGTCGACGATGGTGGTGTCGTCCTTGGTGATCGTCACGCGGCGGGCGGTGCCCAGCACGTCCAGGCCGACCTGGTCGAGCTTGAGGCCGACCTCCTCGGCGACGACGGTGCCGCCGGTGAGGGTGGCCATGTCGCCGAGCATCGCCTTGCGGCGGTCGCCGAAGCCGGGCGCCTTGACGGCGACGGCGTTGAAGGTGCCGCGGATCTTGTTGACGACGAGGGTCGACAGGGCCTCGCCCTCGACGTCCTCGGCGATGATCAGCAGCGGCTTGGAGGCACCGGCCTGGATGACCTTCTCCAGCAGCGGCAGCAGGTCCTGGATCGAGGCGATCTTGCCCTGGTGGATCAGGATGTACGGGTCGTCGAGGACGGCCTCCATACGCTCCTGGTCGCTGACCATGTACGGCGACAGGTAGCCCTTGTCGAAGGCCATGCCCTCGGTGAAGTCCAGCTCCAGACCGAAGGTGTTGGACTCCTCGACGGTGATGACACCGTCCTTGCCGACCTTGTCCATCGCCTCGGCGATGAGCTCGCCGACCTGCTTGTCCTGGGCGGACAGCGCGGCCACGGCGGCGATGTCGGTCTTGGAGTCGATCGGGCGGGAGGTCGCGAGCAGCTCGTCGGAGACGGCCTTGACCGCGGCGTCGATGCCCTTCTTCAGGGAGGCCGGGGAGGCACCGGCGGCGACGTTGCGCAGACCCTCGCGGACCAGCGCCTGGGCCAGCACGGTGGCGGTGGTGGTGCCGTCGCCCGCGATGTCGTTGGTCTTGGTCGCCACCTCCTTGACGAGCTGGGCGCCCAGGTTCTCGTACGCGTCGTCGAGCTCGACCTCGCGGGCGATGGTCACACCGTCGTTGGTGATGGTGGGAGCGCCGAACTTCTTGTCGATGACGACGTTGCGGCCCTTGGGACCGATCGTCACCTTCACGGTGTCGGCGAGCTTGTTGACGCCGCGCTCAAGGGCGCGACGGGCGTCCTCGTCGAACTTCAGGGTCTTGGCCATGGGTTACGTATCCTTCGCCGTATCTCGCAAACGAACTGCGCCCCCGGCGCCCGGCTCTGCAGGCACGGGAACCAGGGGCGCAGTCAAAAGCCTCGAAAGCCTGTGGCTTCGGGGTGAATTACTTCTCGATGATCGCGAGCACGTCGCGAGCCGAGAGGACGAGGTACTCGTCGCCGTTGTACTTCACCTCGGTGCCGCCGTACTTGCTGTAGAGCACGACGTCGCCGACCTTGACGTCGAGCGGCAGGCGCTCGCCGTTCTCGAAGCGGCCCGGACCGACGGCGAGGACGGCACCCTCCTGGGGCTTCTCCTTCGCGGTGTCCGGGATGACCAGGCCGGAGGCCGTGGTCTGCTCGGCGTCGAGCGGCTGGACCACGATGCGGTCCTCAAGCGGCTTGATGGCAACCTTGGAGCTGGCGGTCGTCACGATCCGACCTCCCCCTTCGGAGATCTCACGGGGTCAATTGTCTGAGGTGGCGACCAGGTGGTTCCGTCGTCGCGGGTGCCGGACCTGCCCGTCGCTGTGTTTGGCACTCACCGGTGGAGAGTGCCAACGGAGCCGAGACTATGACGCGGTTAGCACTCGGTCAAGCGGAGTGCCAATTCGCCGTGCGGCGAGCCATGATCTACCCGGGGGGTGGGGTGCCTACTCCCCTGCCGGGGGGCGGTTTGTCGGCTGCGGGTTGTCGGGGGCTGGTCGCGCCCACGCGGCGGAGCCGCAAATCCAGCAGAGCCCCGCGCCCCTTACGGGGCGCGATCTAGACGTAGTCCTCCAGTCTCGCCACCGTGTAGCCCTGTTTCTGGATGCTGCGCAGCATGTTCGTCACCATCTGCGTCATCGTCGTGCCCTTGAGCTCGGACGGGCCGCGGAAGTGGGCGAGCACGATGTCGCCGGGGTGCAGTCCGCCCCCCTCCGCGTAGCGCATGTCGTTGATCTGCATCGTGGCCTCCCACAGGACGACCGCGCGCACCCCGCAGCCGCCCGCCACGGCGAGGGTCTGGTCGTTGTAGTTGCCGTACGGGGGCCGGAAGAGGACGGGGCGGGTGCCGAACCGCTTCTCCAGGATGTCCTGCTGCCCGCAGATCTCCTTGCGCTGCGCCTCGGCGGAGAGGGTGCGCAGGTTGGGGTGGGTGAGGGTGTGGTTCTGCACGGCGTTGCCGGGGGCGGGGCCCGCGGCGCGGAGCTCGTCGAAGTAGCCGTAGCCGCTGCCGGAGCGGGCGATGCCGTCCGTCAGGAACATCGTGAACGGCAGCTTCAGGTCCTTGGTCATCCTCACGAATTCCGGGTCCTTCTCGGCCCCGTCGTCGAAGGTGAGGAAGACGACCTTGTCGGTGGTCCGCACCCGCCGGACGACCTGCGGGGGCCCGCCGGGCTTCACCGTCGCGGTCAGCCGGGCGGACGGCGGCGCGGGCGGGGGCGCGAGGGGCTTGTCGAGACCCCAGCGGCGGTAGGCGTCGGCGTCGGGCGCGGTGCTGTGGGTAGGAGCGGATGTCTCCGGTCCGGAGGGGTGGGACGAACCCGTCGAACCGTTCGAGCAACCGGACAGCGTGCCCGCGAGGAGCAGGGCGGCGGCACAGGCGAGGGCGGCCCGGAGGCGGCCGGAAACAGGCGAGCTCACTCGAACGATTCTTGTCCGCACGTTCGAGGCATTCCCCCTCGGGGGGTGAACGGACACGGAAGGGCGGCAGCTCCCCCGATCGGGGTGCTGCCGCCCTTGTATGCCGGTCTGGCGACTCTTAGTAGGCGGAGTTGACGCTGTCCATGGAGCCGTACTTGTCGGCGGCGTAG
>NZ_JBKIWN010000138.1:0-214537 GCF_058146165.1 Streptomyces sp. AM25 | reverse complement strand
GCGCAGACGGCGGGCCCGGCGGCCCTCCCCCGGCACGGGCTGCTCCGGCACGGTCGCGGCGGCCGGTGCGGCGGCGGGCGCGGCGTCGGCCTCCGGCAGGTCGTCGTCGACCCGGCGCCGGCGGCCCGGGAGGGCGAGGACCACCAGGAGGAGCGCCAGCAGGCCCTGCCCCCACATCCACGCCGTGTGCGCCACCGGGGTCTCGTACGTCAGCGACAGCTTGCCGCCGCCCGCGGGGAGGGCGAAGCCCTGGGCCCAGCCGTCGACCGTGGTGCGCTTGAGGGCCTTGCCGTTCAGCGTGGCCTTCCAGCCGGGCGCGGCCTTGTCGGCGATCCGCAGCACGCGGCCCGCGGGGCCGGCCGGCAGCGTGGCCCGGGCCGTGACCGGCCCGGCGGCGACGGGGACCGGAAGGCCGCTGTCCTGCTGCGTGCCGCCGACGACCGTCACGCGGGCGACCCGCCGGTCGACCCGCCACAGCGCCGTGTGGCCCTCCTGGCTCAGCCGGGTCAGCCCGGGGGTGCTGTCCAGGACGCGGACCGTGCGGGCGGTCGCGCTGTCGTTGTCGCGCACGAGGACGTAGCCGACCGCGTAGTCGCCGAGGCGGCCCGCCTGATCGGCGCCGGAGCCGCCGATCAGGTGCGCCACGACGGAGTCGAGCCGTCCGTCGCGGCCCGCGGCCTCGCTCAGTTCGGCGTCGCCCATGCGTGCCCCGGCGCCGCGGACGAGCGTGTACGTGATGTGTGCGGCGTCCCCGCCGAGCACCAGGGTGCGGGCCTGGTCGCGGGTGCCGGACTCCTCGGCGACGAACGCGGGCACCTGCGCCGGGTCGCGGCGCGCCAGCGGCCCGTCCGCGCCGACGACCGTCCAGGCGACGGCGGCGACGAGCGGTGCGGCCCCGGCGGCGAGCACGATGAGGCCCGCGAGCGGCTGCCGCCAGCCGAAGCTCTGCGCCGCCACCCGCTCCCGGGCGCCCTCGGCGCCGACGACGGCCGCCGCGACGAGCGCCAGTCCGTAGACCAGGGTGGCGGGACCGGCCCAGGCTGTCCGGTTGCCCAGCACCGCGCACAGCAGACCGGTCAGTGCCACGGCCCAGGCCGTGCGGACCGCGAACTGCCGGTCGCTGCGCAGCAGCGCGGCCAGCGCGGCGAGCACGACACCGGTGAGCAGGAACGCACCGGTTTTCGGCCCGCCGGGGTCGCCGGTGAGCAGTCCGAGCGGTGAGGCGGATCCGTGCCCCAGGTCCAGTCCCGCCTGACCGAGGAAGCGCGCCGGATGCGTGAACAGTCCGAGCGACCAGGGGGCCAGTACGACGACCGGTGTGAGGAGCACGGCGAGCAGCCGCGGCCCCTGCACGGTCAGCTGTCCCGCGCCGCCGCGCACACAGCGCAGGACGAGCACGCCGAGGCCGAGCAGGGCCGCGAGCGGCCAGACGACCGGCGTGAAGGACATGGTGACGGTCAGCAGGAGCGCGTACGTCCAGCACGCCCGCCACGAGGGGCGGGCCCCTGCGGTGCCGAGGCCCGCTGCGGTGACCGCCGCCCGCGCCATGAGCGGCAGCACGACGGCCAGCACGGCGGTGCCCAGCCGGCCGGTCGCGAGGGCGCCGGTGGCGGCGGGCAGGAAGGCATAGGCCACGCTCGCCCAGGCGCGCAGCAGCCGGGAGTCGACCAGCGGGCGTGAGGCGAAGTAGGCGGTGAGACCGGCCAGCGGCACCGAGCAGACCAGCAGCAGGGTGAGGGTGAAGCTCGTGGAGCCGAGGAAGAACGTCGACAGGGCGGCCAGGACGGCCAGATAGGGCGGCGCCCCGGCGGTGGTGCCGGTGCCGACCGGATGCCAGCCGCCGGTGTAGCTCGCCCACAGGGCGGACCCGCCGTCCGGTACGGGCAGCAGCGCGCCGCCGGAGAGCGCTCCGCCGCCGTACAGGCCGCGGCAGGCGATGGCGGAGACGAGCAGCAGGACGGTGAAGAGGACGGGGGCGGGCTTGCGGGCGATGCGCCGGAGCCGGGCGAACTGCTCGATCTCCAGGTAGTCGGCGTCGTCCCCGCCCGGTCCCGATTCGACGGCCCCGTGGCGTCCGGCGGAGGAGGCCCCGTCGTCCTTCCCGGCGCCGAAGTCGCTCGCGAGCTGCTCGACGGTGGCGCGGACGGTCGCGCCCGGCGGCGGGAAGAGGGCCCGCAGTTCGCCGGCCGTGACGGACGGCTGCCCGCGCCGCTTGCGCGCGGCGCGGATGCGCCCGGGGCGCAGCAGCGTGGCCATGAGCCCCGCGACCTCGTCGAGCGCCTGCCCGGGGGCCTTGCCCACGAGGTAGCCCAGGGTGCGCAGCAGGGTGCTGAGGACGACCCGCAGCATCACGTACGGCAGCAGGGCGCCGCGGGTGTTGGCGAGGAGCGTGTAGACGGCGCCGGCCTTGTCGACCTTGTGCGGGTCGGCCGGCTTGCGACCCGCGCAGTCGACCGGACGGCGCTCGCGGGCGGCCGCCTCGGCGTGCCGCAGCACGGCCTCGGGGGCGACGAGCACGCGGTGTCCGGCGGCGGTGGCGCGCCAGCACAGGTCGACGTCGTCGCGCATGAGCGGCAGACGCTGGTCGAAGCCGCCGAGCTGCTCCCACACGTCGCGCCGGACGAGCATGCCGGCGGAGGAGACGGCGAGCACCTGACGGACCTGGTCGTGCTGGCCCTGGTCCTGCTCGCGGCGCTCCAGGCCCGTCCAGCGGCGGCCGCTGCGGGCGATGGAGACGCCGACCTCCAGCAGCTGCCTGCGGTCGTACCAGCTGCGCAGCTTGGGGCCGATGACGGCGGCGGGCCGGCCCGCGGTGATCTCGGCGTCGGCCACGCGCAGCAGTTCGTGCAGCGCGCCGGGCTCGGGGGCGCAGTCGTCGTGCAGCAGCCAGAGCCACTGCACGGGTTCGAGGTCGGCGGTGTACGCGCCGTCGTCGTCCTCGCTCCAGGTGCGGCCGACCGGGTCCCAGCCGCTGGACCTGCGCAGGTACGGCAGCTCGTCGGCGGTGGGCACGGGGGCGGCGCGGACGGCCTCGTCGACGGCCGTGCCGAAGCCGGCGCGGCGGGCGAGGTGCAGGACGCGGTCGTCGCCGAGGGCTTCGGCGAGCAGCCGGGCGGAGTCGTCGGCGCTGCCGGTGTCGGCGGCCACGGCGTTCTGCACGGGCCGTTCCTGGCCGAGCAGTCCGGCGAGGGCGTCGGGCAGCCAGCGGGCGCCGTCGTGGGCGACGAGCACGGCGGTGACCACGTGGCGCGGGAACGCCGGGGGAACCGTGTGGTCGGACAAGGAGCCGGCGGGGAAGCGGTTCGCCGTAGTGCTGTGCACGGACATCGAGGTACAGGCCCTCCGGCCGGGCGTCCCCGGGTCACCCCCGGAGGACTGCGGTGCTGGACTGCTGCGGTGGACGCGGGCGGGTCCGGCGGGCCCGGAAGGGCACTGCCGCGGCCGCACGGTGCGTCGTCGAGGAACCCACCCTAGTGGCTCCGCACACAGCAGTCCGCCTCCCGCTTGCGGGGCGCGGGAGGCGGACTGTTCGCTATGGACGGTGTTGCGGATGGTGCGGCGGGAGTGCTCGGACCGGATGGTCCTTCAGTCCCCTGGGCCGGCCTTGTACAAGACATCGCGTCAGTTCGTGACTCGTGCGTCGGTCGTGGACCGGCGACCGTCAGACCGCGGCCTTCTTGAGGCGGCGGCGTTCACGTTCGGACAATCCGCCCCAGATGCCAAAGCGTTCATCATTGGCCAAGGCATATTCAAGGCACTCGGAACGGACTTCACAGGCCAGGCATACTTTTTTCGCCTCGCGCGTGGATCCGCCCTTTTCGGGAAAGAAGGACTCGGGGTCGGTCTGAGCGCACAGTGCGCGCTCCTGCCAGCCGAGCTCCTCGTCCGCCTCCTCGACCAGCAGTTGCTGGAACAGCTCGGTCATGTGCGCCCCTCGTCTGTCATTGCGTCCCCGTGTGCTGCCGCTATCAGGTGCGACAGAACGACACGAGTGAAATTACAAGTGCGGCGATCCGGGGCAGTCAAGCCGGGATCTGCTATTGGGCCCCTTATTCACTCTGCGGAACCAAGGCTGAGCGTAAAGTTGCCAAACCAACACAAGAGTGGACACATCTCCCACTCGTCACAGGGACCTCGCTTCCCCCTTCCGCAAGGGAGGACGCCGAGGGGGTCGATCCCAGTTGCAGCACGGTCCGGGAAGCCCGATGGCGACCCGGACGGTGCGCCACCTGTCCGGCATTACGACGGCACAAACCCTTTGCCCCTTTCGACTACCGGAAGAGGTGAACCAATATCGTCAAAACAGACATCCAGTTGACAGCGGGGCCGGTGGCCCGGTCTCCTTGGTGGCATGCCAGCGACCTCCCTCCCTCTGGGGAACCTCAGCCTGACCCGTGCCTACGGGTCCCGCTGTGCTGTTCAGGCGCGCTGTCGCTGTTCCAGCTGTTGATGCGTACGCGCTTTCGCCTCCGCTCCAGCTGACCCTTCCGGATCCTTTCCGGCGTTTTCGCACACCCGTTCGTCGTGTGCCGTGCGGCGTCGGCCCGGTTTTTCTTCCCCCTGAGGAACACCTTTCATGAACAGCGACGTCCAGATCGCCGGCGACCCCCTCGCCGTCCCGCACCTGATGCCCCCGCCCGCCGCCCACCCCGCCACCGTCGCCGAGTTCGCCGGGCTGGCCCGTACCCTCGCCGCCGAGCGCGCCGCCTGGGCGCACCTCGTGCGCTACGACGCCGTCAGCCGCTGGTACCACCGGCTGCGCACCGGGCCCGGGTACGAGGTCTGGCTGCTCAGCTGGGTGCCCGGGCAGGGCAGCGGGCTGCACGGCCACGGGCCTTCGTCCGGCGTACTGACCGTGGTGCAGGGTGAGCTCACCGAGGCCGCCGGCGCGGTGCGGCGCCGGCTCCCCGCCGGGGCCCAGCGGGTCTTCGCCCCCGGCTACGCGCACGAGGTGCTCAACGACTCGCTCGAACCCGCCGTGAGCCTGCACGTCTACTTCCCCGGGCTCACCGAGATGCCGATGCACCGGCCGCAGGCCGGGCTGCCGCAGTGCGCTCTCCCCCCGGCCGGAACAGGCCACGCCCGGACCGCTCTTCAGGGCGGTTCGTAGCGGCTGACAGACTGCAGGCATGCAGCAGCGCATTGTGGTTCTGGCCGGCGGGATCGGGGGCGCCCGCTTCCTCCGCGGCCTCAAGTCAGCAGCTCCCGACGCCGACATCACCGTCATCGGCAACACCGGCGACGACATCCACCTCTTCGGCCTCAAGGTCTGCCCCGACCTCGACACCGTGATGTACACCCTCGGCGGCGGCATCCACGAGGAGCAGGGGTGGGGCCGGGCCGGCGAGACCTTCGCCGTGAAGGAGGAGCTGGCGGCCTACGGCGTGGGGCCCGAGTGGTTCGGGCTCGGCGACCGCGACTTCGCCACGCACATCGTGCGGACGCAGATGCTCGGCGCCGGGTACCCGCTCAGCGCCGTCACCGAGGCGCTGAGCGCGCGCTGGCAGCCGGGCGTGCGGCTGCTGCCGATGAGTGACGACCGGGTGGAGACCCACGTCCTCGTCGACAGCGCCGACGGCGAAGGCGGCCGCAAGGCCGTGCACTTCCAGGAGTACTGGGTGCGGATGCGGGCCTCCGTGCCCGCCCACGCGATCGTTCCCGTGGGGGCCGAGCAGGCCAAGCCCGCGCCCGGGGTGCTGGAGGCCCTCGCCGCCGCGGACGTCGTGCTCTTCCCGCCGTCCAACCCCGTCGTCAGCATCGGCACCATCCTGTCCGTGCCCGGCGTCCGCGAGGCCGTCGCCGACGCCGGGGCACCCGTCGTCGGCCTCTCCCCCATCGTCGGGGACGCGCCCGTGCGCGGCATGGCCGACAAGGTCCTCGCCGCCGTGGGCGTCGAGTCCACCGCTGCGGCCGTCGCCCGGCACTACGGGGCCGGGTTGCTGGACGGGTGGCTCGTCGACACGGTCGACGCCGGGGCCGTCGCGGACGTCGAGGCCGCCGGGATCCGGTGCCGGGCCGTGCCGCTCATGATGACCGATGTCCCGGCCACCGCCCGGATGGCCTCCGAGGCGCTGGCACTGGCCGAGGAGGTGCGGGGCGCATGAACGTTCCGGCCATTCGGGTGTGGGCGCTTCCCGGGATTCCCGAGGTGCAGGGCGGGGACGATCTCGCCAAGCTCATCGCCTCGTCGGTCGTGGGTGACGGGCTGCCCGGGCTGCTCGACGGCGACGTCGTCATCGTCACCTCGAAGATCGTCAGCAAGGCCGAGGGACGCGTCGTCCTCGCCGAGGACCGCCAGGCGGCGATCGATTCCGAGACCGTGCGGGTCGTGGCGCGGCGCGGCACGCTGCGCATCGTCGAGAACCGGCAGGGTTTCGTGATGGCCGCTGCCGGTGTCGACGCCTCCAACACGCCTTCCGGCACCGTTCTGTTGCTGCCCGAGGATCCCGACGCCTCCGCGCGGCGGATCCGGGACGGGCTGCGGGACGCGCTCGGGGTGACGGTCGGCGTCGTCATCACCGACACGTTCGGGCGGCCGTGGCGCAGCGGGCTGACCGACGTCGCCATCGGGACCGCCGGGGTGCGGGTCCTGGAGGATCTGCGCGGTGCCGTCGATGCGCACGGGAACGAGCTCGGGGTGACCGTGGTGGCCACCGCCGACGAGCTCGCCGCCGCCGGGGACCTGGTCAAGGGCAAGGCCGGGGGGCTGCCGGTGGCCGTGGTGCGGGGGCTGGCGCATGTGGTGGGGGGTGAGTACGACGGCTCCGGGGCGCAGGAGTTGGTGCGTGGTGCGGCCGGTGACATGTTCCGGCTGGGGACCTCCGAGGCCGTGCGGGAGGCGGTGACGCTGCGGCGGACCGTGCGGGAGTTCCTTCCCGACGTGCCGGTGGATCCGGGGGCCGTCCGGCGGGCCGTCGCGGCGGCTGTCACGGCGCCGGCGCCGCATCACACCACGCCGTGGCGGTTCGTGCTGCTCGAGTCCGAGGAGGCGCGGGTGCGGCTGCTCGACGCGATGCGGGACGCGTGGATCGCGGACCTGCGGGCGGACGGGCGGTCCGAGGAGGCCATCGCCAAGCGGGTGCGGCGGGGGGACGTGCTGCGGAAGGCTCCCTGTCTGGTGGTGCCTTGTCTCGTGATGGACGGCTCGCATGCCTATCCCGATGCCCGCCGGGCCGCCGCGGAACGGGAGATGTTCGTCGTCGCGGCCGGGGCCGGGGTGCAGAACTTCCTGGTGGCGCTTGCCGGGGAGGGGCTGGGCTCGGCCTGGGTCTCGTCGACGATGTTCTGCCGTGACGTGGTGCGGGACGCCCTGGAGCTGCCGGAGGGCTGGGACCCGATGGGGGCCGTTGCAGTGGGCCGGCCGGCCGGTGCGCCTGCGGCGCGGGCCGCGCGGGATGCGGAGGCGTTCGTCGAGGTGCGGTAGTCCATGGGGCGGGGGTGGGGCGGGAGCGGGGCGGGCCCTTCCGGGGACTGAACTTTTTGCGGCAGCCCTGGTCCACGGGTGGGGCGCCCCGCACTTGCCACAAAAAGTTTTTACGTCCCTCTCCAGGGCCCGCCCCGCCCCCGCCCCGCCCCCTCGCGTCGCCTGTGATTCGGGCGTCAGAGGCGCGCGATGTTCCCCACCGGGAAGCGGGGGGCTCTCCTGGGCGGTACCGGGGCCGTCAGGAGGATCAGGCGGCATGCCCGGTGGCGCTGGCCCTCGTACGGAGCGAGCAGTTCCAGCATTCCGGCGTCGTCGGTGCCCCTGGCTCCCGTGAGGGCGTAGCCGATCAGCTTCGGCAGGTGCAGGTCGCCCGTCGTCACCGCATCCGCCGCGCCGTTGCTGCGCTGCAGCGTCTCCGCCGCCGTCCACGGGCCGATGCCCGGGATCTTCCGGAGGCGCGCCTCCGCCTGCGGCCCCGGCATCGCCGCTGCCTCCTCCAGGCGGGGCGCCACGCGGGCGGCGCGGATGATCGTCGACGCTCGTTTGGTGTCCACCCCGGCCTTGTGCCACTCCCACGACGGGATCAGGGCCCAGCTTCCCGGGTCCGGCATCACGTACAGGCCCGGCAGCGGGCCCGGGGCCCTGTCGCCGTGGCGCTGGAGCAGCAGGCGCCACGCTCTGTACGCCTCGTCGCTGGTCACCTTCTGCTCCAGGATCGCCGGGATCAGCGATTCCAGGACCAGGCCCGTACGCGCCAGCCGCAGGCCCGGGTTGCGGCGGTGTGCCTCGTGGAGCAGGCGGTGGCGGGGGACGAACGCTTCCGGGGTGTCCTCCGCGCCCAGGAGGGTGGGGAGGCCGTCCAGGAGCCAGTCCGATCCCGGGCCCCACGCCTCCGCCCTGATGCGGTCGCCTTCGGCAGTCATGCGGAGCGTTCCCGCCCCCGCCGGCGTGCGGCTCGCCCGCCAGATCGAGCCGTCCGGCGCCACCCGGTACGCGGGGTCGCCGGGGCCCCTCGCCAGGACGCCCAGTGTGCGCCCAGGGTCGTACGGGCCCGGCGGGGTCCACGTGCGGGTGGTCATTCGGCCAGGGTACGTCCGTGCCCCGAAGGGGATCGGCGGCGGTTACTGGTCCGACGAGAAGCGGATCGCCCCCTGTGGGATCACCGCGTCGCACCAGATGCGGGCTCCCGCTCGCAGTTCGTTGTCCGCGCCGATGCTCGCGTTGTCACCGATGACCGCGCCGTCCAGCACGCAGCGGGCTCCCACGCGGGCGCCTGCGCCGATGAGCGAGTCCGTCACCTGGGCGCCCGCCTCCACGACCGCGCCGTCCATGACCGTGCTGCCCTCGATGCGCGCCCCGGGCGCCACCCGTGCGCCCTTGCCGATCACCGTGCCGCCCATCAGCTTGGCGTCCTGCGCCACCTGCGCATCGCCCAGCACCAGGTGCTCCCCGCACCGGCCCGGCACCGCCGGGGACGGGGCGCGGCCGAGGACCAGGTCCGCCGAGCCGCGCACGAAGGCCTGCGGGGTGCCCAGGTCCAGCCAGTAGGTGGAGTCGACCATGCCCTGCAGGTGGGCGCCCGAGGAGAGGAGGTCCGGAAACGTTTCGCGTTCGACCGATACCGGGCGGCCCGCGGGGATCGTGTCGATCACCGAGCGGTTGAAGACGTACGCCCCGGCGTTGATCTGGTCCGTGACGATTTCTTCGGGGGTCTGCGGCTTTTCCAGGAAGGCCGTGACCCTTCCCGTTCCGTCCGTGGGGACCAGGCCGAAGGCGCGCGGGTCCGCCACCCGGGTGAGGTGGAGCGAGACGTCCGCGTTCGCGGTGCGGTGCGTCTCCACCAGGGCCTCGATGTCCAGGCCCGTGAGGATGTCCCCGTTGAAGATCAGGACCGGGTCGTCGGGGCCCGAGTGCAGGCGCGGGGCGACGTTGCGGATGGCCCCGCCGGTGCCCAGCGGCTCCTCCTCCGTGACGTACTCCAGGTGCAGGCCCAGGGCGGAGCCGTCGCCGAAGTACGGCTCGAAGACCTCGGCCAGGTAGGACGTGGCCATCACGATGTGCTCGATCCCGGCCGCGCGGGCCCGCGCGAGCTGGTGGGTGAGGAACGGGACGCCCGCCGCCGGGACCATCGGCTTGGGCGTGTGCACCGTGAGCGGGCGCAGCCGCGTGCCCTTGCCGCCGACCAGGAGGATCGCTTCTGGCGAAGAAGTCAACTGTTGTCTCTGCTTCCTGCTGGGGCCGGGCCGTGAACGGCGGCCAGTGTATGCAGAACGTTCGAGTCCGCTTCGCGCCGGTCAGCGGCCCTGGAGCCGGGCGGCGGTGGAACGGATGGTGCCGAGACGGGAGTACAGCTTGTCACCGGGGCATTCCGTGGCATAGCCGTCGCGGTGCCCCGAAATCGCCTTGATCTTGACGGTGGTGCCCTTCTTGTAGAGGTTGCCGCCTCCCGAGACCAGGGACACCGACCCCTTGGGGTTGATGCCGAAGAGGCCCAGCTTCCACGCGGCGAGCTTGGCCACGGCGTCCACGGCCGCGCCGGGGGCGCTGTTCTTGCTGAACGTGCCGATCACGGCGATGCCCATGCTGTTGGTGTTGAAACCGAGCGTGTGAGCGCCCTTGACGGCCTTGGCCACGCCGCCCGCCCGGCCTTCGTAGACCGTGCCGCACTTGTCGACGAGGAAGTTGTAGCCGATGTCCCGCCAGCCGCTGCTCACGACGTGGTAGCGGTAGATACCGCGAATGACGGAGGCGGACTCGGAGCAGCTGTAGCCGTTGCCCGAGGCGGTGTGGTGGACGAAGGCCGCCTTGACGGACTTGGTGTACGCGAACTGCCGCTCGCGCATGGACTCGTCGGCCCCCCAGCCCGCCCGGGTGACGATGCGCGGGCGCGGGCCCACGTAGCGCCCCGCGGACTCGGAGTCGTCGGCGTTCTCCTCCGTGCCGCGGTCCGTCTCGGGGCTCAGCGGGATGCTGGCGATGTCCTGGGAGGGGGCCGTCTCCGGCGCGTCCTGGGTCTCCGGCTCCTCCGTGTTCACATCGGCAGTGATGTGCCCGATGCCGATGTGCGCCGCGGCGACGTCCCGCTGGGCGTCCGGGCGGTCCGCGGCGGGGATCTCGGTGGCGCCGAGCGGGGCCAGGGGGGCGTTGGCCGCGGAGGCGGAGGAGGAGCTCTCGCTGTCGCCGCCGGGGACCGGGCCGGGCGGGGTGACGCTGCGCCGGCCGTGGGCGCCGGCGGGCGCGGGGGCCGGGTCGCGGCCCGGGTCCACGAGTTCCGCGCGCATGCCCCTGGGCAGGCCGCCGCCGTGGGCCGCGGGCTGCCGGTCGGCCGAGGGCTCCGGGCGGACCCGTACCTGGACGGCGTCGGAGGCGCCGACCCACAGCGGTGCGGTGGAGCCGTGCACCTTGGAGTGGCGGCCCTCGTCCGAGTCGGGGTCGGGGCGGTCGTCGTCGTGCGCCTGGATGTCCTGCCAGCCCGACCAGGCGCGGGTGGCCGTCGAGCGCGTGCGGACCTGGACCCGGCCGTGCAGCTCGGTGTCGGCGTCGTCCCAGACGATGCCGATCAGCGAGAAAGGCCGGACCTCCTGGGCCGGCAGGCCCATTCCGCCCGTCCCGGAGGCCGTGCCGTACGCGCGGCGGGCGGTGCCGAGCGGGACCAGCGGGAGCGAGCGCGTCAGGCCGGCCGGCGCGGCGGGGGCGGCGGGTGGTCTCCTCTCCGGCCGGGTCGCGTGGTGCGGCGCCGCCCCGGAGGAGGCCGGGGCCAGGAGCGGCAGGGCGAGGGCGGCACAGGCGGTGACGGCGGGGGTGACGAGGATTCCACGCATGGAAGAAACCTGAACACAATGGGACATTCCTGTCCATTGCTCAACTGCTGGTATGTCGGCCCGGAGCGGCCCCGGGACACCCGCCGTCCGACTGACCGTCAGTCATTGGGCCGCGTACTCTGGCGCGGATGAACGCCACCGACCGCACCCCCGCCGACCTGCTGCGTTCCGCGCTCGCCGCGGACCCGGCCCGCCCGCAGGTCACCTTCTACGACGACGCCACCGGCGAGCGCGTGGAACTCTCCGTGGCCACCTTCGCCAATTGGGTGGCGAAGACCGCCAATCTGCTGCAGGGCGACCTCGCCGCCGAACCCGGCGACCGGCTCGCCCTGCTGCTGCCCGCCCACTGGCAGACGGCCGTCTGGCTGCTCGCCTGCTCCTCGGTGGGCGTGCTCGCCGACGCCGGCGGCGACCCCGCCGCCGCCGACCTGGTCGTCAGCGGGCCGGACACCCTGGAGCAGGCGCGCGCCTGCTCCGGCGAGCGCGTCGCGCTGGCCCTGCGCCCCCTGGGCGGCCGCTTCCCCGAGGCGCCGCAGGGCTTCCTCGACTACGCCGTCGAGGTCCCCGGCCAGGGCGACCGCTTCGCCCCGTACGCCCCCGTGGACCCCGACGGTCCGGCACTCGCCGTGGACGGGCTGGAGCTCACGGGCGCGGAGCTGGTGGAGCGGGCCCGTGCGGATGCGGGGAGGCTCGGCCTCGAAGCCGGCTCGCGGCTGCTGTCGGGGCTGTCCTACGACGGCTGGGACGGCCTGTCGGCCGGGCTGTTCGCGCCGCTCGCCGCGGGCGGCTCGGTCGTGCTGTGCCGGCACCTCGGCCTGCTGCCCGCGGACGGCCTGGAACAGCGGCGCGCGAGCGAGCGCGTCACCGTGACGGCCCTCTGACGCTGCCGGACCGCCGGTTCCGCGCGATGATCGACGGTACGCCGCCGACCCCGCGCGGGAAGGACGCAGTCAGCCGTGAACCACAGCCCTGGCGGGCCCCGCCTGCCGGACGGACCCCTCTTCGGGGGGCCGGACGGCAGGGCGGGTCTGCCCCGGCGCCGGCGCTGGCTGCGCGCGCTGGCCGGGGGCATGGCGCTGCTGGTGCTGGCCGTGGCCGGGATCGGCTGGGTGCTCTACGAGCAGCTCAACAGCAACATCCACACCGACGACGAGACCGCCGCGGAGCTCAGGCGCTGGGAGAAGGAGCGCCCGCAGGCCATGGTCAACGGCGCCCAGAACATCCTGATCATCGGCTCCGACACCCGCAGCGGCGCCGGCAACTCCCGGTACGGCGAGGACAGCGGCACCCAGCGCTCGGACACCACGATCCTGCTGCACCTGGCCGCCGACCGGCGCAGCGCCACCGCCGTCAGCCTCCCCCGCGACCTGATGGCCACGATCCCCCGCTGCCGCAAGCCGGACGGCGGTTACACCAACGAGCGCTTCGCGCAGTTCAACTGGGCGTACGAACTCGCAGGCACCGCCTGCACCATCCGCACCGTCGAGGGCATCAGCCGGGTCCGCATCGACCACCACATCGTCCTGGACTTCAGCGGTTTCAAGCGCCTGGTCGACTCGGTCGACGGGGTCGAGGTCTGTCTGAAGAAGCCCGTGGACGACCGCGAGGCGCACCTGCGGCTGCCCGCCGGCCGCCAAGTGCTGCACGGGGAACAGGCGCTGGGCTTCGTCCGGGCCCGCTACAGCCTCGGCGACGGCAGCGACACCGAACGGATGGGCCGTCAGCAGCTGTTCATGGGCGCCCTGTTCCAGGAGATGCAGAGCGACGGCGTGCTGCTCAACCCCACCCGGCTCTACCCGGTGCTCGACGCGGCCACCAAGTCGCTCACCACGGACTCCGGGCTCGACTCGCTGCGCAAGATGTACGACCTGGTGCGCACCGTGCGGAACATCCCCAGCAATCACGTGCAGTTCCTGACGGTGCCGCGCAAACCGTACCCGTACAACTCCGACCGCGACGAGCTCGTCCAGCCGGATGCCGACCAGTTGTTCGAACAGCTGCGCATGGACCGGCCCGTGACGGTGAGCGAGCACGTCCGGCCGGCGGATGGCAAGCCGGGCGGACGGCGTCCGCCGCAGGGTCCGCGGGACGACGAGCCCGATCCCGTCGACGTTCCGGAGAGCGGGACCGGCGTCGCTCCCGAACCCCCTGCGGCGCACCGTTCCGCGCTGCCCCCGGCGCCGACGGCGCCCTCCGCGAGCGGGCGTTCGCAGGAAACCGCCGGGCCCGCTCCCACGCCGTCCACCAGGCCCGACGGCCCGCCCACGTACCAGGGGACGACCGCGGCGCGCGGCATCTGCGGCTGAGCACCGCCGAAAAGGTGCGATCATCTCTTTCACCCCCGCGTTCGCCGAGGCGTTCGCAACCCGCGAAGGGAACGGGGGGATCGCCCAGTTGTCGGGGAGTGCATTTTGTCCCCGGCGTCGCTGGACGCTGAACTGGGCGGATAGTGTGAGCGATCCGGTGCGCGCTGCCGGCTCGGCGCGCACTGCACAGACGACGTGAAGGTGATCGGGCGTCCCAGGGGGAAGGGCGCCGGGTGGCACCCGACGGAGGATTCAGGCGACCGTGGACGCGCAAGGCCGTGGGCGAGCGGGTGGCATCGACCCCGCCGACCAGTGGGTGTTCGACCCCAAGACCGGCAGCTATGAGCTGCGCCTCGACGAGCCGGGGGAGCCGTCGGCCCCCGCCGCCCCGGCCCCACGGAGAACCCGTCCCGCCCCCCGCCCGGTGCCCGGGCAGCGCAGCGGCGCTGCCGGCCGCCGCGCCGGCGGCGGCAAGGCGGCGGGCGCGGACCGCCGCAGGCCCAAACCGAAGAAACGCACCGGCAGGAAGAAGGCCCTGGTCTGGACGGGCGGCACGCTGGCCTTCGTCCTCGTCGGCGGCTCGGTCGGCGCGTATCTGATCTACGAGCACCTGAACGGCAACATCGACAAGGTCGACGTCGGCATCGACAACGCGGCCGTCACCAAGGGCCCGGTCAACATCCTGGTGATCGGCACCGACAAGCGCTCCGGCAAGGGCAACACCGGCTACGGCGACGACGGGAGCGTCGGCCACGCCGACACCACCGTGCTCTTCCACGTCTCGGAGGACCGGACGAACGCCACCGCGCTCTCCATCCCCCGCGACATGATCACCGACGTCCCGGACTGCCCCACCAAGGCCGGCGGGGCGACGAAGACGATCCCCGGCTCCAAGAACGTCCGCTTCAACGAGAGCCTGGGCCAGGAGGACCGCGACCCCGGCTGCACCTGGCGGACGGTCGAGCAGCTGACGGGCCTGAAGGTCACCCACTTCATGATGGCCGACTTCAACGCCGTCAAGGAGCTCTCCTCCGCGGTCGGCGGCGTCGAGGTGTGCCTCGGCAAGGACATCGACGACCCCAAGTCGCACCTCAAGCTGAGCAAGGGCCGGCACGAGATCCAGGGCGAGGACGCGCTGGCGTTCGTCCGGACCCGGCACAGCGTCGGCTTCGAGAGCGACCTGGACCGCATCAAGCTCCAGCAGCAGTTCCTGAGTTCGATGATCCGCAAGATGAAGTCGGGCGACACCCTCACCAACCCGAAGAAGCTCTACGACCTCGGCGACGCGGCCACCAAGTCGCTGACCGTCGACACCGGCATCTCCTCCGTCGGCAAGCTGGCCAGCCTGGGCAAGGAGCTCAGCAAGGTCAACCTGAAGAACATCACTTTCGCCACCCTGCCCGTCATTGACAACCCCGCCGACGGCAAGGTGCACAAGACGGTCGTGCTGGACAAGGCGAAGGCCGACCCGCTGCTGGCCATGGTGCGGCAGGACGTCTCCCTCACCGAGGTGAAGGAGAAGGAGAAGAAGGCCCAGGAGGACGCGGACGCCAAGCAGCAGGCGCTGCTGCAGGGCCCGAAGGCCGAACCCGCGAACGTCAGGGTGCGGGTCTTCAACGGCAGCCGCCGGATGGGCGCCGCGCAGGAGGCCGTCGCCTGGATGCAGAACTCCAAGGGCATGACGCGCACGAGCAACGGCGGCAACGCCACGGGCGGCAAGGTGGACAAGACGGTCCTGGAGTTCGCCCCCAACCAGGCCGACCAGGCCCGGCGGCTGGCCGACGCCATGGGGCTGCCCGCGGACGCCCTCCGGCAGAGCGGCGGCGACGCGCCGCCGAAGGCGGAAATGAAGCTCACGCTCGGCGCGGACTTCAAGGGCGCGGGCACCCCCGTCTCGGCCCCGGCCCCCGCCAAGGCGCCGGAGGGCGTGCAGAAGATGGAAGCCGACGACCAGAACGTGTGTGCCAAGTAGGGCAGCACGTCCGTCGAACATATTTACGCGCCGCATAATGCAGTAACACAGACCGCCGTGCACCAACCGGCACAACACGCCTGCCCATCGGGCCGGACGCACGCACCACTTCAGGGGAGGCCCGATGCGCCAGAGCGATGCGGTGCAGGACGAGATACCCGGACAGGCCGAAAGCCCCGTGAAGGCGGACGTCCCCGCACAGGCCGACGGCGGCTCCGGCGGGGACGGCGGCTCCGGTGACCGCCCCGCGGGGGACGGCGGCGGGAACGCCAAGCGGAAGCGGACGTTTCGCATAGTGCGGCGGACCGCCCTCGGGGTGTCCGTGGCCGTGCTCGCCGCGGCCGGCGGCGGGTGGTTCTACTACGAGCACCTCAACGACAACATCAGGAAGGGCGCCCTCAACCTCGGCGACAAGCAGCTCGACCGGTCCGTCGCCAACGCCGAGGGGCAGCGTCCGATCAACATTCTGCTGCTGGGGTCCGACAGCCGGGCCAGCAAGGAGAACCAGGACCTCGGCGGGGCCCGCGACGACGCCGACCGGCCGCCGCTCGCCGACGTGCAGATGCTGGTGCATGTCTCGGCGGACCGCAGCAACATGTCCGTCATCAGCGTCCCGCGCGACACCCGGGTGACGATCCCCAAGTGCACCGACCCGGACAGCGGCAAGGTCTACAAGGGGACCACGTCGCAGATCATCAACACCAGCCTGGTGAACGGCGGTCCGGGCTGCACGGTCGCCACCTGGGAGGAGCTCACGGGCATCCCCGTCGACCACTTCATGATGATCGACTTCTCCGGCGTGGTGAACATGGCCGACGCCGTCGGCGGCGTCCCGGTCTGCGTGGACGCCAACGTCTACGACGACAAGTCCGGGCTGCGGCTGCCGAAGGGCACGCACACGGTCAAGGGCCAGCAGGCGCTGCAGTGGCTGCGCACCCGCCACGGCTTCGAGGACGGCAGCGACATCGGCCGCACCCACGCCCAGCACCTGTACATGAACTCGATGGTCCGTCAGCTGAAGGCCGGCACCAAGCTCTCCGACCCGGCGCAGCTCACCGGCCTCGCCGAGGCCGCCACCAAGGCACTGACCGTCGACAAGGACCTCGGCTCGGTCAAGAAGCTCTACGACCTGGCCGACGACATCAAGCGGGTGCCCTCCGGCCGGATCACCATGACCACCATGCCGTGGATCGCCGACCCCCAGGACCCCGACGCCCACGTGATACCGAAGCCCGGCGACGCGGACAAGCTCTTCTCGCTCGTCCGCAACGACGTCGCGCTGGACGGCAAGGACAAGAAGAAGGACGAGGGCGGCGCCACCGGCACCGCTCCCGCCTCGGCCAAGGCGAACATCCCGGTGACCGTCTTCAACGGCACCGGCACCGCCGTCCTCCCGCCGGCCACCGGGCGCGGCGCCGACATCGCCGCCCTGCTGGTCAAGCAGGGCTTCGCCAAGACCGTCTCCGACTCCACGCCCCGCGCGCAGGCCGACACGACGATCACCTACCCGCGGGCCGCGCTGCGCAGCGACGCCCTGACCGTCGCCAAGGCGCTCGGCCTGCCGGAGACGGCGGTGCGGCTGTCGCCCGAGGTGCAGCAGACCACCCTGGTCGTCGGCGGCGACTGGCGGGAGGGGACGGTCTACCCGAACGGCGACGGCGGCGAGCCCGCCCCGGACGCCTCCGCCTCCTCGGCGTCGCCCTCCACGTCGCCCGACGCGAAGAACGGCGCCCGGAAGCCGGGCGACAACAAGGCGCCCGAGAGCTCCGACCCCCTCAACGGCGACGACAAGTCGGCCTGCATGAAGGTCAATTCGCTCAACCGCTGGTGAAGGACCGGCCCGGTCAGTCCCCCGGCCTGACCGCCGGGCGGCGGCTGGCGATGACGCGCTGCGCGAGCGAGCGCGGGCTGGTGAGGAAGCCGAAGCCCCACGACATGTGCATCGTCGCCAGCGCGACCGGGATCTGCGCCCGCGCCTTCAGCGGCAGCCCCTTGCCGGCCGGCACCGAGCCGGCCGCGATGGCCGCCAGGTACCCGGCGGGCACCACGAAGCCCCACGGGGTGACGGCCGCGCCCACCACGGCACCGGCCGCGATGGCCAGCACGGCGGTCGGCGGGGCGAGATAGCGCAGGTTGATCGAGCCGCGGTGGTAGCGGGCGACGACGTGCCGCCAGCGGCCGTAGTCCTTGTACTGCTTGGCGAGTGCCCGGACCGTGGGCCGGGGGCGGTACGAGACCCTGAGCTCCGGCGAGAACCAGATCAGCCCGCCGGCCTCGCGGATGCGGAAGTTCAGCTCCCAGTCCTGGGCGCGGATGAACTCCTCGTTGTACCCGCCCTGCCGCTCCAGCGCCTCGCGCCGGAAGACGCCCAGGTACACCGTCTCGGCGGCGGCGGCCGCGCCGCCGGTGTGGAAGGCGGCGTTGCCCACGCCGATCTTCGACGTCATCGCCGCGGCGACGGCCTGCTCCCAGGCGTTCTCGCCCTCGGCGTGCATGATGCCGCCGACGTTCTGCGCGCCGGTCTCCTCCAGCAGCCGCACCGCGGTGGCGATGTAGTCGGGCGACAGCATGCCGTGCCCGTCGACCCGTACCACGATCGGGTGACGTGATGCCTTGATCGCGGCATTGAGTGCGGCAGGGGTGCGTCCGGTGGGATTCGGCACGGTATGGACCCGTGCGTCCTCCTTCACGAGCTCTGCGGCGATCTCGTCCGTGCGGTCCGTGGACGGTCCGAGGGCGATGACCACCTCCAGCTCCCCGGCATACTCCTGCTCGAGGATGTGCCGGACGGAGGTGCGCAGATGCCGTTCCTCATTGAGCACCGGCATGATCACGGAAACGGCGGGCGGCTGCTGCTGAACTGGCATGGTTCCTCGGGGACAGGGCTACGGGGTCGTTCGTCACGTTACCGCCAATGGGGGACACGGGCCCGCCCCGGCCGGGTGGCCGGGCCCCCGCGGACGGCGCGGTGCCGCGGCCAGCTGATCGTATGGGCCTACGGTTCTTGCGGTTTCCGCCCGGTTTCTCCCCGCCCCCTCCTGATCGCTGCGGAGGTCCCGACGTGACCGCAACGGCCCGCTTCCCCCGCCCGAACCGGCCCCGCCACAGCGCCCCCCGCCACCGGCGCTGGGGGCTGCGCATGGCCATGGGCGCGGCGGCCGCGGTGCTGGCCGCCGGGGGGCTGGGGCACGCACTGGTCGCCGGGATCGACGGCGGCATCAGCCGCATCGACCCCTTCAGCGGGCTCTCCGACCGGCCCCGGGTGAGCCGCGGCACCAACTTCCTGCTGGTCGGCACCGACGGCCGCGACAAGATCACCGAGGAGGAGCGCACCGCGTACCACCTCGGCGGCGAGGCCTGTCACTGCACCGACACCGTGATGCTGGTGCACCTCTCCGCCGACCGCAGCCGGGCCGGCGTGGTCAGCCTGCCGCGCGACACGTACACCGAGATCCCCGAGTACACCGACGAGAACGGCCGGGTGCACCCCGTCCACCCGCAGAAGCTCAACGCCGCCTACGCGGAGGGCGGGCCCGGGCTGACCGTGCGGGCGGTCGAGCGGCTGACCGGCGTGCACCTCGACCACTACCTGGAGGTCGACTTCACCAGCTTCATGAAGACCGTCGACGCCGTGGGCGGGGTGCAGGTGTGCACCCCGAAGCCGCTCAAGGACGACTACACCGGCCTCGACCTTCCCGTCGGCACCAGCAGCCTCAACGGCGGCCAGGCCCTGCAGTACGTCCGCTCCCGGCACCTCGACGGGGCCGCCGACCTGGGCCGGATGCAGCGGCAGCAGCGGTTCCTCGCCGCGCTGATGCACCGGGTCGCGGGCAGCGGGGTGCTGCTGAACCCGGTGAAGTTCCACGACGTGGCCTCCACCGTGATCGGCTCCATGCGCGCCGACCGGGGGTTCGGCACGGCGCAGCTCGTCGAGCTCGGCGAGGCGATGCGGAGCCTGGCACCCTCCTCGGCGGAGTTCACCTCCGTGCCGATCGGGGTGGTCGACTTCCCCGTGCCGCACCTCGGCTCGACCGTGAAGTGGGACGAGGCGGCCGCCGACCGGCTGTTCGCGGCGCTGCGCGAGGACCGGCCGATCACCTCGCGGCCCGCGGAGCGGGCGCCGGAGGCGCAGGAGGCGAAGGGGGCGGCGGTGGACGTGCCGCCGGGGCGGGTGCACGTCCAGGTCTTCAACGGGACCGGGCGGCCGGGGCTGGGGCAGTCCGTGGACGCGGCCCTGCGGGCGGCGGGCTTCGCGACGACCGGGTCGCCGACGAACGCGCCGACGGCGGAGCGGACGGTGCTCAGCTACGACCCGCGCTGGGACCATTCGGTACGCACCCTGTCGGCGGCCTTCCCGGGGGCGGAACTGAGGGCGGTGCCGGGGCAGGGACCGATGATGCGGGTGATCGTGGGCTCGGACTTCCGGTCCGTCCACCCCGTACCGGGTACGGCGGCGGGGCCGCCGCCCGGGGGCGGTTCCGTGCTGACCGGTGACCAGGCGGTCTGCCCGGCCGGGGCCTGAGCGCTCCGCGCGACGTGCAGTGTGTCGACTGCGGGCTCGTCATGGCTGGTCGCGCAGTTCCCCGCGTCCCTTCGGGGCGCGGGGCTGTATCAATATGCGGCTCCGCCGCGTGGGTGCGAGCAACCACACACGACCCGCACCCTCAGGCCGCGTCAGAGCCCTCAGCCGCGGCCTTCTCCCGCAGCTCCATGATCGCCCGGCGCCGTGCCAGCCGGTGCGTCCGCCGGATCTGCGCCTCCTGGTACCGCCGCCGGTCCTTGTCCGTCTCCGGAAGCACCGGCGGCACGCTGCGCGGCCTGCCGTTCTCGTCGACGGCGGCGAACACCAGGTACGCGCTGCCCACCTGCACCGCGGGCGTGGACTCGTTCCAGCGCTCCGCGAGGACCCGTACCCCGACCTCCATCGAGGACCGGCCGGTCCAGTTGACCTGGGCCTTCACATGGACCAGGTCGCCGACCCGGACGGGCACCAGGAAGGCCATCTCGTCCATCGAGGCCGTGACCGCGGGCCCGCCGGAGTGGCGGCCGGCGACCGCGCCTGCGACGTCGTCGACCAGTTTCATGATCACGCCACCGTGGACGGTGCCCAGGAGGTTGGTGTCATGGCTGGTCATGATGTGGGACAGCGTCGTGCGGGACGCCGAGGTCGGCTTGCCGGATATCGCCGGCTCCGGGCTCCGGTCCTGAAGGGTCATGCCACCCACTGTAAGCGGGCCCGGCGAAGGGCCCGGATTGCATCAGCTCTGCAACAGCCCTGCCCCGATCCCGTCCGGGCCCTGTGGGTCGGCGTGCCGCACCAGGCACACTTCGTTCCATGAACAATCGGCCCCAGAATCGGACAAACGACGCCCGCGCCGTGCCGCCCACCCGGCGCGGCGGCCTGCCGCCGCAGTACCGTCCGGGCGCCTCCCACCCCGACGGCGGCTACAGCACCGGCCAGGTCTACGGCCGGGGCGGCACTCCCCCGGGACCGGGCGGCAGGGGCCGTGCGCCGCGCAGCGGGGCCCCGGACTGGAAGCGGCGGATCAAGATCGGGACGATCGTGGTCCTCGGCACCCTCGTCGTCGTGGCCACCGTCACGTACTTCTGGGCCGACTCCCAGCTGCGCCGCGAGGTCGACCTCGGGAAGATCAAGGACCGCGCGCCCTCGGGCAGCGGCACCAACTACCTGATCGTCGGCTCGGACAGCCGCGAAGGCCTGTCGGAGCAGGACAAGAAGGACATGCACACCGGGTCGGCGGACGGCAAGCGCACCGACTCGATGATGATCCTGCACACCGGTGACAACGGCACCACGATGCTGAGCCTGCCGCGCGACTCGTACGTCACCATCCCCGCCTTCACCGGCGAGAAGTCCGGCAAGCAGTACCCGCAGTCCACGCACAAGCTCAACCAGGCCTTCGCGGACGGCGGCGCCGAGCTGCTGATCCGGGCGATCGAGTACAACACCGGGCTGCACATCGACCATTACGCGGAGATCGGCTTCGGCGGCTTCCGCAACCTGGTCGACTCGCTCGGCGGCGTGGACATGTGCATCGACAAGCCGATCAAGGACCGGGACTCGGGCGCGGACTTCAAGGCGGGCTGCCAGACCCTGAACGGCACCCAGTCGCTGGCGTTCGTCCGGCAGCGGCACCAGGAGGCCGACCAGGACCTGGGCCGGATGCGCAACCAGCAGAAGTTCCTCAACACCCTTGCCAAACAGGCCGCTTCGCCCTCGACGATCCTCAACCCCTTCCGGCTCTACCCGGTCATCGGCTCGGGCCTCGACACCCTCATCGTCGACAAGGACATGGGGCTGTGGGACCTGACCTCGATGTTCTGGGCCATGAAGGGCGTCACGGGCGGGGACGGGCAGCAGGTGACCGTGCCGATCTCGAACCCGAACCTGCCGACGCGCAGCGACGGCGTCGCGGTGAAGTGGGACCCGGTGAAGTCGAAGCAGCTCTTCGACCAGCTGAAGAAGGACGAGAAGGTCACCGTCACCGGCAAGTGAGCCGCGTCAGGCGGCCTCCGGCTCCGGACCGGTGGTGTTCACCAGGGCGAAGGGGGCGCCCTGCGGGTCGGCCACCACGGCCATCCGGAAGTTCATCATGTCGAACGGCGGCTTGAGCACCGAGCCGCCGGCCCGGATCAGGGCGTCGACCGTGCTGTCCGTGTCGTCGACGGAGAAATACGTCAGCCAGTGCGAGGGCGTGCCGGGCGGGAGCCTGTCCAGCCCCTGCATCCCGCCGACCGTGCGGCCGGCGGCGGTGAGGGCGAAGTAGTCCGGGGCCTCCTCCATGGGGGCCGCCTCCAGGCCCAGTGCGGGGTAGAACGCCCGGGCGGCGGCCGGGTCCGCGGTGTTGAGCTCGTTCCACACCACCGAGCCCGGTTCGTTCACGATCTGCGCGCCGAAGAAGTCGCCCGCCTGCCACAGCCCGAACACCGCCTCCGCGGGGTCGACGACGATCGCCATGCGGCCGATGGTCATCACGTCCATCGGCCCGAACATCACCCGGCCGCCCCCGGCCGGGACCGCCTGCAGGGCGGCGTCCAGGTCGGCGGTGGCGAGGTAGGTGGTCCAGACAGTGGGCGGGACGGGCAGGCCCTCCGGGGCCATCGCGGTCATGATGCCCGCCACGGCCCTGCCGCGCAGGGTGCACACGGCGTAGCCGCCGGTCTCCGGCGGGCCGGGCTCGCCCTGCCAGCCGAAGAGGTCGTGGTAGAAGTCCAGGGCCGCCCGCTGGTCGGGGACCGTGAGCTCCGTCCAGCACGGAGTGCCGGGCCGGTACGGGCTGGATACCTCGGGCATGACGGGCGCCTCCACGGCAGTCGGGCGTACGGGCCCCCCGCCACCGACCACCCTGGCGGGCCGGGAGCGCTCCCGCCACCGCAGGGCGCCCATCGGCGTGTTCCGTGTCTTCCTTCTCGACGGCCCCGGGCGTACTGTCGGCGCCCGATCTGATGTGCCGTCAGTAATTTCCGGCTGCGGCACCGGAGGAGAAGGGAACCCCACGTGTCCCGCACCCCAGGTCACACAGCGCGCCGGCGCGGCGCGCTCGCGCTCTCGGCGGCGCTGGCAGGCGGCACGATCGCGCTGGTCGCACCGGCTGCACACGCCGAGACGGTCGACGTCAACTACCACTGCAAGACGCCCATCGGGGACCGGAGTGCCGTCTCGCCCATCGACATCAAGGGCGAGCAGAGCGGCGACTCGTACAAGCTCACCATGTCCTTCCAGAAAGGCGTCTCCTCCAGCCCCGTCGAACTCGGCAAGGGGGCAATGAAGCCAAGTGCCGTCATCAAGCTGGGCGGTGCGGACTCCGGCACGGTCGCCGTCTCGGGGCCGGGCAACGACCAGCCGATACCCGCCAACACCCCGATCAAAATAGGCGACTTGTCGGGGAGCTACACGCCGAAGAAGGACGGCAAGGTCACCTTCACCGCCTCCACGCTCACCATCCTCGCGCTGGGCACCACGACCACCTGCGATCCCACCAACAACCCCAAGCCGTCGCTCACGCTGGACGTCAAGGCGGGCGGCGGGACGACGGGCGGCAGCTCGACCGGAGGCGACTCGACCGGCGGGTCGACGGCCGGCTCGACGGGCGGGTCCACCACCGGTGGATCGTCCACCGGCGGCAGCACCACGGGCGGGTCCACGGGCGGATCCACATCCGGTTCCACGGCCGGCTCCACCGGCGGCGGCCGGCTCCCGCAGACCGGCCCGTCCGACAGCGCCATCGCCCTCGGCACCCTCGGCGGCACCGTGCTGCTCGCCGGGATCGCGGGTGCGCTCTGGCTGACCCGGCGGAACCGCGCCGCGGGCTAGGGCCGGTGCAGCCCCGTACCCGCGCGGCGGCCCTGGCCGTCCCGGCCGTCGCAGCGGCCCTGCTCGCCGCGCCGGCCGCCGCGGAGCCGCAGCCGTGGTGGGCCGCGCCGTCCGGAGGCCGGTCCGCGATCGCCCTGGAGGGCGTCCCCGGCACGGTGTTCGAGGACAAGCTGTCCGTGGTCAACCCCGGCACCGCGCCCCGCAC
The DNA here is from genome assembly GCF_058146165.1 of Streptomyces sp. AM25. Lineage (NCBI taxonomy): Bacteria > Bacillati > Actinomycetota > Actinomycetes > Kitasatosporales > Streptomycetaceae > Streptomyces > Streptomyces sp. AM25. The sequence goes on along the minus strand of NZ_JBKIWN010000138.1, from coordinate 190,475 downwards.
CGTCGAGCTGCGCCCCACCGGTGCGTGGATCGCCCTGGCCGGGCGCCGGGTGCGGGTCCCGCCGCGCACCCGCGCGGACGTCCCGCTGACCGTGACCGTGCCGACGGGCGCGGTGCCCGGTGAACACCCGGCCGCCGTGGCCGTCACCGGGGAGGGCCGGCAGCTGCAGGTGCCGGTGACCGTGCGCGTCACGGGGCCGACGCTGGCGGCACTGTCGGTCGAGCACGTGCGGGTCAGCGGTACGGGCCGGGGCACCGTGATCCACTACGCGCTGGTCAACCGGGGCAACACCGTGCTCGCCCCGCACCTGGAGATCCGCGCCGTCGGCGTATTCGGCGAGGTGCTGCACAGCACCCCGCACGGGGTGCCCGCGGAGCTGCCGCCGGGGCGCGACGTCCGGCTCGCGGAACCGTGGCCGGGGGCCCCGCGGCTCGACCGGGTCCGGGTCAGCGTCACCGCCACGGCGCCCGGCGCGGCGCACTCCACCGCGTCGGACACGTACACGCCGCTGCCCTGGCTGCTGCCGGGGCTGGGCGCGGCCGTGGCCGCCGGTGCGGCCGGCTGGCTGGTGCGGCGGCGGCGGAAGGCCAGGCCATGAGGGCCGTGATCCGTACGCTGCTGGTGCTTCTCCTGTTGCTGATGGGGCCACCCGCCGTCGCGGCCGGCGGGCCCACGGCGGTCGTGAGCGGGGGCGAGGCCGTCAAGGGCGGCAGCGTCACCGTCACCGGCGCGGGCTGGCGGCCCGGGGCGCTGCTGACGCTGCTGGTGTGCGGGCAGAACATGATCGGCGGCACCGGCTCCTGCGCCAACGCCGACGGCCGCACGGTCACGACCGCGGCCGACGGCACGTTCCGCCGGAGCATCCCGGTCCCCGCGCCGCCCAAGCCCTGCCCCTGTGTCGTCCACGTGGCGACCGTCATGGGCACGCCCGCTGCCGCCGATGCCGCGCTGGCCATCTCGGGGCACCCCAGCGCCACGCTGCCGCGCCAGGAGGGCGGGGAGCGGCTGAGCATCCTGGCGGCGCGCCTGCAGGGCGGCGACGGGCTGCTGACGTGGTTCGGCGCACCGCCGACGCGGACGCTCGTCCTCACCGTCGGCAACCTGGGCACCACCCCGGCCCGGGACCCGGTCCTCCGGCTCGGCACCTCGCACGGCGTCCTCGCCCCGTCCTGGGAGGACCGCCGCTGGCGCGGCACCGTGGAGGCCGGGCACACGGCGCGGGTGGCGCTGGACGTGGAGCTGGCGGCGGGGGCGTACGGGGACTACCGCGTCTCGCTGGAGTACGACGGCAAGCTCCTCGTCGAGGAGCCGTGGGACGTGAGCCGCCCGTGGGGCGTGACACTGTTCTGGGTGCTGCTGTGCGTGGTGATCCCGGCGGGGGTGTACCGGGCCGGGATGGCGGTGGTGGACCGGATCCGTCCGCCGCAGCAGAAGCCCGTCGGGAAGAAGACACACCGGAAGAAGACGCACCGGAAGAAGCCCGGCTCCGCGCCCGTACGCGCCCCCGCCCTGCCCTGGTCCGCCCCGCCCGAGGAGTGAGCACCTGCTCGTACAGCAAAAAGCGCCCCCGGCGCGAGAACGCGCCGGGGGCACTCGGGTCCGGGGTCCGTCAGCGGACGTCGCCCATCAGGCCCTCGACCTTCCTGCGGTACATCCAGATCGCGGCACCGGCCAGGACGGCGGCCGCCGCCTCGCCGAGGATGACGCCCACGCTGTCGAGGTTCACACCGGCCGTGGCCAGCAGGGTCATGGTGCAGTCACCGGCGGTGACGGCGAGGAACCACACACCCATCATCTGGCTCGCGTACTTCTGCGGCGCCATCTTGGTGGTCAGCGAGAGGCCGACCGGGGAGAGGCACAGCTCGCCGCACGTCTGGACCATGTAGATCATCAGCAGCCAGGCGGGGCTGACCGTCTTGCCGTCCGTCGCCATCGACAGCGGGATCGCGAAGATGACGAACGAGGCACCGGCGAAGAGCATGCCCATGCAGAACTTCACCGTGGTGCTCGGCTCGCGGTCGCGCTTGGACAGCCACATCCACAGCGAGGCGAAGACCGGCGCCAGGGCCATGACCCACAGCGGGTTGACCGACTGGAACCAGGTCGACGGGAAGCCGATGCCGAAGACGTTGTCGGTGGTCTTCTTCTCGGCGAAGGTCGACATCGTCGAGCCCGCCTGGTCGAAGATCATCCAGAACACGGCGGCCGCCACGAAGAACCAGATGTAGCCGCTGACCTTGGTCTGCTCGCTGTCCGAGAGCTCCTTGTCACGCTTGATGCGGACCAGGACGGTGATCGGGATGACCAGACCGATCAGGGCGAGCGGCACGGTGGCCCAGTTCATGGTGAAGTGGCCGGTGCCGCCCACGATGCCGTAGAAGACCGCGGCGATCGCGAGCCACATCAGGCCCTTCTTCAGCCAGGAGTTGCGCTCCTCGGCCGTCAGCGGGGTCGGGACCTCGCTGCTCTTGGGGTTCAGATGACGCGTGCCCCACAGGAAGAAGGCCAGGCCGATGGCCATGCCGACGGCGGCGATGGTGAAGCCGAGGTGCCAGTTGTACTTCTGGCCGACGGTGCCGATGATCAGCGGCGCGGCGAAGGCACCGATGTTGATGCCCATGTAGAAGATCGTGAAGCCACCGTCGCGGCGCGGGTCGTTCGGGCCGTCGTAGAGGTGGCCGACCATCGTCGAGATGTTGGCCTTCAGCAGACCGGAGCCGACGGCGACCAGCGCGAGGCCGGCGAAGAAGGTCGGCTTGCCGGGAACGGCCAGCATCAGGTGGCCGCACATGATGACACTCGCCGCCACGGCGACCGTCTTGCGCGGACCCCAGATGCGGTCGCCGATCCAGCCACCGGGCATGGCGAGCAGGTAGACCATCGCCACGTAGATGGAGTAGATGGCCACCGAGTTCGCCTGCGGCATGGCCAGACCGCCGCCCTGGCTGCCGGGCTTGGCGTCGGGGCCGCCGGCGATCAGGTAGACGACGAGAAGGGCACGCATGCCGTAGTAGCTGAAGCGCTCCCACATCTCCGTCATGAAGAGCGGGGCCAGGCCGATGGGATGGCCGAGGAAGGTCTTCCCGCTTCCGGCCGGAGAGGTCTTCTCCGCCTCGGCAGTGCCCTTCGTCAGGCTGGACGCCATGGTCGATCCTTGTGTCTCGGGACGCGCTGGTGGAGCTGGGGCGCGCCCGGGTGGGGGTGGGCCGGCACCGGTTACAGCGCTGCCCGCCCCCACGCCCAAGGGGTTCGGCTCCTCACGACGAGAACCCGGCAGGACAGCCGTACTTCCGGGATCCACGCCCCCGCGCATCCTCGCGCGGCGGACCCGGCCGACAGGTCATTCACTGTGACAGGGCCGGGGGTACCCGGCCCTGCACACAACAAGGACCTCCGGCGAAGTGAGTGGCCCAGCCGAAAGTCCCCCTTGTGCTACAGACGTTCCCAGCACCATACGTCAGGCCCTGCCCGCTTATGGAAGCCGTTGAGACATGGATCACAGGCGGGCCGGGAACCGTTCGCGCTTGTTCGATGGTGCTAACACTTCTGTTGAAGTGTTGCCCCGGGTAGCCCTGAGTACTCCTCTGACGTGCGCCCGGGCGGACTACCATCACTTGCATGACCCGAGTACTGCTCGCCGAGGATGACGCCTCCATCTCGGAACCGCTCGCACGCGCGCTGCGCCGCGAAGGGTATGAGGTGGACGTACGCGAAGACGGTCCCACGGCGCTGGACGCCGGCCTCAAGGGAGGGGTGGACCTGCTCGTCCTCGACCTCGGGCTGCCCGGCATGGACGGACTGGAAGTCTGCCGCCGACTGCGCAACGAGGGCCACGGCTTCCCTGTCCTGGTGCTCACCGCCCGCGCCGACGAGGTGGACACCGTCGTCGGCCTGGACGCCGGCGCCGACGACTACGTCACCAAGCCCTTCCGCCTGGCCGAACTGCTGGCCCGGGTCCGGGCCCTGCTCCGCCGCGGCACCGTCGAGTCCCACCAGCAGCCCCCCGCCACCCACGGCGTCCGGATCGACGTCGAGTCCCACCGCGCCTGGATGGGCGACGAGGAACTCCAGCTCACCGCGAAGGAGTTCGACCTGCTGCGCGTCCTCGTCCGGGACGCCGGCCGGGTCGTCACCCGCGACCAGCTGATGCGCGAGGTCTGGGACACCACCTGGTGGTCCTCCACCAAGACCCTGGACATGCACATCTCCTGGCTGCGCAAGAAGCTGGGCGACGACGCCGCCAACCCGCGCTACATCGCCACCGTCCGCGGCGTCGGCTTCCGCTTCGAGAAGAGCTGACCCCCGCACAGTGCGTCGCCGACTGATCAACTCCACGCTCGCCGTCGTCCTGGTCGTGATCGCCGTCTTCGGCATCTCGCTCGTCATCGTCGAGACCCGCACGATCGAGAGCAGCGCCCAGGAGAGCGTCCAGACCGAGGCCGTGCGCCTGACGGGCATCGTCGACTCCCGGCTGCTCGGCGGCGAGCGCGTGGAGTCCGGGGTGCTGCGCGAGCAGTTCACCCCGGACCGGTACGCCCGGATCGAGATCCCGGGCCGGCCGGTCATCGAACTCGGGGACCGGCCCACCGGCGGCGTGATCACGGCGACGGAGAAGGGCGAGCAGGGCGAGACCGTCCGCGTCGAGGAGTCCCGCTCCGCGGTCAGCCGGGAGGTCGGCCGCACCCTGCTGGTGATCCTCACGGTGGCGCTGCTGGCCGTGGTGGCCGCGGTGTTCCTCGCCGTGCGCCAGGCCAACCGGCTCACCGCCCCGCTCACCGACCTCGCCGAGACCGCCGAGCGGCTGGGCTCGGGCGACCCCCGCCCCCGGCACCGCCGCTACGGGGTGCCCGAGCTGGACCGGGTCGCCGACGTGCTGGACTCCAGCGCCGAGCGGATCGCCCGGATGCTCACGGCGGAGCGGCGGCTGGCCGCCGACGCCTCGCACCAGCTGCGCACGCCGCTGACCGCCCTGTCGATGCGGCTGGAGGAGATCACCCTCACCGACGACCCGGACACGGTCAAGGAAGAGGCCACGATCGCGCTCACCCAGGTCGAGCGGCTCACCGACGTCGTCCAGCGGCTGCTCACCAACTCCCGCGACCCGCAGACCGGTTCGGCGGTCACCTTCGACCTCGACGAGGTCATCAAGCAGCAGATCGAGGAGTGGCGCCCCGCCACGCGCGGCAGCGGCCGGGCCCTGGTGCGCTCCGGCAAGCAGGGCCTGCAGGCGGTGGGCACCCCCGGTGCGGTGTCCCAGGTGCTGGCGACGCTCATCGAGAACTCGCTGATGCACGGCACCGGGACGGTCGCCCTGCGCACGCGCGTCACCGGCAACCAGGCGGTCGTGGAGGTCACGGACGAGGGTCCGGGCGTCCCGCCGGACCTGGGCTCGCGGGTCTTCGAGCGGACGGTGAGCGGACGCAACTCGACGGGCCTGGGTCTGGCGGTGGCGCGGGACCTCGCGGAAGCGGACGGCGGCCGCCTGGAGCTGTTGCAGCAGCGACCGCCGGTGTTTGCGCTGTTCCTGTCGATGGGGGCGGATCCGGGGCCCCGTAACGGGCCCGCAGGCTAGCGACGGGCTCCCGCGTGCTGCGGCGCCTCGGCCAGGAAGGCCTCGGCCGTCTCCACGGCCTCGCGGGCCGTCGAAGCGCGGAACACCCAGGTCCGGTAGGACCAGAACCGGAAGACGGTCCCCAGGCCCAGCCCGACGACGTTCTTCGCGATGTTGTCCGCGAGCGGGGTGGTGAGCCCGAAGCCGTAGTGCGACAGTGCCAGGATCCCGTTCTCGATCACCAGGCCGACGCCGCTGAACAGCAGGAAGAGCGTGAGCTCACGGCTGCGCCGGTTCCGGTCGCAGTCGCGGTAGGTCCAGTAGCGGTTGCCGACGTAGTTGGCGCCGATCGCCACGACGGTGGCGATCACGCCCGAGCGCACCACGGCGAGGTGCAGGCCGTGGATGCAGAGGTTGAACACGGCGAGGTTGACCACGAACCCGATGGCGCCGACGGCACCGAACTTCGCGATTTCGCGGGCCAGCCGCTCCAGCCGGGAACGCACTGTGCGCCGTTGAGTCATGTCGTTCATGCTAACCAGCGCTGTGCGCATGCAAGCCGGGGAGTGGGTAAACAGACAGCGAACCTCCGTATTCTCACGCGGATTTCATCCGGCATTCGAGAGGTTTTCGTGCGCCGGGGAATCGGACAAAATTCACCTCGGCCGTTGGAGGATCATCCAGGAGGGGCGAGAGTGGCTCGTGCGTACGGATACCCTGGTCGCGTGACGTTCCCGGTAGTCGGCATGGTCGGCGGCGGCCAGCTCGCCCGTATGACCCACGAGGCGGGTATCCCCCTCGGCATCAGGTTCAAGCTGCTCAGTGACACCCCGCAGGACTCTGCGGCCCAGGTGGTCGGCGAGGTCGTCATCGGCGACCATCGCGACCTGGCGACACTTCGTGCGTTTGCACAAGGCTGCGATGTGATCACCTTCGATCACGAGCATGTGCCCACGGAGCACCTCAGGGCCCTGGAGGCCGACGGGATCCCCGTCCGGCCGGGCCCGGACGCGCTGGTGCACGCCCAGGACAAGGGCGTGATGCGGGCGAAGCTGGACGCCATCGGGGTGCCCTGCCCGCGGCACCGGATCGTCGACGACCCCGCCGACGTGGAGCGCTTCGCCACCGAGGGCGACGGCTTCCCGGTCGTCCTGAAGACCGTGCGCGGCGGCTACGACGGCAAGGGCGTGTGGGTCGTCCGCTCCCCCGCCGAGGCCGCCGACGCGTTCCGCGCGGGCGTGCCCGTGCTGGCCGAGGAGAAGGTCGACTTCGTCCGCGAGCTCGCCGCCAACGTGGTGCGCTCCCCGCACGGCCAGGCCGTCTCGTACCCGGTCGTCGAGTCCGTCCAGGTCGACGGCGTCTGCGACACCGTGATCGCACCCGCGCCCGGGCTCTCCCCGGAGCTGTCCGCGCACGCGCAGCAACTCGCCCTGAAGATCGCCAAGGAGCTGGGCGTCGTCGGGCACCTCGCCGTGGAGCTCTTCGAGACCCGCGACGGCCGGGTGCTCGTCAACGAGCTGGCCATGCGCCCGCACAACTCCGGCCACTGGACCCAGGACGGCGCGGTCACCTCGCAGTTCGCCAACCACGTCCGGGCGGTGCTGGACCTGCCGCTCGGCGACCCGCGGCCGCGCGCCCCGTGGACCGTGATGGCCAACGTGCTCGGCGGCGACTACCCCGACATGTACTCCGCGTACCTGCATTGCATGGCGCGCGACCCGCAGTTGAAGATCCACATGTACGGCAAGGACGTGAAGCCCGGCCGCAAGGTCGGACACGTCAACACCTACGGCGACGACCTGGCGGACGTGCGCGAGCGCGCGAGCCACGCCGCCGGATACCTGCGAGGAACGATCACGGAATGAGCGCCCCCGGCACCACCCCCCGCGTCGGCATCGTCATGGGCTCGGACTCCGACTGGCCCGTGATGGAGGCCGCGGCCGAGGCCCTGACCGAGTTCGGGGTTCCCTACGAGGTCGACGTCGTCTCCGCCCACCGGATGCCGCGCGAGATGGTCGCGTACGGGGAGCAGGCGGCCGGCCGCGGGCTCAAGGCGATCATCGCGGGCGCGGGCGGCGCGGCCCATCTGCCCGGCATGCTGGCCTCCGTCACCCCGCTGCCGGTGATCGGGGTGCCGGTCCCGCTGAAGTACCTGGACGGCATGGACTCGCTGCTGTCCATCGTCCAGATGCCGGCCGGGGTGCCCGTCGCCACCGTCTCCGTCGCGGGCGCCCGCAACGCCGGCCTGCTGGCCGTGCGCATGCTCGCCGCGCACGACGAGGAACTCCTGGCCCGCATGCGGCACTTCCAGGACGAGCTCAACGAGCAGGCCACGGCGAAGGGCAAGCGGCTGCGCGCCAAGGTCGAGGGTGCGACGGGCTTCGGATTCGGTAAGTGACGATGGTGACCATGACGTCTGCACACATCGAGCGCGCCCGCGAGCTGCTGGCCGCGCACCCCGTCGTCGACGGCCACAACGACCTGCCCTGGGCGCTGCGCGAGCACGTCCGCTACGACCTGGACCGGCGCGACATCGCCGCCGACCAGAGCGCCACCGGCCTGCACACCGACCTCCCCCGGATGCGGGAGGGCGGGGTCGGCGCCCAGTTCTGGTCCGTCTACGTCCGTACGGACATGGCGGGCGACGAGGCGGTCAGCGCCACGCTCGAACAGATCGACATCGTGCGGCAGATGGCCGACCGCTACCCCGGCGAGCTGCGCCTCGCATTGACGGCCGACGACATGGAGGCCGCCCGCGCCGAGGGCCGCATCGCCTCCCTCATGGGCGCCGAGGGCGGCCACAGCATCAACAACTCCCTCGCCACGCTGCGGGCGTTGCACCGGCTCGGCGTCCGCTACATGACGCTCACCCACAACGACAACGTGGCCTGGGCGGACTCGGCGACGGACACCCCCGTGGCGAACGGCCTGACCCGCTTCGGCGAGGAGGTCGTGCGGGAGATGAACCGCATGGGCATGCTCGTCGACCTCTCGCACGTCTCGGCCGACACGATGCGGGACGCGCTGCGGGTGACCGAGGCGCCGGTGATCTTCTCGCACTCCTCGTCCCGCACGGTGTGCGACCACCCGCGCAACATCCCCGACGACGTGCTCGCGGCGCTGCCGGAGAACGGGGGCGTGGCGATGGCCACGTTCGTCCCGAAGTTCATCCTTCCCGCGGCGGTCGCATGGACCCGCGCCGCGGACGAGAACATGCGCGCCCACGGCCTGCACCCGCTCGACCGCTCGCCGGAGGGCATGGCGGTCCACCACGCCTTCGAGGCCACGACCCCGCGCCCGCGGGCAACGGCCGCCACGGTGGCGGACCACCTGGACCACATGCGCGAGGTCGCCGGCGTCGACCACATCGGCATCGGCGGCGACTTCGACGGCACGGCGTTCACGCCGGACGGTCTGTCGGACGTGTCCGGCTACCCGAACCTGATCGCCGAACTGCTGCGCAGGGGCTGGTCGGAGCCGGACCTGGCGAAGCTGACGTGGCAGAACGCGGTGCGCGTGCTGCGGGCGTCGGCGGCGGTCGCCGCCGATCTCTCTGCGCGGAGAGGCCCGTCGATCGCGACGATCGAGCAGCTGGACGGCTGAGGGCAGCGCCCGCGCCCCGTCAGGGGCGCGGGGAACTGCGCGAGCAACCACATACGGCCCGCACCCGAACGTCACACCCGAGGCCGCCCCATGGCCCGGTACGTCCACCCGGCTTCCCGCCACACCGTGGCGTCAAGCGCGTTGCGCCCGTCCAGGATCCGCGCCTCCGCCACGACCTCCGCCAGCGCCGCGGGCGAAAGCTCCCGGAACTCCCCCCACTCCGTGAGGTGCAGCACCACGTGCGCCCCCCGGCACGCCTCCAGCGCCGAGGGCGCGTACGTCAGCGTGGGGAAGACCCGCCGCGCGTTCTCCATGCCCTTGGGGTCGTAGACCGTCACCTGCCCGCCCTGCAGGTGGATCTGGCCGGCGACGTTCAGCGCCGGCGAGTCGCGGACGTCGTCCGAGTCCGGCTTGAACGAGGCGCCCAGTACGGCGACCCGCTGCCCGAGGAAGCTGCCGCCCACGGTCTCCCGGGCGAGCTCGACCATGTGGGCGCGGCGCCGCATGTTGATGGAGTCGACCTCGCGCAGGAAGGTCAGGGCCTGGTCGGCGCCGAGTTCACCGGCGCGGGCCATGAAGGCGCGGATGTCCTTGGGCAGGCACCCGCCGCCGAAGCCGATCCCCGCCCGCAGGAACTTCTTCCCGATCCGGTCGTCGTGCCCGATGGCCTCGGCCAGCTTGGCCACGTCGCCGTCGGCGGCCTCGCAGACCTCGGCCATCGCGTTGATGAAGGAAATCTTGGTGGCGAGAAAGGAGTTGGCGGCCGTCTTGACCAGTTCGGCGGTCGGGTAGTCGGCGACGACGAACGGCGAGCCCTCCGCAATCGGGATCGCGTACACCTCGCGCAGCAGCTTCTCGCCGCGTTCCCCGCCGACGCCGACCACGATCCGGTCCGGCTGCAGGGTGTCCTGGACGGCGAAGCCCTCGCGCAGGAACTCCGGGTTCCAGGCCAGCTCCACGTCACGCCCCGCGGGCGCCAGGCCGGTGAGCAGCTCCGCGAGCCGGGCGGCGCTGCCCACGGGCACGGTGGACTTGCCGACGACCAGCGCCGGCCGCTTCAGCTGCGGCGCCAGTGCGGTGAAGGCGCTGTCGACGTAGGACATGTCGCACGCGTACTCGCCGTGCTTCTGCGGGGTGTTCACGCAGACGAAGTGGACGTCGCCGAACTCGCCGACCTCCTCCCAGGAGGTCGTGAAGCGCAGCCGCCCGGTGGAGCCCTCGATCCCGGCGACGTGCTTGCTCAGCAGTTCCTCGAGCCCGGGCTCGTACATCGGGACCTTGCCCCGCGAGAGCATCTCGATCTTCTCGGGGACCACGTCCAGGCCCAGCACCTCGAACCCGAGCTCGGCCATGGCCGCCGCGTGCGTGGCGCCGAGGTACCCGGTGCCGATCACAGTGATCTTGAGGGCCATGCGTGTGCTCCATACGTACTACGACACTGGCTGGACTGCGCGCCCGAGCATACGTCCCTGTCGGCAAGCTCACGTAGGCGCACTCCGGAGGGCCGCCCTAGAATCGGAGTTACCAATCGGTAGCCAACTCTCTGGGGAGTACGCCTTGGCGGGATCAAAGGACTTCGATCTGTACCGGCCGTCCGAGGAGCACGACGAGTTGCGCAAGGTCGTACGCTCGCTCGCCGAGACGAAGATCGCTCCGTTCGCCGCCGAGGTGGACGAGGAGGCGCGCTTCCCCCAGGAGGCGCGTGACGCCCTCACCGCGGCGGACCTGCACGCGGTGCACGTCCCCGAGGAGTTCGGCGGCATGGGCGCGGACGCGCTCGCCACCGTGATCGTCATCGAGGAGGTGGCCCGCGTGTGCGCGTCCTCCTCCCTGATCCCGGCCGTCAACAAGCTCGGCTCGCTGCCGGTGGCGCTGTCCGGCTCGGACGACCTGAAGAAGCGGTACCTGAGCCCGCTCGCCAAGGGCGACGCGATGTTCTCGTACTGCCTGAGCGAGCCGGACGCGGGCTCGGACGCGGCGGGCATGAAGACCCGCGCCGTGCGGGACGGCGACCACTACGTCCTCAACGGCGTGAAGCGCTGGATCACCAACGCGGGCGTCTCCGAGTACTACACGGTGATGGCCGTCACCGACCCGGAGAAGCGCTCCAAGGGCATCAGCGCCTTCGTGGTCGAGAAGGACGACGAAGGCGTCTCCTTCGGCGCCCCCGAGAAGAAGCTCGGCATCAAGGGCTCTCCCACTCGGGAGGTCTACCTCGACAACGTCCGCATCCCCGCCGACCGCATGATCGGCGAGGAGGGCACGGGCTTTGCGACCGCGATGAAGACCCTGGACCACACCCGCATCACCATCGCGGCCCAGGCCCTCGGCATCGCCCAGGGCGCGCTGGACTACGCCAAGACCTACGTCCAGGAGCGCAAGCAGTTCGGCAAGCCGATCGCGGACTTCCAGGGCATCCAGTTCATGCTCGCCGACATGGCGATGAAGCTGGAGGCGGCCCGTCAGCTGACGTACTCGGCGGCGGCCAAGTCCGAGCGCCTGGACGGCGACCTGACCTTCTTCGGCGCGGCGGCCAAGTGCTTCGCGTCCGACGCCGCCATGGAGATCACCACGGACGCGGTCCAGCTGCTGGGCGGCTACGGCTACACCCGTGACTACCCGCTGGAGCGCATGATGCGCGACGCGAAGATCACGCAGATTTATGAAGGCACGAATCAGGTTCAGCGGATCGTGATGGCGCGGAACCTGCCGTAACGCCTGCGGCTGGCTTGTGGGGCCTCGGCGGTTCGCGGTCGGGGCCCCTTCGCAGTGTCCGGGTGCGGGTTGTTCCGGGCTGGTCGCGCCCACGCGGCGGAGCCGCACATATAACAGCCCCGCGCCCCTTCGGGGCAAGGCACCCTACGGGGCGGGGCTCTCCGCTACGACGGGCCCGCCAGTTCTGCCCAGACCGTTTTGCCCACGCCGCCCTCGTGGCGGACCACGCCCCAGTCCAGGCACAGGCGCTGCACGATGTACATGCCGTGGCCGCCGGGGCGGCCCGCGCGGTGCGGGGTGCGGGGGGCCGGGGTGCCGGCGCCCAGGTCGGAGACCTCCAGGCGGAGGACCTTGCCGGTGCGGGTGACGCAGAGCTCTTCCGGGCCGTCGGCGTGCAGACAGGCGTTGGTGACGAGCTCGGAGACGACCAGCAGGACGTCCTCGGCCGCGGCGCGGTGGTCGGCCGTGGCCGCCGGGAGCCAGCCCCAGTCGTGCAGGGCCCGGCGCGTGAAGTCGCGGGAGAGCGGCACGGCGCCGCTGACGTCGACGAGGCGCAGCCGCCGGCGCTGACTGCCGGACTGCAGCGGGCCGTCGGCCTCCGGGCCGGGGTCGTCCGGCGACGGCAGGGACGGCCGAGTGGTGCTCATCAGCGCTTCACCTCACCGATCACCGATTCAGAAGGAGTCATCTCGCACATCACAGGGTCAGCTGTCTCCTGCCCCGGCGAACCGTGAGAACACCCACGGATTCTGCGCGGGTCCTGTGACACGGGTAACGGAGTAACGGAAGCAACAGCGATGGAGAGTAAGGGGTCCGATACGCAGTGCGCCGTCAGTCGGCGAGCGCGGCGTCGAGCGTGTCGTGGATGCTGAAGACGGCCCCGGCACCCGTGATCTCGAAAACGCGGGCGACGACGGGCCCCATCGCGGCGAGGTGAACGGCACCGCCGACGGCCTCGGCCTTGAGCCGGGCGCCCAGCAGCACATTCAGTCCGGTGGAATCACAGAATTCGAGCTGCGAGCAGTCGACGACAATACGGAGAGCACCCTCTTCGACACAGGAATCGAGAAGTTCCCGCAGCAGATCCGCCGTATGGTGATCGAGCTCACCCGCGGGCGCCAGGACCGAAATTCTTCCGAGATGCCGGAACTCGACTTTCAGCCGACCCCTGCTCGCACTGCCGGCTTTACCGCAGTCCATGCGCATCCCTTCGTGGTGTGCCGCGCGTGACGCTGCGGGGAACCCTACGCCTTCCATACGTGCTCCGGAAGCCGAAGTTCCGGCATAGCGCAGCAAATACGGACAAACGACACTTGCCATCACAGGGTAAAGACCGGTAGGGCTAGAGGAGGACATCCACCACGGACGGCTTTGGAGGCGCCGCAAACCGCAGCAAAAGGTCACGGCTTCGGCTGCCATATGCCGAGAATGATGGAGGAGACCATGTCACCCCGGCTCGACGAAAAGCGCTCCGCCCCCCAGGAGACCGCCTCGTCGGCAATCCCGCCCGAGCAGTACGACCCCGGCCTCGCCGGGCTCCCCGAAATACCTCCCTACGAGGAGATCGGGGCGGTCAGCGCACGGGCACTGTCCAAGACGCTCTTCGCGCGCCTCGAATCGCTCGAAGAGGGAACCCACGAATACGCGTACGTACGCAACACGCTCGTCGAACTCAACCTGGCCCTGGTGAAGTTCGCCGCCTCCCGGTTCCGCACCCGCAGCGAACCGATGGAGGACATCATCCAGGTCGGCACCATCGGCCTGATCAAGGCCATCGACCGCTTCGAGCTCAGCCGGGGCGTCGAATTCCCGACCTTCGCGATGCCGACCATCATCGGCGAGATCAAGCGCTTCTTCCGCGACACCAGTTGGTCGGTGCGCGTCCCGCGCCGCCTCCAGGAACTCCGCCTGGACCTGGCAAAGGCGGGCGACGAACTGGCGCAGCGCCTCGACCGCTCCCCCACGGTCGCCGAACTGGCGCAGCGCCTCGGCCTGTCCGAGGACGAGGTCGTCGAGGGCATGGCCGCGAGCAACGCCTACACGGCGAGCTCGCTGGACGCCCAGACCGAGGAGGACGACACCGAGGGCTCCCTCTCGGACCGCATCGGCTACGAGGACCACAGCCTGGAGGGCATCGAATACGTCGAGTCCCTCAAGCCGCTCATCGCCGAACTCCCTTCCCGGGACCGGACGATCCTCTCCCTGCGCTTCGTGGCGAACATGACGCAGTCGGAGATCGGCGAGGAGCTGGGCATTTCCCAGATGCATGTGTCACGGCTGCTGTCGCGGACGCTGGTGAAGCTGCGGCGGGGGCTGCTGACGGAGGAATAGCCTCCCTCCTTCATCCTCTTCTTTGCCTTGCGCCGCACGGACGTTGCCCGTGCGGCGCAGTGTCACTCCCCGCCACGGCGAGGCGTCCAAGTGCCCGGCATCCGGCGCGCCTTGCACGAGAGCGAGTGCGCAGCGGCTGCAGCGCCTGGAGCGTCACACCATGCGTACGCCCCGCTGCCAGACCGCCGAGACCAGCGGGACACCGGGGCGGTAGGCGAGGTGGACGTGGGACGGGGCGTCCAGGAGCAGTACGTCCGCCCGGGCGCCCGGTGCCACGCGGCCGATGTCCGTGCGGCGCAGCGCCGCAGCGCCGCCCGCCGTGGCGGACCACACCGCCTCATCCGGCGTCATGCCCATGTCCCGCACCGCCAGCGCGATGCAGAAGGGGACGGAACTGGTGTAGGACGAACCGGGGTTGCAGTCCGTGGACAGGGCGACGGTCGCGCCCGCATCGAGCAGGCGGCGCGCGTCGGGCCACTGCGCCCGCGTGGAGAACTCCGCGCCGGGCAGGAGCGTGGCCACGGTGTCGCCGCCCGCCAGCGCGTCGACGTCCGCGTCCGTCAGGTGCGTGCAGTGGTCGGCGGAGGCCGCGCCGAGCTCCACCGCCAGCTGGACGCCGGGGCCGTGGCCGAGCTGGTTGGCGTGGACGCGCGGGGTCAGGCCACGGGCCCGACCCGCCTCCAGGATCGTCCGGGCCTGGTCGCCGTCGAAGGCGCCCTTCTCGCAGAAGACGTCGACCCAACGGGCGTACGGGGCACAGGCGTCGAGCATCTCGCCGGTGACCAGGGCCACGTAGGCCTCCGGGTCCGCCGCGTAGTCGGGCGAGACGATGTGGGCGCCCAGGTACGTCACCTCGTCGAGGTGGGCGGCGGCGATGCGCAGCGCGCGGGCCTCGTCGGCGGTGGTCAGGCCGTAGCCGGACTTGGTCTCCAGCGTCGTGGTGCCCTGACGGAGCGCCTCGCGGACGTGGCGCAGGAGGTTGGCCTCCAGCTCCTCGTCCGTGGCGGCGCGGGTGGCGGCCACGGTGGTGCGGATGCCGCCCGCGCTGTAACTCTGCCCGGACATCCGCGCGTTGAACTCCGCGGTGCGGTCGCCCGCGAAGACCAGGTGGGAGTGGGAGTCGACGAAGCCGGGGAGGGCGGCGCGGCCCGCCGCGTCGACGGCGTTGTCGGTGGCGGGTGCTTTCCTGGACTCACCGACCCAGGCGATGCGGTCGCCGTCGACGACGACCGCCGCGTCCTGGATCAGACCGAGGGGGCCTGCACCGAGGGAGGGGTCGTTGGTGACGAGACTGCTGATGTTCGTGATCGCCGTGGTCATGGCCGTGGTCATGTGCGGGCTCCGGTCCTTCGGCTGCGGGCGGTCGGGCTGCTTCAGGCGGTGGTCAGGTCCGCGATCGCCCCGGCCAGGGCGCGGGGGACGTCCGGGACGAGCTGATGGACCCCGTCGCGGACGACGTGCCGGCCGCCGACCACCGTATGCCGGACGTCCGCGCCGGTCGCGGCGAATACGGCCGTCTCGGCACCGAGCCGGGGCAGCGGCCCCGCAGTGCGGACGGTGTCCAGTGCCAGCGTGGTGAAGTCGGCGAGCGCGCCCGCCTCCAACTGACCCGCATCCGGCCAGCCGAGGGCCGCGTGGCCGTCGGCGGTGGCGGCCCGCAGCAGGGCGGCCGCAGTCCAGTGGCCGCGGGTACGGGTGCGCAGGCGCTCGTTCAGCTCCATCGCGCGGGCCTCTTCGAGCAGGTCGATCACGGCGTGGCTGTCGCTGCCGAGGGAGAGGGGGGAGCCTGCGCGCTGCAGGGCGACGGCGGGGCCGATGCCGTCGGCCAGGTCGCGCTCGGTGGTCGGGCACATGCAGGTGCCGGTGCCGGAGCCGCCGAGGAGGGCGATGTCCTCGGCGGTGAGGTGCGTGGCGTGCACGGCGGTGGTGCGCGGGCCGAGGACGCCGTGGTCGGCGAGGAGCCGGGCCGGGGTGCAGCCGTGCGCCGCGCGGCAGGCGTCGTTCTCGGCGGTCTGCTCGGAGAGGTGGACGTGCAGGGGGGCCTCGCGCTCCCCGGCCCAGGCGGCCACGGTCGCCAGAGCCCCGGCGGGCACGGCGCGCACGGAGTGCACGGCGGCGCCGATCCGGACGTGGCCGCCGTCGGCGGGCTTGAAGGCGGAGAGCCGGTCGGCCCAGGCGTCCGCCGTGCCGTCGGAGAAGCGCAGTTGGTGATGGTTGGGGGGCTCACCGCTGCGTCCGTTCCCGATGGCCGACGACAGATAGGCGGTGTCGAGGAGGGTGATGCGGATGCCGGCTGCGGCCGCGGCCTCGGTCAGGGCCTCGCCCATGGCGTTGGGGTCGCCGTAGGGCGTGCCGCCGGGGGCGTGGTGGACGTAGTGGAACTCGCCGACGCACGTGATGCCCGCGAGGGCCATCTCGGCGTAGACGGCGCGGGCGAGGGCGAAGTAGGAGTCGGGGGTGAGGTTCTGGGCGGCCTGGTACATAACCTCGCGCCAGGTCCAGAAGGTGCCGGAGCCGACCTGGGTGCGGCCGCGGAGGGCGCGGTGGAAGGCGTGCGAGTGGGCGTTGGCCAGCCCGGGAAGGGTGAGCCCGCGCAGGGTCACCGCCCCCGGCGGCGGGGCGGGCACGTCGGTGCGGACGGCCGTGATGCGGCCGTCGGCCACGTCGACGGCCACGCCCGACTCGACCACGGGGTCGATCCAGGCGTGCTCGGCCCAGTAGGTCACGGTCACCGGCACGCGAGGCCCTCCAGTACGTCGGCGAGTGCGGTCACTCCGGCCGTGCAGTCGTCCTCGGCCGCCGTCTCGGCGGGCGAGTGCGAGACCCCTGTGGGGTTGCGGACGAAGAGCATGGCGGTGGGCACGGTGCCGGACAAGATACCGGCGTCGTGGCCCGCGCCCGTGGGCAGGACCGGTGCGCCGCCGAGCAACTTGGCCAGCTCGTCGCGCAGGCCGTGGGCGAACTCGACGACGGGGGTGAAGGACTCCCGGGTGACCCGGACGTCCACGCCGTCGCGCTCGCCGCGCTCGACCGCGGCCTGTTCGACAGCGGCGACGACCTCGGCGAGGGTCTCCTCGTCGGCGGCACGCGAGTCCAGCCAGCCGCGGACGAGCGAGGCGATGGCGTTGACGCCGTTCGGCTCGACGCTCACCTTGCCGAAGGTGGCCAGGGCGCCGGCGAGCCGGGCCTTCTTGCGGGCGGCGAGGACGGTGTTGGCGTAGGTCAGCATCGGGTCGCGGCGGTCCTCGATGCGGGTGGTGCCGGCGTGGTTGGCCTCGCCGTGGAAGTCGAAGCGCCAGCGGCCGTGCGGCCAGATCGCCGAGGCCACGCCCACGGCGTGCGGGCCCGCGGCGGAGCCGCTGTCGGACAGAGCGGCCAGGGCCCGGCCCTGTTCGACGTGCAGCTCGACGAACGCGCCGATGCGGGCGAGGCGTTCGGGGTCGGGGCCGATGGCCTCGGGGTCGTACCCGGCGCGTTCCATCGCCTGCGGGAGGGTGATCCCGTCGGCGTCGCGGAGCGCGTGCGCCTTGTCCACGGTGAGCTGTCCGGCGGCCAGCCGGGAGCCGACGCAGGCGAGGCCGAAGCGGGCGCCCTCCTCGTCGCCGAAGTTGACGACGGCGAGGGGACGGTGCGGCTGCGCGCCGCGGGCGCGGAGCTCGTCGAGGGCGGCGAAGGACGACACGACGCCGAGGGGGCCGTCGAAGGCGCCGCCGTCGGGGACGGAGTCGAGGTGGGAGCCGGTGACGACGGCGTCACCGGCGGCCGGGTCGCCCAGCCAGGCCCACTGGTTGCCGTTGCGGTCCAGCTCGTAGGCGAGGCCTCTGCGTTCCGCCTGGGCCCGGAACCACTGTCGGCAGTCGGCGTCCGCTTCGGTCCAGGCGAAGCGGCGGTATCCGCCGGTGGCCGCGTTGCGGCCGATCGGAAGCAGGTCGCGCCACATCTCGTGGAACGAGGGGGCCGCCAAGGCCGGGGCAGGTTCCGTTTCGCCCCCGGCTGCGGGCCGGTGGGGGCTGGTCGCGCCGTTCCCCGCGCCCCTTTCGGGGCGCGGCTCCGAGGTACTCACGCCTGCTCGCCCTCGCGCATGGGGATGCGTACCCCGCGGTCCTCCGCCACCGACTCCGCGATGTCGTAGCCCGCGTCCACGTGGCGGATGACGCCCATGCCGGGGTCGTTCGTCAGGACCCGGCGGATCTTCTCGCCGGCCAGCGGCGTGCCGTCCGCCACCGTGACCTGGCCCGCGTGGATCGAGCGGCCCATGCCGACGCCGCCGCCGTGGTGGAGGGAGACCCAGGAGGCGCCGGAGGCGACGTTCACCATCGCGTTGAGCAGCGGCCAGTCCGCGATCGCGTCCGAGCCGTCGAGCATGGCCTCGGTCTCGCGGTACGGGGAGGCCACCGAGCCGCAGTCGAGGTGGTCGCGGCCGATGACGACGGGCGCGGACAGCTCGCCGCTCGCCACCATGTCGTTGAACCGCTCGCCCGCACGGTCGCGTTCGCCGTAGCCGAGCCAGCAGATGCGGGCCGGGAGGCCCTGGAAGTGGACGCGCTCGCCGGCCATCTTGATCCAGCGCGCGAGGGACTCGTTCTCGGGGAAGAGGTCGAGGATCGCGCGGTCGGTGGCCGCGATGTCCTTCGGGTCGCCGGAGAGGGCCGCCCAGCGGAAGGGGCCCTTGCCCTCGCAGAACAGGGGCCGGATGTAGGCGGGGACGAAGCCGGGGAAGGCGAAGGCGCGCTCGTAGCCCGCCAGCCGGGCCTCGCCGCGGATCGAGTTGCCGTAGTCGAAGACCTCGGCGCCCGCGTCCTGGAAGCCGACCATGGCCTCGACGTGCCTGGCCATGGACTCGCGGGCCCGCTGCGTGAAGTCGGCGGGCTTGTCGGCCGCGTAGGAGGCCATGTCGGCGAAGTCGACGCCGAGCGGCAGGTAGGCCAGCGGGTCGTGGGCGCTGGTCTGGTCCGTGACGATGTCGATGGGGGCGTTCATCGCCAGCAGCTGCGGGAGGAGTTCGGCCGCGTTGCCGAGGACGCCGATGGACAGCGGGCGGCGGGCGTCGCGGGCCTCGACCGCCAACTGCAGGGCGTGGTCGAGGGAGTCGGCCTTGACGTCGAGGTAACGGTGCTCGATGCGGCGCTCGATGGCGCGCGGGTCGCAGTCGATGCAGATCGCGACGCCGTCGTTCATGGTGACGGCCAGCGGCTGGGCGCCGCCCATGCCGCCGAGGCCGGCGGTCAGCGTGATCGTCCCGGCGAGCGTGCCGCCGAACCGCTTCGCGGCGACGGCGGCGAAGGTCTCGTAGGTGCCCTGGAGGATGCCCTGGGTGCCGATGTAGATCCACGAACCGGCCGTCATCTGGCCGTACATGGTGAGACCGAGGGCCTCCAGGCGGCGGAACTCCTCCCAGTTGGCCCAGTCGCCGACGAGGTTGGAGTTGGCGATGAGGACGCGCGGGGCCCACTCGTGCGTCTGCATCACGCCGACCGGGCGGCCGGACTGCACGAGCATGGTCTCGTCCTGCTTCAGCGTCTGCAGGGTGCGGACCATCGCGTCGAACGAGCGCCAGTCGCGGGCGGCCTTGCCGGTGCCGCCGTAGACGACGAGCTTGTCGGGGTGCTCGGCGACCTCGGGGTCGAGGTTGTTCTGCAGCATCCGCAGGGCGGCTTCCTGCTGCCACCCCCGGGCGCTCAGTTCGGTGCCTCGCGGTGCTCGCACGGGTCGCGGTCCTGACATGGGGCCCTGCCTCCCAGCCTCGATGGGCGCTCTGGCGTTCTGAATAGAACACTGCACATCTTGGGCCGGTGAATAGCACTAGTCAACAGGTGGCGGTTCCGCTTCGCCCGCCAGGTCGGCGAGCCGGACGGGGTGGGCGAGGGGACGGCGGTCCACGGCGAGCGGGTCGGCGGGCGGGTGGCCGAGCAGGCCGGCCACCAGGTCGGCGGCATTGCGCCCGCACATCCGGCCCTGGCACGACCCGAGGCCGACCCGGCAGGTGAGCTTCACGGCCCGCATTCCGTCCGCGCCCCGCCCGAGGACGGCCTCGCACAGCTGCCCGTACGTCACCTCCTCGCAGCGGCAGACGCAGGTGTCCTCGCCCAGCCAGGTCGACCAGCCGTCGCGCAGCGGGTGGGCGGAGGCGAGCGCGGCGGCGAAGCGGCGGCCGGAGCGGACGCGCGCGGCGGCGGCCGCGGCGCGCACGGGGCCGTCGCGGCCGGTGACGTCCGACGCGGCGGCCAGGCCCGCCAGTTCGCCCTCGGCCGCGGCGGCGGCCGCTCCCCCGATGCCGGTGAGCTCCCCGGCCGCGTACACGCCGGGCACGGAGGTGGCCTGGCGGGCGTCGACGACGACGTGACCGTCGCGGACGGCGCAGCCGGCGGCGAGCGGGAGTTCCAGCTGCGGGGTGAAGCCGTAGCCGACGCACACGGCGTCCACGGGTGCGACGATGCGCTCGCTGCCGGGGACGATGCGCCAGCGCGCGTCCAGCCGGGCGACGGTGACGGCCTCGACGCGGCGGTCGCCGTGCGCCGCGACGACTGCGCGGTGGGTGCGATACGGAACCCGGTGCCGGGCCAATTCGACGGCATAGGCGGCAAGTTCGGCCATCCGCACCGGCCCTCCGTCGAACAGCGCCACGAGCGGCCGGCGCAGCCAGCGGGCGGGGGTGCCGGCCTCGTACACGCCCGCCACCCGTGCCCCGGCCCCGAGCAGCGAGGTGGCGACCGGCAGCAGGAAGGGTCCCGTCCCGGAGACCACCACGCGCCGGCCGACGGCCAGCCGCTGCCCCTTGGCCAGCGCCTGGGCGGCCCCGGCGGTGACGACGCCGGGCAGGTCCCAGCCGGGAAAGGGCAGCGCGCGGTCGTGGGCGCCGGTGCACAGCACCAGCGCGTCGGCCAGGAGCGTACGGACCGGCAGTCCGGCGGCGTCGGCGGGGCCCTGCTGGAGGTGCACGAGATGGCTGCCGGTGTGCGGCCCCGGTTCGAGCGCGCAGACGGTGGCGCGCGACAGGTGCTCGATGCGCGGTTGCGCGGTGACGGCGCGCTCCAACGGGTGCGCGCGCCGCGACCCGGCGCCCACTGCAGGCTGCCGGTGGTACTGCCCGCCGATGCGCTCCCCGCTGTCGACGAGCACCACGCGGGCGCCCCCGCGAGCGGCACTCAACGCGGCCCGCGCCCCTGCGGGCCCGGCCCCCACCACGACGACGCGCGGCACTGAGCCGCTCACGCGCCGCTCCCGGTACCGGGCGCCGCCGGCTCCCCCGGCGGGGCGCCGGGAGGGGGTGCGGCAGGTGCCTCCACCGCCTCCACGGCCGGCAGGGGCACGGCGGTCTCGATCCGGTCGCCCTCGCGGACTTCGCGTCTGCAAGCCCTCACGCCGGCAAGGCCGTTGACGGTGACGAGACAGTCGTAGCAGACGCCGATCCCGCAGAACACGCCGCGCGGGCGGCCCCCGTGGCGGGTCTCCCGCCAGGACGTGCGGCCCGTCGACAGCAGCACGGCCGCCACGGTCTGGCCGGGGCGGGCCGGGTGCGGGGCACCGTCCACGTGAACGGTCAGGGGCATGGGTTCTCCTTCGTGAAGCCCGTGAGGCCCGTGAAGCCCAGGCCCGGGCGGGCCACCCGGAACGGCCGGGGGTCGGTGAGCGGGGACTCGCCGGTGTGCAGCTGGGCGAGGAGCTCGCCGGTCGCCGCGGCGAGGCCGACGCCCGCGCCCTCGTGGCCGGTCGCGTGCCAGAGGCCGGGCAGGCGCGGATCCTCGCCGATGACGGGCAGGTGGTCGGGGGTGTACGGGCGGAAGCCGCCGTACGCGCGCACCACCGGCACGTCCGCGAGCACCGGGAACAGCCGCACCGCTCCGCGCGCCAGGGCGCTCATCACCTCCAGGCGCAGGGTCTCGTCGAAGCCGCAGCGCTGCCGGCTGGACCCGATCAGCACCGTCCCGGCCGGGGTCGCCTCGATCACGGCCGCCGTGCGCAGCGCGGCGTCCCCGCTGCCGACCGCGCCCGCGTACCCCGCGTCGTACACCTTGTGCCGCACGGTGCCCGGCGGCAGCGGGCCGGTGACCAGGACCGTGCCGCGCCGGGGCAGCACGGGCAGCGGCGCACCGGCCGCCTCGGCGAAGCGGCCGGCCCACGGGCCGCACGCGTTGACGACCGCGCCGCACGGCACCCGCCCGTCGGAGGTGCACAGGGCCGTGACCCTGCCGCCCGCCCCGGTCTCGACGCCGAGCGCCCGCACCCCCGTGCGCACCCCGCCGCCCCGGGCCCGCACGGCGGCGAGCAGCGCGGTCGCGGCGAGCACGGGATGCAGCTGGGCGTCCTGCGGATAGTGCACGGCGGCCCGGACGTCCGGGGTGAGGTGCGGTTCGTACGCGGCCGCCTCGCCGGGCGCGAGGCCGTGCGCCTCGACGCCCGCGGCGCGCTGGGCGGAGGCGGCGGCGCCGAGCGCGGCGGCGGCGTCCTCGTCGGTGGTGACGACGAGCCCGCCCTTGGGCTCGTACTCGCACGCGGCGCGCCCCGGCCCGAGCTCCTCGCGCAGCGCGGCCAGCAGCGCGGGCCAGCGACGCAAGGAGGCCTGGGCGAGGGCGAGTTCGGGGCCGGGGGGCTTGTCGGAGACGAGCAGGTTGCCCTCGCCGCGGGCGGTGGTCTCCCCGACGGCCGGCCCCCGGTCGACGACGAGCACGCCGATCCCGCGCCGCCCGAGCGCCTCGGCGCAGGCCGCGCCGATGATGCCGGCACCGACGACCACGACGTCGGCGCCCTCGCGCTCGCGCCGAGCGTCTGAACGAACGTCCTGCCGTAGAACGCGCACGAATCGCACCGCCGTTCCCTGTGGACCGCCGAGAAGCTAGCCGCCTCGCGGCGGGCGGGTCAACACCGCGGGGGTCCGGGGCGAAGCCCTGCGATCTCGGCTGCGGGCGCGTCGTGGTCGCTCGCGCAGTTCCCCGCGCCCCTGACGGGGCGCACCGCACCGTCCCATGGCACAGCCGCCCTCCCGATGGTGGAGTGGGGGACATGACACCCGCGCAAACCCGACGGGACCGTGCCGTCGAGGACGCCGTGCGGCAGGGCATCGTGGGCCCGCACCACCCCGTCGTCGGCCTCCTCGACGTGGACGCCATCCGCGGCGCCGCCGCCTCGCTGCACGCGGCGTTCAGGGGGCACCTCCCAGCGGTAGCTGGGGGAGCGCCCCGCGTTCTCCACACCTTCGCCGTCAAGGCCGCCCCGCTCGTCCCCGTCCTCCGCCTCCTCTCCGACGAGGGCCTCGGCTGCGAGGTCGCCAGCCCCGGCGAACTCGCCCTCGCCCGGGCCGCGGGGGCGCCGCCCGCCCGTACGGTGCTCGACTCCCCCGCCAAGACGGGCGCCGAGCTGCGCGAGGCCCTCGCGCTCGGCATCGCGGTCAACGCCGACAGCCGCGAGGAGCTCGCCCGGCTGGACGCGCTCGTGCAGTCCGCCCCCACCCCCTCCACCCTCGGCCTGCGCATCAACCCGCAGGTCGGCGGCGGCAGCATCGGCGCGCTGAGCACGGCCACCGCCACGTCCAAGTTCGGCATCGCACTGCGCGACGAAGGAGCGCGCGCATGGCTGCTCCGCGCCTGCGCGGAGCGCCCCTGGCTCACACGGCTGCACGCCCACGTCGGCTCGCAGGGGTGCCCGCCCGGGCTGATGGCCGAGGGCGTACGGGCCGTGTACGAGCTGGCCGAGGAGGTCAACGCGGCCGCCGGACGGCAGCAGATCACGACGCTCGACATCGGCGGCGGACTGCCCGTCAACTTCTCCTCCGACGAGGTCACCCCCACCTTCGGCGACTACGCCCGGCTGCTGGCCGACACCGTCCCCGGCCTGTTCGACGGGCGCTACGGCCTGGTGACGGAGTTCGGCCGCTCGCTGCTCGCCAAGAGCGGCATGGTGCTGGCCCGCGTCGAGTACGCCAAGTCGGCGGGCGGCCGCCGGATCGCGGTGACGCACGCGGGGGCGCAGCTGGCCGTGCGGACGGTGTTCGCACCGGAGTCGTGGCCGCTGCGGGTGGCCGCGTACGACGCGCAGGGGCTGCCCAGGACGGGCGGGGCCGTGGCCCAGGACGTGGCGGGGCCGTGCTGCTTCGCCGGCGACCTGGTCGCCGTGGACCGGCCGCTGCCGCTGCTGGAGGCGGGCGACCACGTCGCGCTGCTGGACACCGGCGCGTACTACTTCGCGCACCACTACGCGTACAACTCGCTCCCCCGGCCGGGGGTTTACGGCTACACGGCCGCAGAAGGCGAGAACGCTCGGTTCGTCACCGTCCGCTCGCCGCAGACACTCGCCGAACTGGTTGCCGAAGGCGGCGCCGCGCACGCAGCGGATCTCACCGCCCTGCGGTGACCTTCGCACCGCCGGGTGCGGCGTCGCCCGCGGCGAGCCCGGTGGTCAGGTAGCCGGTCACGCGCCGGGCGGCGGGGCTCGCCAGGGCCCACTCGGTACGCACCCACAGCAGCGCCTCGTCGCGGTGCTCCAGGGCGCCCAGCCACCGGGCCTTCGCCCACAGCCCGGCACCGGCCCCGGCCAGGCCGAGACCGACGGCGCAGGGGAGCGCGAAGGAGGAGCCCACGGCGGCGAGAAAGCCCAGGACGAGCCACCAGCGGTGCGCGCGGGACCAGTTCCGCGCGGTGACGGCGCGGTCCTGCAGGAAGACGGCCCGACCGGCACGGGACGCGCCGCGCGCGAGCTCCGCGTAGCGCTTGCGGCGCACGGCGAAGACGACGGCGGCCGTGATCAGGAACAGCGCGGCGCCGGCGAGGGCGCCGATGCGGAGGCCGGTGAACCCCGGCACGAAGGCGCCGATGCCGGCGCCGAGCAGCCCGGACCACCAGAGCCGGGCGGCGGGGGCCCGGACGATCACGGCCACCCGTGCCAGTGCGTACTTGCTGCCGCCGGTCACCTTCGGACCTCCTCGTTCCGGATCGGGTTTCCGGTGCGGAAGGGTAGTGGGGGTTTCTGAGAGCGGGCTGAGTGGCGGGGGACGACCCGTCGTACACGCCTTCGGGCAGGCCCTAGGGCCTGCCCGATGGGTCAGCACAGGCCCCGCGACGCTCCCCCAGCTACCTCCCCCAGCTACCGCTGGGGGTGCCCCCAGGAGGTGCCCCCAGCACCAGACGCCGCGGAGCCCGCACTGACCCATCGGACAGGCCCTAGCCCACTCGGAGTCATACCGCGGTATCACACGGGACTTGGCCCCGTCGTGTGACGAGTCCGGGGCCGCCCGATCCTTACTCTCGTCGTATCAGACGAACACGAGGAGCCACGCATGCCGGTGACCGACCAGCAGCGCGCCCTGCGCCGGCGGGCACTCGCCGCCGCCGGGATCCTGGCCCTGACCGGCCTCGTCAGCGCCTTCACCCCCACCGCCCACGCAGCGGCGGCGACGGCGGTGGCCGCCCCGCTGCCCGCCCCCACCGGCCCGTACCCCGTCGGGACGACGACCCGGCACCTGACCGACACCGCGCGGCCGGACCCCTGGCACCCGGAGCGGGGGCCCCGCCAGGTGATGGTCAGCTTCTGGTACCCGGCCGCGCGGGCGCAGTGGCGCACGGCGCAGCGCGTCGCCCCGCACATGGACACCCTCTCCGCCGCCCACTTCGGCTCGGCCGGGGGCGCGGGGGCGCTCAACTACGGCGTGCCCGCCGGGAGCGTCGACTGGGCCGCCACCCGGACGCACGCCGTCGTGGACGCACCCGTCGCGCGCGGCACCCGGGTGCGGCCGGTCGTGCTGTACTCCGCGGGGCTGGGCGACCCGCGCACCTGGAACACCTCGCTCGTGGAGGAGCTCGCCTCACGCGGCTACGTGGTCGTCACGGTCGACCACACCTACGACTCGTCCGAGGTGCTCCTCACCGGCACGGGTCCCGGCCGCCAGGGCGGCAGGCGGCTCGTGGAGTCCGTGCTGCCCGCCCTGGCGCGGCAGCACGGCACCGACCCGAGTGCGGTGCTGCGCAGGGCGATGACGGCCCGGGTGGACGACACGCGCTTCGTCCTCGACGTGCTCGACGGCCACCGGCCGCACCCCCGGCCCGAGTTGCCGCGCACCCTGACGGACGCGATGGACCTGCGGCGCATCGCCATGGCGGGCCACTCCGCGGGCGGCTTCACCGCACTGCAGGCGATGCACGACGACCGGCGGATCGGCGCCGCGGTCGACATGGACGGGACGCTGGCGTTCCCGGACGGCAAGCCGGGCACCGTGGCCCGGGACGGGGTCGACCGCCCGTTCCTCCTCATGGGGACGGAGGCCTCCGACTCGGGCCCGTACCGCCGCCGGCCGTCGTGGGCGTCGCTGTGGCGGCACTCGCGCGGGTGGCGCGGCGACCTGACGCTGCTCGGCTCGCAGCACGGGGCGTACACGGACGCGGCGGCCCTGCTGCCGGGAGCGGTCCCGCGCGAGATCCTCCGGAGGGATGTGGGAACGGTGCGGCCGGAGCGGGCGGTTGCCGCGACGAGGGCGGCTGTCACGTCGTTCCTGGACCGCGCCCTGCGGGGCCGGGACGACCACTTGCTCAGGGGGTTCCCGGAACTGCACCGCGAACACTGAGCGCCCCGAAGGGGCGCGGGGAACTGCGCGACCAGCCACAACGAACCGCTACTCGACGAACAACCCCCGCGCAGCGGCCCCGGCATCGAACTCCTCCAAGCGCGCCTGAGCATCAGGCAACGCATCACACATCGCCTCCAGCAACACCCGCCCCAGCAGCATCGGCGCACACGCCGTGTCGAAGGCCAGCCCCGTCCCCACCGCAGCGGGCAGCAGCAGCTCGCTGTACCGCGCCACGGGCGCGAACGTGGAGTCCGCGACGGTGACGACCGTCAGCCCCGCGTCCTGCGCATAGGCGAGCGCCTCCACGACCTCCCGCGGATGCCGCGGCAGCGCGAAGCACAGCAGCGCGCTCGCACCCGCCCGCACGGCCGCGTCGATCCGGTCGACGAGCAGCGTGCCGCCCTCGTCGAGCAGCCGGACGTCCGGGTGCACCTTGCGCGCGAAGTAGGCGAAGCCGCCCGCCTGGGCCCCGGCGGCGCGCAGCCCGAGCACCGGCAGCGGCCGGGACGCGGCCAGCAGCCGCCCCGCGCGGACGACCGGCTCCGGGTCGGCGAGCAGCGAGGCCAGGTGGCGGAGGTTGTCGATCTCCGCGTGCACCGCCTGCTGGTACTCGTTGTACGAGTCCGCCGCCGCGCCCGCGGCGGCGGGCACGACGTCCCGCAGGTGCCGGCGCAGCGCCGGGTAGCCGTCGAAGCCGAGGGCCACCGCGAAGCGGGTCACCGACGGCTGGCTGACGCCGGCCAGTTCGGCCAGCTCCACGCTCGACAGGAACGGCGCGTCGGCGGCGCGCCGCACCATGCAGTGGGCGATGCGGCGCTGCGTCGGCGTCAGCCGGTGCCCCTCGAAGAGCTTCTGCAGCCGCGCCGTGGCCCCGGTGTCGCCCATCGACTCTCCTCACCCATTCAGCAATGCCATTCCCTGCATGAAATTATGCAGGGCGGCAGGGGTGCGTCACAGCGGCGGCAGCAGCTTCTTCTGCGGCTTGCCCATCGCGTTGCGCGGCAGCGCCTCCAGGAAGCGGATGCGGCGGGGCCGCTTGTGCACGGACAGGTGCCCGGCCACGAAGTCGATCAGCTCCTGCTCGCCGACCCCGTCGGCCACCACGTACGCGACGACCTCCTGGCCGAGGTCCTCGTGCGCGACCCCGACCACCGCCGCCTCGCTGACCGCCGGGTGGTCCAGCAGCGCGTTCTCCACCTCGCCCGCGCCGATGCGGTAACCGCCGGACTTGATCAGGTCGGTGGAGGCTCGGCCCACGATGCGGTGGGTGCCGTCCTCGTCGACGGCCGCGATGTCGCCGGTACGGAACCAGCCGTCGGCGGTGTACGCGGCGGCCGTCGCCTCCGGGCGGCCCAGGTAGCCGGTGAACAGCGTCGGCCCGCTCACCTCCAGCTCGCCGATGCCGCTCTCCGTCGCCGCCAGCCGGGTCCGGACGCCCGGCAGCGGCAGCCCCACCGCGCCCGGGCGGCGCTCGCCGTCGGCGCGGGCGGAGATCGTGATCAGGGTCTCGGTCATGCCGTAGCGCTCCACGGGCCGCTGCCGGGTGAGCTCCTCCAGGCCCCGGAAGACGGGCGCGGGCAGCGCCGCGCTGCCCGACACCAGCAGCCGCGCCCCGCTCAGCGCCCGCGCCGCGGACGGGTCGCGCACGACGCGGGACCAGACGGTCGGCACCCCGAAGTACAGGCTGCCGCCGGCGGCCGCGTACGCCTCCGGCGTCGGCCGCCCGGTGTGCACCAGCCGGCAGCCGGTGCGCAGCGCGCCCAGCACGCCCAGGGCCAGCCCGTGGACGTGGAACAGCGGCAGGCCGTGCACGAGGGTGTCCTCGGGCGTCCACTGCCAGGCGTCCGCGAGCCCGTCCAGGCACGCGGCGATCGCCGCGCGGGGGATCAGTGCGCCCTTGGGTGCGCCGGTCGTGCCGGAGGTGTAGAGGACGAAGGCGGTGGACGCGGGGGCGGGCTCCGCACCCGTCCAGGAGCCCTGCTCGCGTATGTCGACGGGCACCTCCGCCCCGAGGACCAGCTCGGCGCCGGAGTCGCGCAGGATGTGCTCGCGCTCGGCGGGCCCGGCGTCCGGCGGCAACGGCACCACGGGCACCCCGGCCAGCAGCCCGCCCACGACGGCGGCGACGGTCTCCACGCTCGGCGTCGCCCGGACCGCGACGGACTTGGCACCGGCGATGCGGGACGCCACCGCGCTTGCGGCTCCCAGGAGTTGCTCCCGCGAACACGGCTGCCCGGCGATGGTGAGGGCGTCCGGGCGGTCGTCCTGGCCGGGCAGGGCCAGGGACGTCAGCAGGGGAACGGTCACAGGTGCTCCTTCCGAGAGGTGCGGGTCCTGTGACCGTACAGGCGGAGCGCCCAGCAAGGGGCGCGGGGAACTGCGCGATCAGCCACGACGCGCTCGCAGCCGACGTCCCCGGGCTTCGCCCCGAACCCCGGGGTTGTGCGCCGACTGCAGGCCGTCGGCGGCTGGTCGCGCCCACGCGGCGGAGCCGCATATCGAAAGCAGCCCCGCGCCCCTTACGGGGGCGAGGCGCCCTCCTGACGGAGCCGACACGCAAGGGCCGCCGCACCCGGGCCGGAAGACCGGCCGGGGTCGGGACGGCGGCGGCCCCCGCCGAGACGGCCGGAGTCCGGGAGCCGCTCCGGAGGTCCTGCCGCCGCTTCGGGCGCCGGCCGGGGGCGGTGCGGCCCCCGCCGACTCCCTCAATATGCCGGTCGCTTGTTAAGCCCGTGCTGCGAGCACGTGACGCATACGTACCTTTGACGGACCGGCAGATGGCGCGCCGGGCGAACGCCCAGGGCCCCTCGGCTACTTGGTGCCGTTCTCCTCGGCCAGGAAGGCCAGCAGGTCCTGCCGGCTCACCACGCCGGACGGCTTGCCCTCGACCAGCACGACCGCCGCGTCCGCCTTGCCCAGCACGGCCATCAGGTCGGCGACCGGCTCGCCCGAGCCGACCTGCGGCAGCGGCGGGCACATGTGCTTCTCCAGCGGGTCGGAGAGCGAGGCCCGGCTGGCGAACAGCGCGTCCAGCAGCTCCCGTTCGACGACCGAGCCGACGACCTCGGCGGCCATCACGTCGGGGTGCCCCGCACCCGGCTTGACGATGGGCATCTGCGAGACGCCGTACTCGCGGAGCACCTCGATGGCCTCGCCGACCGTCTCCTCGGGGTGCATGTGCACCAGCGAGGGCAGGCCGCCGTCCTTGCGGCGCAGCACGTCGCCGACGCGGGCGGTGGCGGGGCCCTCCTCCAGGAAGCCGTAGTCCGCCATCCACTCGTCGTTGAAGATCTTGCTCAGGTAGCCGCGGCCGCTGTCCGGCAGCAGCACGACCACGACGTCGTCCGGGCCGAGCTTCTCGGCGACGCGCAGCGCGGCGACGACCGCCATGCCGCAGGAGCCGCCGACGAGCAGGCCCTCCTCCTTGGCGAGGCGGCGGGTCATCTGGAAGGCGTCCTTGTCGGAGACCGCGACGATCTCGTCGGCCACCGACCGGTCGTAGGCGGTCGGCCAGAAGTCCTCGCCGACGCCCTCGATCAGGTACGGCCGGCCCGAACCGCCGCTGTAGACCGAGCCCTCGGGGTCGGCGCCGACGACCGCGACCTTGCCGTCACTGACGTCCTTCAGGTAGCGGCCGGTGCCGCTGATGGTGCCGCCGGTGCCCACACCCGCGACGAAGTGGGTGATCCGGCCGCCGGTCTGCTCCCACAGCTCGGGACCGGTGGAGTGGTAGTGGGAAAGGGGGTTGTTGGGGTTGCTGTACTGGTCGGGCTTCCAGGCGTTGGGCGTCTCACGGACGAGGCGGTCGGAGACGTTGTAGTAGGAGTCCGGGTGCTCGGGGTCGACGGCGGTCGGGCAGACGACCACCTCGGCACCGTAGGCGCGGAGCACGTTGATCTTGTCCGTGGAGACCTTGTCCGGGCAGACGAAGATGCACTTGTAGCCCTTCTGCTGGGCCACGATCGCCAGACCCACGCCCGTGTTGCCGGAGGTCGGCTCCACGATCGTGCCGCCCGGCTTCAGCTCGCCGGACTTCTCGGCGGCCTCGATCATGCGGACGGCGATGCGGTCCTTCACGGAACCGCCCGGGTTGAAGTATTCGACCTTGGCAAGCACGGTGGCCTCGATGCCATCGGTCACGCTGTTGAGCTTGACGAGCGGGGTGTTGCCGACGAGCTCAATCATCGAATCGTGATACTGCACGGTGATCTCCGCGGTCAGGGGCACTAGCGGTCGTCGCGTACCCGTAAGCCCAGCCTATTGCGCGTCCGACTGCACTAGTGGCGCGTTGCGTTCGACTGCAGGCGGGGCAACCTGCTGGTAGTGCGCCACTGCAAAGGGGTGCACCACATTCGTGAAGCTTTCATGAAGCCTTTGTGAAACGGGCTTCCGGGCACGGGTTTCCGTGCGGCGGAGACGGTGAAGGAGGCCGGCCGATGTCCAGGTCGAGGGCAAGGGCAGCACGGCGGATCGCAGCGGCGGCGGCGTACGGGGGCGGGGGCGTCGGACTGCTGGGCGGCGCCGCGTTCGGCGTGCTGCTCACCGAGGTGGCGCTGGCGAAGCGCGTGGTCGGCGGCGGCGGGGACACCCCACCGCAGGCGGACGGGCGCTACGGCTCGGCCTTCGTCCACAGGCTGGGGAACCAGCCCCTGCTGCTGGGCATGCTGGGCGACTCCACGGCCGCCGGCAAGGGCGTGCACCGGCCGCGGCAGACACCGGGCGCCCTGCTGGCCACCGGACTCGCCGCGGTGGCCGAGTGCCCGGTCGAGCTGCACAGCGTGGCGCTGTCGGGCGCGCAGTCGTACGACCTGGAACGGCAGGTCACGCTGCTGCTCGCCGACCCGGAGCGGATCCCCGACGTCTGCGTGATCATGATCGGGGCCAACGACGTCACCCACCGGGTGCCGGCCGCCCGCTCGGTGCGGCTGCTGACGGAGGCGGTGCGCAGGCTGCGCGAGGCAGGCTGCGAGGTCGTCGTGGGCACCTGCCCGGACCTGGGCACCATCGAGCCCGTCTACCAGCCGCTGCGCTGGCTGGCCCGGCGGATGAGCCGCCAGCTGGCGGCCGCGCAGACCATAGGGGCCCTGGAGGCGGGCGGGCGCACGGTCTCGCTGGGCGACCTGCTGGGGCCGGAGTTCGCGTCGAACCCTCGGGAGCTGTTCGGGCCGGACAACTACCACCCCTCGGCCGAGGGCTACGCCACCGCGGCCATGGCCGTCCTGCCGACGCTGTGCGCCGCGCTGGGCCTGTGGCCCGAGGACGAGGAGCGGCCGGACGCGGCACGCCGCGAGGGCATCCTGCCGGTGGCCCGGGCCGCCGCCCAGGCGGCTGCCGAGGGCGGCACCGAGGTGTCCGTGGCCCGCGGCCGCTGGGCGCTGCTCAAGCACCGCAAGCGGCGCCGGCTGCCCGGCCACGCCGAACCGGCGGCGCGGCGGCGGGCCCAGCCGCGGACGGTGCGCGGGATGCGCTCGCCGCAGCCGCCGACGCCGGGGTACCGGCCGAGCGACAATTGAGGCCCGTGCACCCACCGCGAAAGAGGCCCGCATCACAGCGGCGAGGCCGTGACCACGCCGCTACGTACGGGTAACTTCCCGGAGAGTCCAGCCCACCCGTCGCCCGACCACCACCCCTCGACGAGGCGCTACGCGCCGCCTCTTCTATTCGCGCACCCTGGGAGCCGTGATGCCCGAAGCCGTGATCGTCTCTACCGCCCGCTCCCCCATCGGCCGTGCCTTCAAGGGCTCGCTGAAGGACCTGCGCCCGGACGACCTGACCGCCACCATCATCCAGGCCGCCCTGGCCAAGGTGCCCCAGCTCGACCCGCGCGAGATCGACGACCTGATGCTCGGCTGCGGCATGCCGGGCGGCGAGCAGGGCCACAACCTGGCCCGCATCGTGGCCGTGCAGATGGGCATGGACCACCTGCCCGCCACGACCGTCACCCGCTACTGCGCCTCGTCGCTGCAGACCTCCCGGATGGCGCTGCACGCGATCAAGGCGGGCGAGGGCGACGTCTTCGTCTCGGCCGGTGTCGAGATGGTCTCCCGCTCGGTCAACGGCTCCTCCGACGGCATCCCGGGCACGCACAACCCGCTCTTCGCCGACGCCGAGGCCCGCACGGCCGCCCGCGCCGAGCAGGGCGGGGAGGACTGGCACGACCCGCGCGAGGACGGTCTGGTCCCGGACGCGTACATGGCGATGGGCCAGACCGCCGAGAACCTGGCACGCCTCAAGGGCGTCACCCGCCAGGAGATGGACGAGTTCGGCGTGCGCTCGCAGAACCTCGCCGAGCAGGCCCTCGCCAAGGGCTTCTGGGAGCGCGAGATCACCCCGGTGACGCTGCCCGACGGCACGGTCGTCGCGAAGGACGACGGCCCGCGCGCCGGCGTCACGCTGGAGGGCGTCCAGGGCCTGAAGCCCGCCTTCCGCCCGGACGGCCGGATCACGGCGGCCAACTGCTGCCCGCTCAACGACGGCGCGGCGGCCGTGGTGATCATGTCCGACACCAAGGCGCGGGAGCTGGGCCTGACCCCGCTCGCCCGGATCGTCTCGACGGGCGTCTCGGCCCTGTCCCCCGAGATCATGGGCTACGGACCGGTGGAGGCCAGCAAGCAGGCGCTGCGCCGGGCCGGGCTGGGCATCGGCGACATCGACCTGGTCGAGATCAACGAGGCGTTCGCCGCACAGGTCATCCCCTCCTACCGGGACCTGGGCATCGACCTCGACCGCCTGAACGTCAACGGCGGCGCGATCGCGGTGGGCCACCCCTTCGGCATGACGGGCGCCCGCATCACGGGCACGCTGATCAACTCGCTGCAGTTCCACGACAAGCAGTTCGGCCTGGAGACGATGTGCGTGGGCGGCGGCCAGGGCATGGCGATGGTGATCGAGCGGCTCGGCTGAGTAAAGGTCCGGGCCAACCCCCGGATCGGCAACTGCCAAACGCAAGGTGCCGTCACCTTGCCCGATCGTGACCGAATCTCCCCCAGGATGTGACCAAAGTCCCGGGGGAGTTTTGTTTTCCCAGGTCAGATGATTGAAGCCAGAACGGCAGGGCCTTTGGTCCCATCCGTTTCGGTCCGTTTTGCACTGGGGGCCGCTGTGGACGTGCGCCAAGCTGAGGTAGGAATTCGGGGGATCCGATGCAACCGGGAGTACGTCAGTGAGCGCCTTGTCCCTTGCCCTGCTGCTGGCCGCCGGCACCGCAACCGCCGCAGGCGCCGCCGCCCTGTACAGCACGCGCGGTCTGCGCCGGCAGATCACGGCGCTGCGCGCCGACCTGGCGGCCGCCTCCGCGGACCGCACCGAGCGCGCCGCGGTGCCCGCCGCCCGGACCGCGCCGGTCGCCGAACTCTCCGAGATACGTGCCGCGGTCGCCGACGCCCTCGCCGAGGAGCGGGAGCGCGAACTGGCCGAGGCGCGTGCGTTCTGGGCGGCGCAGGAGGCCAGGGATCTGGCCGGGCCCGCCGACGCACACTCCCTGCTGCCGGGCCTGGAGGCGCTCCCGGACGCCGAGTCCGAGGCCGCCGAGTCCCCCGAGCTGGCCGCCGCCCGGCGCCGTCACCCCTCGCACCCCGAGTTCTCCCCCGTCCCGTCCGCGGACGACCACGAGCGCACGGCCGAGCGCCTGGCCGAACTCGCCCAGGCCCGCATGCCGCTGGCCGACGTCCGGCCCGGGCCGCTGGGCACGCTGGACGTCTACGTCTTCGCGGACGGCACGACGCTGTGCATGACCCCGGGACACCGGGAGACCTCCGAGCGCCTCGCCGGGGCTCTCCGGGACGGTGACGAGCCGGTGCTGCTGGGCGGCTCCGGGGTGTCGGGCGCCTACGCGCTGACGTTCAGCTGCGCGTCGGGCACCGTGTACGTCCTCGCGGACCGCGTCATCGCGTCGCTGTAGGCGCCGCAGGCCCCGGCTCTCAGAGCCCGCAGCGCCGCCCCGCCTCCTCGATCATCGCGACCGCCTCCGCCACCCCCGTGTGCACGGGTGTGCCCCCGCGCACCAGGGCCTCGGCCAGGTCGTGGCCGGCCACGGCCACCTGGTCGGCGACGGCGAACATGCCGGCCTCCGGCATCTCACGCCGCTCCGCGGCGTGCGGTTCCTCGATCCGCTGGGTCCACGCGGCCAATTCCCGCGCCAGCGCCAGCGCTTCCGCGGCCGCTCCCCGGCTCAGGCGGGACTGCGGCAGGGCCCGCAGCCGGTCGGCGAAGGTGTCCACGGCGGCCAGGAGAGGCGTCACATCATCCACGTCCCGAGCCTATGCGCCGTCGACCGACTGTTGCCAACGCCTGAACACTCAGGCACGGTGACATGAAGGACCATCATTCGACGCGTCCGGAGGCGCCGATGTCCCACGTCTTCTCCGACGAGACCCACCGGAACCTGCTCTCCCGGATCCCCCAATGCACCGGCCGTGAAGTGGCCGACTGGCTTCGCACGGTCGACGAGGGTCCCGCCCTCTCCCGCTTCGAGGAGAAGGTCAGGTGGCTGCGGGGAGAGCACCAGCTCGCCTACGGCCACGCCAAGGCAATCGTCCACGAGTACGACCTCCGCCGGGCCGCTCGCAGGCGCGGATAAGACGAAAGTTCCCCGCGCCCCAAAGGGGCGCGGGGAACTGCGCGACCAGCCGCGAAGAGCCCGCAGCCGAAGAACGAACGTCAGTCGTTGTTCAGGATCGCAATGATCCGCAGGATCTCGGTGTAGATCCACACCAGCGACATCGTCAGGCCGAACGCCGCCAGCCACGACTCCTCGCGAGGAGCCCCGTAGCGGACGCCGTCCTCGATCTGCTTGAAGTCCAGCGCCAGGTACGCCGCACCGAGCACCACGCCGATGATGCCGAAGACGATGCCCAGGCCGCCCGTGCGGAAGCCCAGGCCGTCGCCGCCGCCGAACGCGGCGAACAGCAGGTTGACCGCCATCAGCAGGACGAAGCCGATGCCGGCCGCCACCACGAAGCGCATGAAGCGCTGGTCGACCCGGATGAGCCGGGTGCGGTAGGCGATCAGCACGCCGACGAAGACGACCATCGTGCCGAGCACGGCCTGCATGGGCGCGCCGCGCGCGATGGAGTTGTAGACCTGGCTGATGACGCCGAGGAACAGGCCCTCGAAGACGGCGTAGGCCAGGATCAGCGCGGGGGTCGGACGGGCCTTGAAGGCCTGGATCAGACCGAGCACCATCGCCACGAGACCGGCGCCGAAGCCGACGCCGACGGGCAGCTCCAGCGCCCACGCGGCACCGGCCGCGATGATCAGCAGGCCCAGGGTGATCCCGGTGCGGGAGACGACGTCGTCGATCGTCATCCGGCCGGACTGCGCCGGCGCCTGCGGGTACCCCTGCTGGAGATCGGGGCCGCCCTGTGCGTACGGGTTGGTCGGCTGCGCGTACGGGTTGCCCGCGTGGCCCTGGTTGCTCGCGTAAGGGTTGCCCTGGGTCGCGGCCCCGGCCTGCGGCCCCGGGTCGAAGCCCGCGTAGCCACCGCCGCGGCTGAACCCCCGTCGCGAGAAGACCGGGTTGCTGCTCCTCATCTCACTCCTCCGTGGCCACCCTGCGCGGCCTTGGCGTCAAGCGTAATGGGTAGGCAAAAGAATGCCTCTCCTGCTACGGGACGATCTTTTCCTCGCGTTCCCACCTACTGACAACGCGATGCCAGGGTGCCCGGTTCCGGGAAGGCCCGTGAAGCGGGTGTCAAAGAAGCGCGAGCGATTACGGAGAATGCCTCGGCTGTGCCCGGAGCCGGACTTGAACCGGCACGGCCCGTAGGGGCCAGCGAGGTTTAAGCTCGCCGTGTCTGCATTCCACCATCCGGGCTGGTTCTCTCGGGCCGCACAGCAGAGGGAGGCACCAACCCCTCCCCCCTGAGAGAGCAGGACGAGCCTAGCCGGGGAGCGCCCCCCAAACAGCGGAACGGTGACCGGAGGTTGTCTTATTTTATTGGCAACTGAGGGCCCATCAGTACAGGGAAGACGCCAAGGGCACATGCCAGCGGCCGATCCCCGCCGTTCACCACCCCACCCCCGCCGGGAAGCGGAATTGTCGCAATCTCGTCGCTCTCGGTAAGGGTCGGCCTCCTACCCAGGGATGACAGGACGCCCTCCGCATACCTCCGGAGGTAGGGCCAGGAACGGGAGCTTCGGCTGATCCCGGAGCCCGAACCGCCGGGGAGCATGGAGGGGTCCCTTGCACCACGTCCCGACAGGAGCGCTCCTGTGACCACCAGCCCCCTCGGCGCCCAGACCGCCGTCCGCACCGCCGCGGTCGCGGCCCGCGCCACGGATCTCACCAAGGTCTACGGGCAGGGCGAGACCCAGGTGGTCGCCCTGGACGCCGTCTCCGTGGAGTTCCACCAGGCCGAGTTCACCGCGATCATGGGCCCCTCCGGCTCCGGCAAGTCGACCCTCATGCACTGCATGGCCGGGCTCGACGCCATCTCCCGCGGCTCGGCCCGCATCGGCGAGGTCGAACTGACCGGGCTGAACGACAAGAAGCTGACCCGGCTGCGCCGCGACAAGATCGGCTTCATCTTCCAGGCCTTCAACCTGCTGCCCACGCTGACGGCCCTGGAGAACATCACGCTCCCCATGGACATCGCCGGCCGCAAGCCCGACCAGAAGTGGCTGGACATGGTCGTCGACACCGTCGGCCTGTCGGGCCGGCTCAAGCACCGCCCCAACCAGCTCTCCGGCGGCCAGCAGCAGCGCGTCGCCGTCGCCCGCGCCCTCGCCGGACGCCCCGAGATCATGTTCGCCGACGAGCCCACCGGAAACCTCGACTCCCGCTCCGGCGCCGAGGTCCTGGGCTTCCTGCGCAACTCCGTGCGCGAACTCGGCCAGACCGTCGTCATGGTCACGCACGACCCCGTCGCCGCCTCCTACGCCGACCGCGTCGTCTTCCTCGCCGACGGCCGCATCGTCGACGAGATGCGCGACCCCACCGCCGACGCCGTCCTGGACCGCATGAAGCGGTTCGACGCCAAGGGCCGTACGAGCTGACCATCGCCGGACACGATCTCCAGGACTGACCTCCCCATGTTCCGTACCGCTTTGCGCAATGTGCTCGCGCACAAGGCCAGGCTGCTGATGACCGTGCTCGCCGTACTGCTCGGCGTGGCGTTCGTCTCCGGCACCCTGGTCTTCACCTCGACCATCTCCGAGGCGTACCAGAAGAGCTCCCAGAAGGGCTTCGACCACGTCGACGTCGCCGTCCAGCCGCACCGGCAGGCCGACGACAAGGAGCACCCGGGCGCCGCCCCCAAGCTCACCCAGCGGATGCTCGACCAGGCCGCCAAGGTGCCCGGCGCCGCCTCCGCCACCGGCACGGTCACCGGCTTCGCCGCCATCGCCGACAAGAACGGCAAGCTCATAGGCGAGGGCTTCGGCTCCTCCGGCTCCAACTACTACCCCGGGACCGACGGCAAGGACTCCCGCTACCCGCTCAAGGACGGCCGCGCGCCGAAGGGTGCGGGCGAGGTCGCGCTGGACGCCAAGACCGCCGACCGCGCCGGCTACAAGGTCGGCGACACCGTCCGGATGTCCGTGAACGGCCCGGTCCTGGAGCGGAAGCTCACCGGCATCTTCACCACCCGGGACGGCAACGTCTCCGCGGGCGGCAGCCTCGCGCTCTTCGACACCGCCACCGCCCAGCAGTTCTACGCCAAGCCGGGCGAGTTCAACGAGATCGACGTCAAGGCCGCGGCCGGCACCTCGCAGGACGCACTCAAGACCGAGCTCGACAAGGTCCTGCCGAAGACCGCCGAGACCACCACCGCCCAGCAGCTCGCCGACGACCAGGCCAAGGTCATCGCCCAGAGCATGGACGGCATGAAGACCGCCCTGCTGGCCTTCGCCGGCATCTCCCTCTTCGTCGGCATCTTCATCATCGCCAACACCTTCACCATGCTGGTCGCCCAGCGCACCAAGGAGCTCGCGCTGCTGCGCGCGGTCGGCGCCAGCCGCCGCCAGGTCACCCGCTCGGTGCTCATCGAGGCGTTCGTCGTCGGCGCGGTCGCCGGCGTGACCGGCCTGCTCGCGGGCATCGGCATCGGCGCCGGGCTGCGCTCCCTGATCGGCAGCACCGGGGCCGAGATCCCGGACGGCCCGCTCGTCGTCTCGCCGGGCACGGTCGTCGCCTCGCTGGCCGTCGGCATCGTGATCACCGTGCTCGCCGCCTGGCTGCCCGGCCGCCGCGCCGCGAAGATCCCGCCGGTCGCCGCCATGAACAGCGTGCACGCCGTCGCCACCACCCGCTCGCTGGTCGTCCGCAACACCATCGGCGCGCTGCTGGCCGGTTCCGGTGCGGCCCTCGCCGTGGCCACGAGCGACAAGGCCGTCATGGGCCTGGGCGCGGGCCTGCTGCTCATCGGCGTCTTCGTCCTCACCCCGCTGCTGTCCCGCCCGGTCATCGCCGCCGCGACGCCCGTCATGCGACTGTTCGGCATCTCCGGCAAGCTCGCCCGGCAGAACGCCGTCCGCAACCCGCGCCGCACCGCCGCGACCGCCTCGGCCCTGATGATCGGCCTCACCCTGATCACCGGCCTCACGGTCATCGCCGGCAGCGTGCAGAAGGCCATCGACAAGATGGCCACGGACGCCATCCGGGCCGACTACATCGTCTCCATGGCGAGCCACACCCCGCTCTCCCCGGACGTCGCCAAGAAGATCTCGGGCCTTCCCGGGGTCGAGGCGAGCAGCCCGCTGCGCGAGGCCCCGTCCCGGATCGACGGCGACTTCACGAACCTGACCGGCGTCGACGGCTCCACCATCAACAAGCTCACCAAGCTCGACTTCGTCTCCGGCTCCTTCGCGAACCTGTCCGCCGACAAGGTGGTCGTCGACGACACCGCCGCCAAGAACCACGGCTGGAAGCTCGGTTCGACCCTCGACGCCACCTTCGAGGACGGCAAGAAGGGCACGCTGACGGTCTCGGGCATCTACAAGGGCAACGCCCTGATGAACGGGATGATGGTCGACCTCAGGACCGTCGCCCCGCACCAGAGCCAGATCACCGACCAGCAGGTCATGGTCAAGACGTCGGCCGGCGTGAGCGACTCCACCAAGGACTCGCTGCGCAAGGCGCTCGGTGACAACCCGGCGATCCAGATCCAGGACAAGAAGGACATCTCCAACGGCATCGCCAAGGTGATCAGCCTGCTGCTGAACATGCTCTACGGGCTGCTCGCCATGGCCGTGATCGTCGCGGTGCTCGGTGTCGTCAACACCCTGGCCATGTCCGTCTTCGAACGGTCCCAGGAGATCGGCATGCTGCGCGCCATCGGCCTGGACCGCAAGGGCATCAAGCGGATGGTCCGCCTGGAGTCCCTGGTCATCTCCCTCTTCGGCGGAGTGCTCGGCGTCGGCCTCGGCGTCTTCCTCGGCTGGGCCGCGGGCCAGCTGATCGGCAAGAGCCTCTCGACGTACGAGCTGGTGCTGCCGTGGGGCAGCATGGCGGTGTTCCTGCTGCTGAGCGCCGTGGTGGGCGTGCTGGCCGCGCTGTGGCCGGCTCGCCGGGCGGCGAAGCTGAACATGCTCGCCGCGATCAAGGCCGAGTAACGGCCCGGGGCTTCGCCCCCGAGGCCCCCCTCGAACGCCGCTCCGGAAACTGCGGGCCGCCTGTGGCCGGTCACGCAGTTCCCCGCCCCCCCCTACGGGGTGCGGGGAACCGGGGCGGCGTTCCTTATCCCCGCCACTCCCGCGTCCGCAGCGACAGCCCCGGCTCGCCGGATACCGGGGTGCGCACCGCCAGCACCTGGTTCACCCCGATCCGGTTGCGCTCGAACGACAGCGCACAGGCGGCCATGTAGAGACGCCAGACCCTGGCCCGGCCCGGCGACGTCAGACGCACCGCGTCCGCCCAGTGGGCCTCGAGGTTCGCCACCCAGCGCCGCAGCGTCAACGCGTAGTGCTCACGCAGCGCTTCGACGTCCCGGACCTCGAAGCCGGCCTCCTCCAGCTGGGCGACGGTCCGGCCGACGGGGGCCAGTTCGCCGTCCGGGAAGACGTAGCGGTCGATGAACTCGTCGACCTCGTAGCCCTCTTCCTGCTGCAGCGGGCGCCGCGCGATCTGGTGGTTGAGCAGCTTGCCGCCCGGCTTGAGGAGGGCGTACAGGTCGGCCGCGTACGCGGCGTACTGCGTGGAGCCGACGTGCTCGGCCATGCCGATGGAGGAGATCGCGTCGAAGGGGCCGTCGGAGATCTCCCGGTAGTCCTGGACCCTGATCTCCACACGGTCCGTCAGACCGGCCTCGGCGACCCGCTTGCGGGCGTACGCGGCCTGCTCCTCGGAGAGCGTGATGCCGACGGCGGAGACCCCGTACTCGCGGGCGGCGTGCAGCACCATGGAGCCCCAGCCGCAGCCGACGTCCAGCAGGCGCTGCCCGGGCGCGAGGCCGAGCTTGCGGCACACCAGGTCGAGCTTGGCCCGCTGGGCGTCCTCCAGCGTGAAGTCCGCGTCCCAGTAGGCGCACGAGTAGACCATGGACGGGCCGAGGACCTTCTCGTAGAAGGCGTTCCCCGCGTCGTAGTGGTGGCTGATGGCCTGTTTGTCGCGGCGCAGCGTGTGCAGCGGGCCACCGGTCCGGCGGACCTCCTCGACGGGCGGGGCGGGCGGCGTCCAGGGGCCGGCGAGCTTCAGCAGTTCGCCGCCCGCGGCGCGCAGCCGGGGGTCGCGCAGAGCCGTCAGGAGGCCGGCGAGGCCCGACCGCCGGGACTCGGCGCCGGTCTGCTCGCCGCGCTCCCAGAGGGTGCCGGCGAGCAGGTCCAGGGCCTCGTAGAGGTCGCCTTCGACGTCGAGGTCGCCGGCGACCCAGGCGCGGGCGAGGCCGAGCTCGCCCGGCTTCCACAGCAGGCGGCGCAGGGCCCGGCGGCGGCGGACGACAAGGACGGGGGTGCCGGGCGGGCCGGACTCACTGCGGTCCCAGGCGCGGAGCCGTACCGGAAGGGGAACCCCCAGTACCTGTTCCGCGAGAGCGGTGAGCCGTCGAGCGGCCTCGGCCATGTCGCACACCTCCGTGATGAAGCGTCAGACGATGGATTCATCTGACACTTAAAACACCAGCAAGCCGTGCTGTAGTCCTGCCCCGTGCGACCAGATTAGGTCAACCCACCACCCATATAGGCCGAAAGGCGCCCACCCCCACGGATCGGGTGGACGCCTTCCGGCACTTGTCCTGCGGGTCTGACCAGGTGTCAGGCCTTGGCCTTCTGGGCCGGGGCCGCGTCGGCGGCCTGCGGGGCCGGCTTGGCGGCCTCGTAGAACTCCTCGCGGGGGTTCTCCATGGCGCCGAGCGAGACGACCTCGCGCTTGAGGAACATGCCCAGGGTCCAGTCCGCGAAGACGCGGATCTTGCGGTTGAAGGTCGGCATGGCCATGCCGTGGTAGCCACGGTGCATGTACCAGGCGAGACGGCCCTTGAGCTTGATCTTCATCTTGCCCATGACGATCATCGCCACGCCCTTGTGGAGGCCGAGGCCCGCCACCGCACCCTTGTTGGCGTGCTTGTACTCCTTCTGCGCGGCACCGAAGTCGCGCAGGGCGGAGACCACGTTGTCGCCGAGGACCTTGGCCTGGCGCAGCGCGTGCTGGGCGTTCGGCGGGCACC
The DNA here is from genome assembly GCF_058146165.1 of Streptomyces sp. AM25. NCBI lineage: Bacteria > Bacillati > Actinomycetota > Actinomycetes > Kitasatosporales > Streptomycetaceae > Streptomyces > Streptomyces sp. AM25. The sequence continues at coordinate 148,123 of NZ_JBKIWN010000138.1, read as the reverse complement.
AGGCGTTCTCGTTGCCCGCGGCGCGGCCGACGAGGTCCGGGACCTGGGCGTTGTCGCCCGCGGCCCAGATGTAGTCGGTGCCCTTGACCTGGAGGGTCGGCAGGGTGTCGACGTGGCCGCGGGGGCCGAGCGGCAGACCGTAGCGGGACAGCACCGGGTTCGGCTTGACGCCGGCGGTCCACACGATCGTGTTGGCGTCGACCTCGAGACCGTTCGACAGCACGACGTGGCCGTCGACGCAGGACTTCATCGACTCCTTGAGGATCACCTCGATGCCGCGGCTCTCGAGGTGCTTCCGGCCGTACTCGCCGAGCTTCGGGCCCACCTCGGGGAGGACCCGGTCGGCCACGTCGACCAGGACGAAGCGCATGTCCTCGCGCTTCACGTTGGTGTAGTACTTGGCGGCGTCGCGCGCCATGTCCTCGACCTCGCCGATGGTCTCCGCACCGGCGAAGCCGCCACCGACGAAGACGAAGGTGAGCGCCTTGCGGCGGATCTCCTCGTCGGTCGTCGAGTCGGCCTTGTCGAGCTGCTCGAGGACGTGGTTGCGCAGGCCGATGGCCTCCTCGATGCCCTTCATGCCGATGCCGTTCTCGGCGAGGCCGGGGATCGGGAAGGTGCGCGAGACGGCGCCGAGCGCGATCACCAGGTAGTCGAAGGGCAGCTCGTACGCCTCGCCGACGATCGGCGCGACGGTGGCGACCTTGCGGTCCTGGTCGATCGTGGTGACGCGGCCGGTGAGCACCTCGGCCCCGGGGAGCACACGTCGCAGAGGCACCACGACGTGGCGGGGAGAGATGCTGCCGGCAGCTGCTTCGGGAAGGAAGGGCTGGTACGTCATGTACGAGCGCGGGTCGACGACCGTGACGATCGCCTCTTGGGACCGCAGCTTCTTCAGGATGCGGCGCGCCGCATACAAACCGACGTACCCACCGCCTACAACGAGGATCCGTGGACGCTCCGTGGTGCTCATGTTTCGAGTATCCAGCACTCCCCACAGGGGTGCTCGTGAGCCCCTTCACAAGGCGCCGGGGGGCGTCTGCTACACTCCGCGGCCCCCGTGACCGACGCCATAGCCGCTGCGGGGAACCACTGTGGCCGTACGGGCGTTGACGACCCCCGCTGAACTGGCCTTGGGGCCTTCACGAGGACTAGACCACTTCACGATCCGGCACCGGATAAGCGTTTCTTTAACCCGCCCGAAACCATCCCGTTCCGTCCGCCCGGCGGACGAGAAGGGGCCGATGGGCCCCGGAAGAGGGTCTGAAGGGCCCCTTCCGCGGCTCCGGGACCGCCATTTCATGTGAAGGATTTCACGAACAATTTTCCGCGATCCGCGGAACGTCCCATTCCGGACCGCCTCAGGCGACGCTCCAGGCGATCCCGTCGAGGATGTCGTGCTCGCTGACGACGACCTCCGCGGCCCCGGTCCGCTCCATGATGCAGAGCAGGACGAGCGCCCCGGCGGTGATCACGTCGACGCGGCCCGGGTGCATCACGGGGATCGCGGCGCGCTGTTCGTGCGTGGCGGCGAGCAGTTCGTGCGTGATCTCCCGGACGCGCCCGACGGAGATGCGGGAGTGGTGGATGACCTCCCAGTCGTACTCCTTCAGCCCCAGCGCGATCGCGGCGACCGTGGTGACCGAACCGGCCAGTCCCACCAGGGTGTGCGCCTCGGTGATCGGCACCGTCCGCTCGACGAGGTCCAGCGCGGCCTCCACGTCGGCACGTATCGCGGCGATCTGACCGGGCGTCGGCGGATCGGTGACCTCGCCGTCCACGACGAGGTGACGCTCCGTCATCCGCACACAGCCGATGTCCACGCTGCGGGCCGCGCGGACGTGGTCGTCCCCGACGACGAACTCGGTCGAACCGCCGCCGAGGTCGACGACGAGGTACGGCTTGGCGAGGTCCGCCCGCCCGGCGAGCTCCTTGGTGGCACCGGTGAAGGAGAACTCGGCCTCCTGGTCGCCGCTGATCACCTCGGGCTCGACGCCGAGGATCTCCACGACGCCGCGCACGAAGTCCTCGCGGTTCTCCGCGTCGCGGGAGGCGGAGGTGGCGACGAACCGGACGCGCTCGGCCCCGTACTCCTTGATGACGCCGGCGTATTCGCGGCACGCCGCGAAGGTGCGCTCGAGCGCCTCGGGGGCGAGGCGGCCGGTGCGGTCGACGCCCTGGCCGAGGCGGACGATGGTCATCCGGCGGTCGAGCTCGGTGAGTTCACCGGTTTGCGGGTTCGCGTCCGCGACGAGGAGACGGATGGAGTTGGTACCGCAGTCGACAGCGGCGACGCGCATGGGTGCTCCTGAGAGTTGGGTGCCCCGCACCGGGGGCGCCGCGGGGTGGTTGCTGCCCGGTGGGCCGGTTTGTGCCCACCCGTTCCGCTGGGGGCACCTCCCAGCGGTAGCTGGGGGAGGAACGCCTGCCCACAAACCCCGGGGGGACTAGTCAGCGCACGGCGTCACACACGGCCCCTTGCGCCACCACTCCGGGAGCATGGCGATGGCCTCGTCGCCCAGGGGGTTCACGCCGGGGCCGGCGGCCAGGGAGTGGCCGACGAGGACGTGCAGGCACTTGACGCGGTCCGGCATGCCGCCCGCGCTCGGGAAGCCCTCCAGCACCTCGATGGCGTCGCGCCGCGCGATGTAGTCCTCGTGCGCCGCACGGTACGCGGCCGCGAGCTCCGGGTCGCTCTGCAGGCGTGCGGTCATCTCCTTCATGACTCCCCCCGCCTCCAGCGTGCCGATGGCGGAGGCCGCCTTCGGGCACGTCAGGTAGTAGAGCGTCGGGAACGGCGTGCCGTCCTCCAGCCGCGGTGCGGTCTCGACGACGTCCGGGTTGCCGCAGGGGCAGCGGTGGGCGATGGCCCGCAGGCCGCGCGGCGGGCGGCCGAGCTGCTGCTGGAACGCCTCGATGTCCGCGGCGTTCGGCTCGGTGGGCTCGGTCTGGGGAGGAGGGGTGTCCATGTGCTCGCTCGTGCTCGGGGTTCTCGGAAGGGAAGGCCAGGGGCCGAGGATACGGGGCGGCGTCAGCGCGTGGCGTCCGCCGAGTCGACCCCGTCCCAGAGGTTGCTGTACCAGGGGCGGTCGGCGGCGCCCTGGTCCTTGGGCCGCTTCGTGGCACCGCCGCCGTCCAGCACGGTGAAGCCGGTCTCCCCGGGGCGCACGTAGTGCAGGTGCTCGCGCGCCTGCTGCTCCACGTACGCCGGGTCCTCCAGCCGGGCCTTCTCCTCGGTCAGCTGTTTGACCTGCTGCCGGGCCCGCTCCGACTGCCGCCGCTGGTCGGCGATCTCGGTGCGCTGGGTGACCCACTGCCGCATGGGGTACGCGAGCGCGACGACGAGGGAGCAGACGACGAGCGCCAGGAGCGCCGCCCGCCCGGTGAGCCGGCTGCGCCGGGGCGTCCGCGCGCGGTTGACCCGGGCGGCGGTCGGCCCCTGTACGAGCGCGGTGCCGAGCGCCCTGAGCCTGGTCGCGGTGGAGGACCGTTCCGCCGCCACGTAAGCCTCCCCATGGTCTGGTTACGCAAAGCCGTCCCCGGCCACGGTACGGGACCGTGGCCGAGGACGGGGTGAGGCTAGAGGCTTTGAGTGTCAGCCCTTGCTGTGCCTACTGGTTCGCAGAGCGCTGTGCCTACTGGTTCGCAGAGCGAAACCGCGGAAAGGCGCTGCGACCCGCGTACACCGCGGCGTCGTCGAGGATCTCCTCGATGCGCAGCAGCTGGTTGTACTTGGCGACGCGCTCGGAGCGGGCCGGGGCACCGGTCTTGATCTGGCCGCAGTTGGTGGCGACGGCCAGGTCGGCGATGGTGACGTCCTCGGTCTCGCCGGAGCGGTGGGACATCATGCACTTGAAGCCGTTGCGCTGGGCCATCTCGACCGCGTCGAGGGTCTCGGTCAGCGAACCGATCTGGTTGACCTTGACCAGCAGGGCGTTGGCGCTGCCCTCCTCGATGCCGCGGGCGAGGCGCTCGGGGTTGGTGACGAACAGGTCGTCGCCGACGAGCTGGACCTTGGTGCCGAGCTTGTCGGTGATGGTCTTCCAGCCGGCCCAGTCGTCCTCGAACAGCGGGTCCTCGATGGAGACGAGCGGGTACGCCTCGACGAGCTCGGCGTAGTACTCGGTCATCTCGGCCGCGGTACGGTCCTTGCCCTCGAACTTGTAGACGCCGTCCTTGTAGAACTCGGAGGCGGCCACGTCGAGCGCGAGCGCGATGTCCTGGCCGGGGGTGTAGCCGGCCTCCTTGACGGCCTCGAGGATGAGGTCGAGGGCCTCGCGGTTGGAGCCCAGGTTGGGGGCGAAGCCGCCCTCGTCGCCGAGGCCGGTGGCCAGGCCCTTGGCCTTCAGCACCTTCTTGAGGGTGTGGTAGACCTCGGTGCCCCAGCGCAGGGCCTCGGAGAAGGACTCGGCGCCGATCGGCGCGATCATGAACTCCTGGATGTCCACGTTGGAGTCGGCGTGCGAGCCGCCGTTCAGGATGTTCATCATCGGAACGGGCAGCAGGTGCGCGTTCGGGCCGCCGAGGTAGCGGAAGAGCGGCAGGTCGGACGCCTCGGAGGCGGCGTGCGCGACGGCCAGGGAGACGCCCAGGATGGCGTTGGCGCCCAGGGAGCCCTTGTTGTCGGTGGCGTCCAGGTCGAACATGGCCTGGTCGATCAGGCGCTGCTCGGTGGCGTCGTAGCCGACGAGCTCCGGGCCGATCTGCTCGATGACGGCCAGGACGGCCTTCTCGACGCCCTTGCCCATGTAGCGCTTGGGGTCGCCGTCACGGAGCTCGATGGCCTCGAAGGCACCGGTGGAGGCGCCGGACGGCACGGCGGCACGGCCCGTGGAGCCGTCGTCGAGGCCGACCTCGACCTCGACCGTGGGGTTGCCTCGCGAGTCGAGGATCTCGCGAGCTACGACGACGTCGATGGACGGCACGAGGGTCTCCTTCGTGTGTGCTGGAGTTCTGCAGCACGAGCCTAACGGGCCCCGGAGGCTGCGCCTGCCCTCGGCCCGCGACCCGAACCGAAAATTGGCACAAAAGCCGAGATCACGGGGCGAATGGCCGGTGCGTTCGCCCAGCGGGGACGTGATCTTGCAGGTCGTGATCCTGCAGGACTCCGGAACGGCGGAGCCCCGCTCCGATGCGGCTCGGGGGGAGGACGCATCGGAGCGGGGCGGTCCGCTGGGCTACGAGGCTGCTCAGCTGAGGTGCAGCTTCTGGCCCGGGAAGATCAGGTCGGCGTTGTCGACGACGTCCTTGTTGCGCTCGAAGAGCTTCTCCCAGCCGCCCTTGACCTTCTGGGTGTCGGCGATCGTGCCGAGGGTGTCGCCTTCCTTGACGGTGTACTCGCCGTCGCCCGTCTTGATCTCCTTCGGGGCGGCGTGCTTCGGCGCGTACTGCTTCGCCGGGGTCTCGTCGGACGAGTCGTCGTCGGAGGTCTGCGGCTTGGCGTGCTTCGGGGCGGCCTGGCGCTCGCTGCGGTCGGCGTGGCTCTTGCCCGACCAGGTGTTGCGCTCGGACTTCGAGGACTTCGAGGACTTCGACGAGGAGCCGGAGTCCGAGGGGTCGACGTCGGCCTTGGCGCCGCCCGAGCTCAGGTTGCCGGCGCCGGCGCAGCCCCAGGCGCCCGGGCCCTGCATGGCGAGCAGCTTCTCGGCGACGGCGATCTGCTGGCTCTTGGAGGCGAGGTCGGCGCGCGCGGCGTACTTGGTGCCGCCCGCGGCTGCCCAGGAGGAGTTCGAGAACTGCAGGCCGCCGTAGTAACCGTTACCGGTGTTGATCGACCAGTCGCCACCGGACTCGCACTGGGCGACCTTGTCCCAGGTGGACACCGAAGCGGCGTTGGCGGAGGTTGCGACCATCAGCGGGGCGGCAACGGCGACGCCGGTGACCCCGGCGAGCGTGACGATGCGGACGGCCTTGGACGGACGGCGATGCTTGCCCTTGGACATGAGTCGTTTCCTCACCGGCGCCTACGAGGTGAGCTGTCGGGTTCGGGCTGTGAGTTTGCCCGGCCCAGTGGCTTGCGCGCACCAGGCTTCACCCCAAGCCGCTCCGGCTTCCGGTCTGCACCGGCGGCCGTTGCGGCGACCTACCTTGGTTCCCCCGCTCCTGCCTACGGCGCTTGCGCGACGGTTCCCGCGGCCGTCGGCAGGATTCGGCGTGACGGCCGTGGTGCTCGCGGTGGCGAGCGGTGATGACGGTAAACACAGGCGGCCGACGGGTTCAAACCCCTCTTTTCAGCCACCACTGACTGCAGTTACCCCTGGGAACCCAATGTTTCCGCAGGTGGGAGGCGGTACGTGAAGAACGGACCGAGGCCGTCCAGCCGGAAGTCAACGAGACCCTTGTCTCATTTTCCCGCGTGAACGGACATTCGACCCGAACTGCCGCACTACTGCCCCAGATCGAGGCGCTGACCAGGCTGAATGAGGTCGGGATCGCTTCCGACAACCTTTTGATTGTTCTCGTACAACGAGTGCCAACCGCCCTTCACCGAATGGTCTTCCGCGATGGCTGACAGGTTGTCACCGGGACGCACGGTGTAGTCGTGGTCGGTGGGGCCGCCGGTGCGGGCATCCGAACTGCCGCGCGAAACACGCCCGCCGTCGTCGGAGCGGGGCGGCTGCGCACGGTGCTTGCCGCCGCCGGGGGTGGTGGTGTCCGTGTTGCCGGGGGCGTCCGAGGGGATGCCGGACGGGGCGTCCGACGGGGTGCCGGGCAGGGACGGGTGCGGGTGCGCGGGATCCGTGGACGGCGTGCCGGACGGGGTGTCCGAGGGCTTGCCGGAGGGCGCCGTGGAGCCCGTCGACGGGGCCGGGGCGGGGTCGTCCTTGCGGTGCCTGCCGTGCGACGCGGTGTCGTCGGAGGGCGAGGGCGACGGGGTCGCCGGGCTCGTGGAAGCGGAACCACCGGGCGTGGCCGTGCCGGGCGCCGGCTTCGCGTCCCCGGACGCGCCGTCGGACGACGCTGAGGGCGTCGGCTCGTGCACCGGCGGAGTCGTGCGCTCCGGCGCGGGCGCCTTGGGGGCCGGGGTCTGGGTGGCGCCCGGGTCCACCTGCGGCACCTTGCTCCCGCGGGACAGGCCCGCGCCCGCGCCGCAGCCGCCCCACGCGCCGGGGCCCTGGCCGTCGAGCATGCTCTCGGCGACGGCTATCTGCTGGGAGCGGCTGGCGAGATCGGGGCGCGGGGCGTACGCACGGCCGCCGTTCTGCTCCCACGCGTCCTGCGAGATCCCGAGTCCGCCCCCGCCGGCCGCGCTCCAGGTCCCGCCGCTCTCGCACTGGGCGACCTGGTCCCATGTGCCGGCGTCGGCCGCGGATGCGCCGGTGGCGGCCAGCAGCGGCATGGCGAGCGCCGAGCCCGTCACCCCCGCTGCGACCACGATCGCGGGTGCCTGACGGGGGCGGCGATGTCTTCCGTTGCCTGCGCGCATGCGTGGGCCTCTCGTCTCGGGGCTGATTGGTCGTCGAACATAGCGACGCCCTCCGGCAGTCACAAGCCGGTGTATCCGAGGTCACGCCGGGGTCACGCCAGTTGACCGAGCGTCATCCCGTGCCGGACGGCGCCTCCGGGGTGAACTCCACGGGCAGTGTGCGCAGTCCGCGCATGATGAGCCCGCCGCGCCAGCGCAGGTCCTCCGGATCGGCGGCCAGCCGCAGGTCGGGCAGGCGGCGCAGCAGCGTCGCGAGCGCCGTCTGCCCCTCCAGCCGCGCCAGCGGCGCCCCCAGGCAGTAGTGGATCCCGTGCCCGTACCCGAGGTGCTGGTTGTCGCGCCGCGCGAGGTCGAGGGTGTCCGGGTCGGCGAACCGCTCCGGGTCACGGTCGGCGGCGGCCAGCACGACCAGCACCGGGTCGCCCTCCGCGATGCGCTGCCCGCCCAGCGTCAGCGCTTCGGTGGCGAAGCGCCAGGTGGCCAGCTCCACCGGGCCGTCGTAGCGCAGGAGTTCCTCGACCCCGGTGGCGAGCAGGCTCTCGTCGCCCTCCGCGAGGGCGATTTGCAGGCGTTCGCGCTGATCCGGGTTGCGCAGCAGGGCGTAGGTTCCGTTACCGATCAGGTTCACAGTTGTTTCGAAACCGGCAAACAACAGGATGAAGGCCATGGCGGCGGCCTCGTTCTCGGTGAGGTGCTCGCCGTGGTCGCTTGCCCGGATCAGTCCAGAAATGAGGTCTTCACCCGGTTCGTTGCGCTTACGGTGGATCAACTCCGCGAGATAGCCCCGCATTTTCTTCACGGAGCGGGCCACCCCGCCGCGCGGGCCGCCGCCGTGGCGAATCATCATGCCCGCCCAGTCGCGGAAGTCGTCCTGGTCCTCGGGCGGGACGCCGAGCATGTCGCAGATCGCGTAGATGGGGAGCGGGAAGGCGAACTCGTGGATGAGGTCGGCCTCCCCCCTCTTTGCGCCGTGTTTATCGAGCATGGCGTCGATGAGGCGGTCGGTGAGCTCCTGCACGCGCGGGGCGAACTCCGCCACGCGCCGGGGTGTGAACGCCTTGGAGACGAGACGGCGGAGCCGGGTGTGGTCCGGGGGGTCGATGTTGAGCAGGTGCGTCATGAGGTTGGCACTGCGCTCGCCCGGGATGCCGGTCTTGCCCTTGCCGTGGGCGGCCTGCTCGGAGTGGTGCACCGGGTTCTTCGAGAGCCGCTGGTCGGCGAGGGCCTGGCGGGCGTCGGCGTACCGGGTGACGAGCCAGGCCTCCACCCCGCTGGGGAGGGTGGTGCGGTGGACCGGGGAGTGGTCGCGGAGCCAGGCGTACGCCGGGTAGGGGTCGGCGGCGAACTCCCAGGTGAAGAGGTCGGGGGCGAGGGGCGTGTCGTTCTGGTGCACGGTCCCGACCGTACCGGGGCCGTCAGCGGGCGCCGGCGCCCCCGCTGCCGAAGGAGCCGCTGCCGCCCGGGCGCCACTTCTTGTCCTCCTCGGAGGGCTCCTCCGGGTGGCTGCCCGGGTTGCGGATCTCGTGCGGCAGCACGCGCTCGCCGTCGGCCTCCGTCTGCAGCCGGTCCGGCTCGCGGTGCTCGCGGACGTAGCCGACCGCGTCCGCGTCGTCGTCATGGCCCGGGCCGTGCTCGGGGGTCCTGGGGTGATCCCGTTCCTCCGGCGTCGTCCAGGCCCCCATGCGCCGCTGGGGCGCCGACGGCGGTGGCGGCTCCTCGTCGCGCTTCCGCATTCCGTACGCCACCGCGACGATCAGCAGGATGACGACGATGAGCCCTACGACGAAGGGGGCGATGCCGCCGAGGTAGGCGGGGAGAGCGAGTTCCATGGAACCGGAGTACCCCCTGGCCGTCCGGCCATGACCATGGCTGGGCCGAACGGATGAACGGGTCGTTCGTCGGCTGCGGGCCGTCCTCGGTTGCTCGCGCAGTTCCCCGCGCCCCTGACGGGGCGGTGCGTACCGCGCTAGCGCCGCTCGGCGTCCCGCTCCGCGGCAAGTACCGCATCCCGATAGGTCCGGGCCGCAGCCCGCAGCGCCGTCTCCGGCTCGACGCCCTCGGACTCGGCCCGCACCGCAAGGGCCAGCAGTTCGTACCCGATGCCGTCGCCCACCGGAAGGGCGACGTCCAGACCCTCGTGCCGCACCCGCGACGCCAGCTTCGCGGCCAGCGCCAGCGCCGGCTGGTCCAGCGGCACGCCCTCGGTGACGGACTCCCGGCGCTTCTCCGCCGCCTTCGTCCGCATCCAGTGCGCCTTGACCTCCTCCGGCGTCTCGGCGGTCTCCTCGCCGAAGACGTGCGGGTGGCGGTGGATGAGCTTGTCGACGATCGTGCCCGCGACGTCGTCGACGGAGAACGGCTCGTCCGGGTCGTCCTGGGCGATGCGGGCGTGGAAGACCACCTGGAGCAGGACGTCGCCGAGTTCCTCGCGCAGCGCCTCCCGGTCCCCGGTCTCGATCGCCTCCAGGAGCTCGTACATCTCCTCCAGCCCGTACTTGGCCAGGTCCTCGTGGGTCCGTATGCCGCTCCACGGGCAGGCGGCCCGGATCCGGTCCATGACCTGGACCAGGTCCAGCAGCCGGGCGCCCGGCAGGTCGTAGGAGCCGGGGAGCAGCTCCAGGGCGGGCATGGTCTCGCGCCCGGAGCCGGCCAGCCGGGCGAGGCCGTCGGTGAGGGCGGACTCGCCCTCGGCCGAGGTGATCACGACGGCGGTGCACCGCTCGCGCACGCAGTGGTCGACGAGCTCGCGGGCATCGGCCTCGGCCTGTTCGATCTCGACCCCGGCCTCCCGCAGATACGGCAGCTGCGGGTGGGCGGGGTCGGCGCACAGCACCCGCCCGGCCTCGCGCAGCGCCTGCCACGCGGGCCAGGACAGCAGCCCCGGGGCGACCCGGTGGCTGGTGGTGAGGAGGACGATGCGGCCGGCGGAGTCCGTGGAGGCGTTCACACGGACGAGCCTATGCCGTACCGGCCGCCCGGGCTCAGGCCGGCTGTTCGGGCGCGGTCGTGGTGGGCCGCAGCCAGGGTTCCTGGGCGGGCCGCGCGGTGCCGCGCTTCGCGTCCCAGGCGCCGTAGCGCGGATTGACGTCGACGTGCAGGGAGTCGGAGGTCCGCATCAGGACGTCGTTGGTCCGCGCGGCCCCCAGCTTGGCGTCCAGCTTGCTGCGGACCAGGTCCATGGTCAGCGCCTGGTCGATCTGGCCGGGGGCGATGCCGAGCGCGAGGAACCTGCTCTCGACCGCGTCCGCACCGCCGTTGGCCTTCTCGACCTTGGCGCGCTGCTCCTGGACCTCGGCACGGGTGACCTGCACGCCGTTGTCCTCGCCGGCCTGCTCGATGATCCGGTACTGGATGAGCCGGACCAGGGTGTCCTGGCCGAGGCGGGCGCTGTCCGCCAGCATCTGCCGGCCCTGCGGGGAGGACTGCTGCGCGTCCCGTACGTCGTTCACCTGGCTCTGCAGCTGCGAGACGGTGATCCTGTCCTTGCCCACGACGGCCGCGGCACCCGGATGCGGGGCCGAGCCGCAGGCGGTGAGCAGAGGGGACGCGGTGAGCAGCGCGGCGGCGGAGACGGCCAGCGCGGTCCTGCGGCGGATCATGAAGCCTCCCGGGAAGGGGTACGGGCGGGCACAACGATCGGGCGTTGATCGATGGTAGGCGAACCGGCCCGGTCCGTGGGCCGTCTCCGCAGGAGAACCGGGAGAGCCGTTTCGCGTATCTTTTCGACATTCACGGTGCAGCGGTACAGAGAGGACAAGCCCCCCATGGAACCGGCAGCGGCCACGGCCCCGGCACGGCAGCGCGGCACATCCGCGGCCCGTACCGCCCTGCGCGCCCCCCGGCTCGACCCGCACTGGGTCGGCGGCGTCTTCTTCGTCCTCTACACCGTGCTGTCGCTGAGCCGGCACCTCCGCATGCTCACCATGTCCTGGGACCTGGGCATCTTCGAGCAGGCGATACAGGGATACGCCCGCCTCGGCGCACCGATAGCCGACCTCAAGGGGCCCGGCACCAACATCCTCGGCGACCACTTCAGCCCCGTCACCGCGCTGATCGCCCCCTTCTACCGGGTCTTCCCGAGCCCCGTGACCCTCCTGGTCGTCCAGGCCCTGCTGTTCGCCCTGTCCACGGTTCCGGTGACCCGGCTCGCCGCGCACCTGCTGGGCCGCGGGCGCGGCCTCGCGATCGGGGTGGCGTACGGGCTGTCGTGGGGCGTGCAGCGGGCGGTCGACTTCGACTTCCACGAGATCGCCTTCGCCATGCCGCTGCTGGCCTTCTCCCTGGAGGCCGTGGTGCGGCGGCGGTGGCGGGCCGCGGTGCTCTGGGCGGCACCGCTGGTGCTGGTCAAGGAGGACCTGGGGGTCACCGCCGCCGTGATCGGCGCGCTGGTGCTGATACGACTGCGCGGCGTCCGCAGCGATCCGCGGGCGGCCGCGTGGGCCCTCGGGCTCGTGGGCTTCGGGCTCGCGGCCACGGCCGTGGCCCTCGGCGTGGTCATTCCGAGCTTCAACCACGGCGGCTCGTACGACTACTGGACCAAGCTCGACGGCAGCGGGGCCCCCGGGCCCGCCCCCGTCATCCCGCTCGACACCGCGATCCGCACGCTGCTGTGGATCGTGCTGCCCACGACGGGCCTGTTCGCACTGCGCTCGCCCGTACTGATCGTCGCCCTGCCGACGCTGGGGTGGCGCCTCCTCTCCCACGACGACCACTACTGGGGCACCGACTGGCACTACAGCGCGGTCCTGATGCCGGTCGTCTTCATCGCGCTGGCGGATGCGCTGGCGGGCGCACCGCGCGCGGGCCGCGCCTGGCTGCGGACGTACGCGCAGCACCTGCCCGCCGCCGTGCTCGCGGCGGCGCTGGCGCTCACGGCCTCGCTGCCGCTGTACAGCCTGACGCTGCCGGACAGTTACCGGATACCGGCGAGCGTGAAGGCGGCGGAGGGGCTGCTGGACCGCATCCCCGACGGGTCCGTCGTCGAGTCCGACGTCGGGCCGATCAGCCGGCTGGTGAACCGGTGCCGGGTGCTGTGGATAGGGGACACCCGGGGGATCACCCCCGATTACGTCACGCTGCGGGTCGGGGACGGGCGGTCCGCCAAGGATCTGCTGGCCGAGGTGCAGAGGCTGCACCCCGGGCAGCGGTTCGATCTGTTCGGCGATGCGGGGGGATACGTGGTGCTGCAGCACGTCGGTTAGGTGCGGGCCGTCTGTGGCTGATCGCGCAGTTCCCCGCGCCCCTTACGGGGCGCGGATGACGGGGCGCGTACGGGCATGCGCTGTCCCCTATATATAGGGGACAGCCCTCACCCCAGGATCGTCGTCAGGAACTCGCCCGTCCACGCCAGCAGCTCCCGCCCGACAAGCGGTTTGCCGCCGATCTGGCGGGTCGCCGGGCGGGGTACCAGGATCTGCTGGGTCGCCGGCTTCATCACCGTCCGCGGGTACAGGCGCTTCAGCCGCAGCTCCTGCGACTCCCGCAGTTCCACCGGGCCGAAGCGCACGTTCGAGCCCTGCAGGGTGATGTCCGAGACCCCGCACGCCCGCGCCAGCATCCGCAGGCCGGCCACCAGCAGCAGGTTCTCCACGGGTTCCGGCAACTTGCCGTAGCGGTCGGTCAGTTCCTCGCGGACCGCCTTGATGTCCTCCTCGGAGTTCGCGGAGGCGATGGCCCGGTACGCCTGGAGGCGCAGCCGCTCGCCGGGCGCGTAGTCGTGCGGGACGTGCGCGTCCACCGGGAGCTCGATCTTGACCTCCAGCGGCGGCTCCTCCTCCACGCCGCCCTCCAGCGAGGCGCGGTAATCCGCGACCGCCTCGCCGACCATGCGGATGTAGAGGTCGAAGCCGACGCCCGCGATGTGGCCGGACTGCTCGCCGCCGAGCAGGTTGCCCGCGCCGCGGATCTCCAGGTCCTTCATCGCGACGTACATGCCCGCGCCCATCTCCGTGTGCTGGGCGATGGTGGCCAGGCGCTCGTGCGCCGTCTCGGTGAGCGGCTTCTCCGGCGGGTAGAGGAAGTACGCGTAGCCGCGCTCGCGGCTGCGGCCCACGCGGCCGCGCAGCTGGTGCAGCTGCGAGAGGCCGAAGTTGTCGCCGCGCTCGACGATCAGCGTGTTGGCGTTGGAGATGTCGATGCCGGACTCGACGATCGTCGTCGAGACGAGCACGTCGAACTTCTTCTCCCAGAAGTCGACGACGACCTGCTCCAGCGCGCTCTCGCCCATCTGCCCGTGCGCCGTGGCGATCCGCGCCTCGGGCACGATCTCGCGCAGCTTCGCGGCCGCCCGGTCGATGGACTCGACGCGGTTGTGGATGTAGAAGACCTGTCCCTCGCGGAGCAGTTCGCGGCGGATGGCGGCGCCGATCTGCTTCTGGTCGTACGGGCCGACGAAGGTGAGCACCGGGTGGCGCTCCTCCGGCGGGGTGGTGATCGTCGACATCTCGCGGATGCCGGTGACTGCCATCTCCAGCGTGCGCGGGATCGGCGTCGCGGACATCGTCAGCACGTCCACGTTCGCCCGGAGCTTCTTCAGCTGCTCCTTGTGCTCGACGCCGAAGCGCTGCTCCTCGTCGACGATGACCAGGCCGAGATCCTTGAACTTGGTCTCGGAGGAGAAGAGCCGGTGCGTGCCGATGACGATGTCGACCGAGCCCTCGCGCAGGCCCTCCAGGACGGCCTTCGCCTCGGCGTCCGTCTGGAACCGGGACAACGCCCTGACCACGACCGGGAATTGGGAGTAGCGCTCGGAGAACGTGCCGAAGTGCTGCTGCACCAGCAGGGTCGTCGGCACCAGCACCGCGACCTGCTTGCCGTCCTGCACCGCCTTGAAGGCCGCGCGGACCGCGATCTCGGTCTTGCCGTAGCCGACGTCGCCGCAGACCAGGCGGTCCATGGGGACGGACTTCTCCATGTCCTCCTTGACCTCGGCGATGGTGGTGAGCTGATCGGGCGTCTCGGCGTAGGGGAAGGCGTCCTCCAGCTCGCGCTGCCAGGGGGTGTCCGCGCCGAAGGAGTGGCCGGGGGCGGCCATCCGGGCCGAGTAGAGCTTGATCAGGTCGGCGGCGATCTCCTTGACGGCCTTCTTGGCGCGCGCCTTGGTCTTGGTCCAGTCGGCGCCGCCGAGCCGGTGCAGCGTGGGGGCCTCGCCGCCGACGTACTTGGTGACCTGCTCCAGCTGGTCCGTGGGGATGTAGAGGCGGTCGCCCGGCTGGCCGCGCTTGGCGGGGGCGTACTCGACGAGCAGGTACTCGCGGGTGGCGCCCTGGACCGTGCGCTGGACCATCTCGATGTAGCGGCCGACGCCGTGCTGCTCGTGGACGATGTAGTCGCCGGCCTGGAGGGTCAGCGGGTCGATCGTCTTGCGGCGGCGGACCGGCATCCGGCCCAGGTCCTTGCTGGCGGACTTCTGGCCGGAGAGGTCCGTCTCCGTCAGGACGGCGATCTTCAGCCCGGGGTCGACGAAGCCGGTGTCGATGCCCGCGCAGGAGACGTGCACGACGGACGGGGTGACCGTCTCCAGGTCGGCGTCGAGGCGGGCGGCGATGCCCTCGCCGCCGAGCACCTCGACGGTGCGGGCGGCCGGGCCGTGACCCTCGGTGAGGAAGACCGTGCGCCAGCCGTCGGCCAGCCAGCCCTTGGTGTCGGCCAGGGCGCGGGCGGTGTCGCCGCGGTAGGTCTCGGGGGCGTGCATGCCGAGCTTGAGGGTGTCGCCGTCCCCCTCGTCCTCGCCGGCGGCGAAGGGGCTGACCGACCACCACATCATGCCGAGCTCGCGGGCCCGGTCGCGGACGTCGGCGATGCTCCACAGGGAGGCCGCGTCCACGTCGATCGGGGCCTCGCCGCCGCCCGCGGTGGCGGCCCAGGAGGCCTGCAGGAACTCCTGGCTCGTCGCCACGAGGTCCGCCGCGCGCGTGCGCACCCGCTCCGGGTCGCACACGACCGCCATGCTGCCGGCCGGCAGGACGTCCAGCAGCAGCTCCATGTCGTCCACCAGGACGGGCGCGAGGGACTCCATGCCGTCCACTGCAATGCCCTCGGCGATCTTGCCGAGCAGCTCGCCGAGCTCGGGGTGCTCCTCGGCGAGGGCCGCGGCCCGCTCCCGGACGGCGTCCGTCAGCAGCAGCTCCCGGCAGGGCGGGGCCCACAGGCCGTGCTCGGCGACCTCCAGGGAGCGCTGGTCGGCGACCTTGAAGTAGCGGATCTCCTCGACGTCGTCGCCCCAGAACTCGATCCGGAGCGGGTGCTCCTCGGTCGGCGGGAAGACGTCGAGGATGCCGCCGCGGACCGCGAACTCGCCGCGCTTCTCGACCAGTTCGACGCGCGCGTAGGCGGCCGCGGCGAGCGCGTCCACGATCCCTTCGAGGTCGGCGCTCTGCCCGCTGCGCAGGCTGACGGGCTCCAGGTCGCCGAGCCCCTTCACCTGCGGCTGCAGCACCGAGCGGATCGGCGCGACGACCACGCCGACCGGCCCCGCGGCCGGGTCGTCCTCGCTCGGGTGCGCGAGCCGGCGCAGCACGGCGAGGCGGCGGCCGACGGTGTCGGAGCGCGGGGAGAGCCGCTCGTGCGGCAGCGTCTCCCAGGACGGGTACTCCACGACCGCTTCCCCGGGCAGGAACGAGCGCAGCGCGGCCGCAAGATCCTCGGCCTCCCGGCCCGTCGCCGTGACGGCGAGCACGGGCCGCTGTGCGTCCCGCGCCAGCGCGGCGATGGCGAAGGGCCGCGCGGCGGGCGGCCCGACCAGGTCGATGTGCGGCCGGTTGCCGTCGCCCGCGGCCTTGACCGCTTCGGCGAGCGCCGGATCGTTGACGACGGCGTCGAGCAGACCGTGCAGGCTCATGGAGGGCTTCCCGTCCCGGGGGTGGACAAGCGGACAACGCGAATCGCCCGACGCGTGCGTACGGGCCGGGGTGCTTCCAGACTACGACGGGGCGCCGACAGCCGCGGCCGGGCCGCGAAGGCCCCCTGTCAGAGGGGCCAGGGGGTGACCTGGACGATGTAGAGGCGCTGCTGCCGCACGACCGTCAGGTAATGGAACATCCCGCAGGGCAGCACCTCCTCCTGCACGCCGGGCGACTGCCCTTCGTAGGTGCTGCCGCCGAGGTAGAGGGCGGCCGCGGCCCGGACCAGCTCGTCGGCTCGCTCCTCCACCTGCGCGACGAAGGCGAGATTCGGCGTCCCCCGATCACATGGCGTGGATCCGGGTCGTACTCCCAGCCCCAGTCACCCACCCTTGACCGCCGCCCGGGCACGGTCGAGGATCTCCCGGATCTCGTCCATCGCGGCCCGCCAGGCCGGGTCCTCCCGGCCGAGGGACTGGGCGGCGTGCTCGGCCGCGTGAAGGCGGCGGGCGGTGTCGGGGAACCGCTCGATCTCGATCACGGTGGCCCACTTCAGCTGGAACATCGCGATCGGCCCGAAGCTGTTGGCCTGTGTGGCCATCGTGAAGACCGTGTCCCGCTCCGACGTCATCTCCGCCAGCCGGGACGGCGCAACCTGCGCCAGCGCCGCCCGCAGTGCGGGAAACGTCTTCTCGGGTCTGGGGATCAGCGCTCCCCCGTCGTGCACCGGCTGCGTGGTCATCTGTCCTCCCGGGAGTCCCCCGGTTCACGGTACGGCAACCGGGCACCCCCCTCCGACTTCCGACGGTCCGTTTGTCACCCGATGTGACGGGTTTACAGCTTCCCGCCCCCACCGCACAGCACGACCATCGACGATGGTGCCCGTTCGCGTCCTCGGGGCGGGAAGGGACGCGCGGAGAAACGGGCCGCGCAGAATCTGTGAATCCTGTCCCCGGACAAGACAATTGGTGCTTGCGGGAATTAGTGTTCGGGTTTATGGCCGAGGGGGGCTCGTGCGACCCCCTTCGTACGGCCGCCGGTCTCCCAAGGAAGCAGCCTCCGTGAAGATACGTGGTAATCGCGCTGCCAGCGTCTCCCGCCAGGGACTGTGCACTGCTCTGCTCGTCGCCAGCCTCACCACCGCGGCCGTGGGCGCCAGCCCGCCGCACAACACCGCGGACGGTGG
This sequence comes from Streptomyces sp. AM25, assembly GCF_058146165.1. NCBI lineage: Bacteria > Bacillati > Actinomycetota > Actinomycetes > Kitasatosporales > Streptomycetaceae > Streptomyces > Streptomyces sp. AM25. Next base: position 130,671 of record NZ_JBKIWN010000138.1, on the reverse strand, counting down.
CGATCCGTCACCGGGGCCCGACAACCCGCAGAGCCGGCCGCACGGCTCCCCCAACCTCTCGCTCCCCGACCTCGTCCCGCGGCCCGGCGCCAGCGGAAGACCCGGCACCAGCACGCCCGGTGACGCTCCGGACGGTGCGACGGGCATCCCCGCGACCGCCCTCGCCGCGTACAAGCACGCCGAGGACCTCGCCAAGGACCTCTATCCCGGCTGCCACATCCCGTGGCAGCTGATCGCCGGCATCGGCAAGGTCGAGTCCGAGCACGCGAGCGGCTACGGCCTGCGCTCCGACGGCTCGACCGAGAAGCCGATCATCGGTCCCGCCCTGACCGGCGACAAGTTCGCGCTCGTGAAGGACACCGACGGCGGCAAGTGGGACGGCGACCCGGTCTACGACCACGCCGTCGGGCCCATGCAGTTCATCCCGTCCACATGGGAGAGCTACGGCGCGGACGGCCGCGGCCTGGGCATCAAGGACCCCAACAACATCTTCGACGCGGCTGCGGGCACCGCCCGTTACCTGTGCGCCGGCAACAAGGACCTCAGCAACCCCGCAGACCTCGACAGGGCGATCCTCAGCTACAACAACTCCCGCGACTACGTGAACGCGGTCGAGGCCTGGATGCGCACGTACCAGAGCGGCGAGGCCGTTTCGCTGCCGGACACCGGGCACGGTTCGGGCCCGACCGGTACGCCGCCGCCCGTGACCGTGCCGCCGGCGCGCAAGCCGGAGCGGCCCTCGGCGCCGAGTACGCCGAGCTCACCGTCGCGGCCGAGCAGGCCGAGCGAGCCGTCGAAGCCCTCCGAGCCGTCCCAGCCGTCCAAGCCCTCGCAGCCGTCCGACCCGTCCAAGCCGGGCGGCGGGGGCGACCAGGGCGGGGACCACGGCGGCGACAAGCCCACCCCGCCGACCCCGGCCAAGCCGGTGGCCGACCACCTCGAAAAGCTCGGCGACGACGGCACGTTGACGGCCACGGCGGGCGAGACGTTCGACGCCCGGCCGGGCGTCAAGGTCCTGGACAAGAACGGCAAGCCGGTGCCGGGGACCAAGGTCGACTTCGAGATCATCGGGGCCACCGGGGCGAGCTTCCCGCGCGAGCGCGAGAAGGACGAGCGCACGGTTACTGTCACCGTCACCGCGGGCGAGGACGGCACGGCCACCGCGCCGCAGATCACCGCGGGCGACGTGACGGGCAAGTTCACGGTTCGCGCCACGGTGAAGGACATCAAGCCGACCGTTTTCGACGCCAACGTCGAGGCGCGCAAGGCCGACGCGCTCGCCCGCGTCGGCGAGGGCATCCTGACGGCGGCCCCGATGGGCTCCTTCACCGAGCGCGTCAAGGTCGAGTCCCTGGGCAAGGGCAAGCCGGTCGCCGGCACAGTGGTGACGGCCACGGTCTACGCGGACAACAAGCCGGCCAAGACGACGGGCCCGTTCTTCAAGGACAAGAACGGCAGGCCGGTCCACACCTTGGCCCTCGCCCCGACCGGCAAGGACGGGGTGGCCGAGGTGCCGGAGCTGTTCACCGGCGGCCAGCAGGGCAGTTACGTGCTCCGCCTCACCACGGAGGACGGCCTGGTGGTGACGGTCCAGCTGGAGGTGAAGGCGAAGTAGGCCCGCGTTTCCCCGCGCCCCGCAGGGGCGCGGGGAACGGCCTCAGCTTTCCCCCACATCCTCCGCAACGGGCTTGCCGGTCAAAGCCGCCAGGCTGTGCCGCACATGCGCCATGTGCGACCGCAACTCCTCGCGCCGCTCCTCGTGCTCCCGCAGCACCCGCTCGGTCTCCCGGGCGATCCGCTCCTCCCGCACCCGCGCCTGCGCGAGCACCGCGGCGGCCTGCGCCTCGGCGTCCTCCTGGCCGTGCCGGGCGGCCTCCTCCGCATCCGCGTAGTGGCGCTGCGCATCGTTCAGGGCCGTGCGGCCGTACTCCTCCATCGCCGCCACCCGGGCGTCCATCGCCGCCTCGCGCTCGGCGATCTCGCGGCCGGCCACGTCCCAGCGCTCCGCGTGGTCCTTCTCCTGTTCGGCGAGCGCCTGCGCGGTGCGCCGGCGCATCTCCTTCAGGGCCGCGAGGGACTCCTCGCGGCGCTGGGTCACCTCGTGGCGCACCTTCGTGCGCAGGTCGTCGGAGACGGACTCGGCGGCGAGGCGGGCCTGCCGGGCCCATTCCTCCGCCTCCGCCCGCACCGCCACGCCGTACTCGTGCGACGCGTCGCGGACGTCGCGGGCGTGCGTCTGGACGGCTTCCTGGAGGTCCACGACGGCCGCCTCGGCGCGCTCGCGCAGGCCCGTGGCCTCCAGCTCGGCGGTGGTCAGCAGGCCCTGGGCGCGCGGGCCCAGGGTGTCGTACGTCTGCGGCGGGAGCTTGGCGACGATCTCGGCGAGCCGCCGGACCTCGTCCTCCATCTCCCGCCCGAGGACGGTCAGTCGCGCGGCCCGCTCCCATGCGGAGTCGCGCTGGCGCGCCAACTCCGTGAGGGCGCGGTCGACCTGCTCGGGCCGATAGCCGCGACCCCGTACGACAGCGAATCCGTCAGGAGACACCGATGAACTCATCCCTGTAGCCCCTTATATCCGGAAATCCGGTATGCGACGCGGTCCGGCGTCCCATCATTCCTGGACGGGAGAGGCGCTCTTGACACGACACTCCGCCCTGCCTGTGCGCAGGGCGCCCGTCCCGCCGTCCACGGGTCGAGCGCCCTGCGCCGTCCACGCCTCGGCCGGCCGCTAGAAGAGACCGTCCCACATCTGCTCCAGCAGCACGGCCCACCAGTTCTCCGGCGACGAGAGGGCCACCGGGTCCAGTGCGGCCAGTTGTTCCTGGAAGTCCACGGTCCAGCGCCCGGCCTGCTCCGGCGTCAGCCCGTAGCGCCAGCGCCACATTTTGCCGAGCAGCGCCAAAGAGCGTACGAACTGAGGAAGACTCGTGTTGACGAACTGCGGCGCGGCGGCACGCCCGTCGGGCGCGGCCTCCAGGGGGACGGCCACGATGTGTGCCGTACCGTACTGCACGCACAGCTGGCGGCCGTAGTCGCTGCCCATCACGAGGTACGAACCGGCGTCCGCCGCCGGCTGCACCCCGCGCTCGACGGCGAGCTCGGCGAGCGTCGGCACCGGGCGGCCCGGCTGGGCCTGCCCCCAGAAGAACGGGCCGAAGTCGACGGGCACGCCCGCCTGGACGAGGGTCTGCGCGACGACGTCCGGCACGCCCTGGCGCGACACGGCGCGCTGGTCGAAGCGGAAAACGCCCTGCGGGCCGAAGGACTCGGCGAGCTCCCGCCCGATGGCGTCCGGCGCCGCGGGCGGGGCCGGACGCACCTGGCTCGGGTGCGGCAGCGGCGCCCGGTTCGGCGCGGGGCGCGCCGGGCCGTCGGCGACCTGGTGCAACTCGCCCTGGTGCGCGACGAGATGACGCACGCCCTGCTGGCGGGTCGCGTGGTCGCGCCCGTAGGCGGCGGTGTGACTGATCCGCACCTGCGGCCAGGTCTCGCGCACCATGCGGGCGCAGTAACCGCCCGGCAGATCACAGGACTCGAGCTCGGTGTGCAGCTCGACGACGGACTGCGGGGGCACGTTCATGCCGCGCAGCTCGTGCAGGATCTGCCACTCCGGGTGCGGGGTGCCCGGCGCACTGCGCCGGATGATCTGCTGCTCGGACCCGTCCTGGGCACGGTAACGGACGACGGCCATGTAGCCGGGCCCGACGGTGGGCGGGCCGGCGGGGGGCTGGGGGTAGCCGTACCCCTGCGGGGCGCCGGGAGGCTGGGGTGCGGGTACCCCTGCGGGGGCGCCGGGGATACCGGGAGGCTGAGGTGCGGACGGCGCCTGCGGGCCGTTCGGGCCGGCGAGCATGGTGGCGGCGTGGTGCCGGTTCCCTCCGGGGGTGCCGGGGGGCGCGGGCGGGGCGCCGCCGGGGACACCGGGCGCGCCGGGCGGCGCGGGCGGGTTGCCACCGGGACGCGCGGGGGCGCCCGCCATGGCACCGGGGTCGGCCAGCATGGTGGCGGCGTAGTGCCGGTTCCCTCCGGGGGCGCCGGGGGGCTGCGGGGCGTTGGGGGTACCGGGCGCGGCTGTGCCCTGCGGGGCATTGGGGATGCCGGGTACCGGCGGGGGTCCGGGGACGCCGGTGCCCTGCGGGGTGCCGGTGCCCTGAGGGCTGCCCGGGACGCCGGGCGGCTGCGGGGGGTTGGGCATGCCAGGGGCCGAGGGGCCACCGAGGCTCTGCGGTGCGCCGGGAGCACCCGGAACCACCGGGCCACCAGGGATGCCAGGTGCCTGCGGGGCACCCGGGGGCACGGGACCATCGATGTCCTGCGGGCCATCGGACGCGCCAAGGCCTGCCGGGCCACCCGGCACGCCGGAAGTGACCGGCGGGACGCCAGGGATGCCCGGGACCGCCGGAACGCCAGGCGCCTGCGGCGCACCGGACGCATTTGAGGCCAACGGGCCACCCACGCCCTGCGGGGCGTTCGGCATACCAGCGCCCGCCGGGCCACCGGGGGCCTGCGGAGCGTTGGGCGCGCCGGGGACCGACGGGCCACCCACGCCCTGCGGAGCATCCGGCATGCCAACACCCACCGCGTCGCCGACACCCTGCGAGGCCCCAGGAACGCCAGAGGCTGCCGGACCACCGGCCAAGCCGGAGGCCGGCGGACCACCGATGTCCTGCGAACCGCCAGGGGTGCCCGGGGCACCCGGAACCGGCAGAGCGCCGGGCATGCCAGGAGTCACCGGACCGCCAACGCCCTGCGGGTCGCCGGAAGCACCCAAGTCACCACTTGCCGGGCCACCGGGGATACCCGGGGCACCGGGAACCGCCGGACCACCGCTGCTCTGCGAGCCGGCCGAAACACCCACCCCCTGCGGGGCATTGGGCATGCCGACGCCCACCGACTCACCGACACCCTGCAAGGCCCCCGGAACGCCGGAGGCCGACGGGCCACCGGCCCCGCCCGGAACGCCCGCGCTCCCGGAGCCACCGACCGCACCCGGGCCACCCCCGTGGCCGGCGGGGGCGCCGGGAGCACCTGGCACAGCATGCCCCTGCACCGCACCCGGCGCCCCCGGAACCTGCGGAGCACCCGGCAAAGCCGGAGCGATCGCCGTGGCCGGCAGTGCGCTGCCCCGCGGCATCAGTTCCGTCTTCGCGTCCGGACGGACACCCGGCGGCGGGGTGTCGTCGGTGTCCGAGCCCGACAGTGCCGGTGTCAGCACCGTCGCCGGCAGGCCCACCGAGCGGTCGTCGTCCTCGTCGGAGGATGCCCAAGAGGCTGCACCCGTGGCGGACTTGTCCACGTCCTCCCAGGACGTGGCCGCCCCGGTGCCGTCCCCCGCCGGAGGCGAGGGCGGGGTGCGGCGGTCCGGGATGCCCATCGCGTCCGCCGCGTCCTGCAGCCACTGCGGCGGCGACAGCAGGAACGACGTCGCCTCCAGGTCCACCCGGCGCGGCGGTGCCGCGTCCGGGGCCGGTTCGTCCACGGGCACCGTTCCGTACTCCTCCTCGTAGCGGCGGATCACCTCGCCCACCGGCAGCGCCGGCCACAGCGTCGTCTCGCCGCTGTCCCGGGCGATCACCAGACGGGCACCCCCGCCCGCAGGGCCGTCGGCCCAGGCCACGAAGCCCAGGTCGAACTCCCGTACCTGCACCTCGCGGTGGAGGTAACCGGGCACGTCGCCGTTGACCCAGCGCTCCGCCCGCTCCTGCGCCTGTGCGAACGTCACCATGCGCCGCTCACCCCTCCACCGGCACGGCGTACGCGAAGCCGCCGTCCACCATCAGGTTCGCCACCGTCTCCAGCTCCGGCGGTCCGCCGGCCAGCCGCATCAGGAAGGCGTCGAAGTCGTCACCGCAGGGCAGGAGGAGGTGCTCCACCCGCTCCTGCACCGTCCAGCCGTCGCGGTCCCGGGCGTCGTCGTACGCGCAGAACCACACCGAACCGACCGCCTCGCCCTTCACCTTGACGGTGAGGACCCCGCCCTGGACGAAGGCCACGCCCAGGTAGTCCTTGGTGACGTGGTCCCGCAGGCACTTGTTGATGTAGACGAGGTCGTTGACCGCCGCCTCGTCGCGCACCGTGAAGAACGGCTGGTCGATCAGCAGGCCCAGCTCCGCGTCCAGCGCCGCGCCCACGGGCGCGCTGCCGCCCGCCGCCTTGAGGAACGAGCGGTACGCGTCCGGCAGGCGGTAGCCGAGGTCCTCCTCGACGCCCTGGACCTGTTCCTCCGTCACCGCGAGCTCCCGCTGCGGGAGCGCGAAGTGCACGGGACGGGTCTCCTGCAGCGGGCGGGTGCCGCGCTTGTCCTGGTCCACCCGGGCCGTCGCCAGGCCGCCGTGGTGCCGCAGCAGCGCCTTGACCTCGACGGGGACCAGCTCCAGGCGCCGGGTGCCGGCGACGTGGTGCCAGGTCCAGCCGTGCGGGGTGGCCACCGGCGGCAGGCTCGCCCACAGCTCGTGACCGGCGGCGCAGAGCGCGGCGTTGGCCGACACGTAGTCGGTCAGCCGCAGCTCGTCGACGCCGAAGCCCTCCGGGGGCTCCTCGATCTCGGCGGCGGCCCGGGCGTACGGCGAGAAGTCCGGAAAGCCGTTCTCGTCCATCCGGACGCCCTTGGGATGACGGGCGTGCCGGACCGGGTCCGGGAAGTGCACGACCTGCCCCGCATAGGCCGCGTTCGGTGGCGCGGCCTGCTGCCCGAGCCGACCTGAAGTCATGGCGGAAGCCCCCTACTGACTGCCGTGCTGAATGCCCTGCGTGACCGCCAAGCCTATGCGGTGTCGCAAGGAGGGATCGCGCCGCTGCCCCGCGCCTATGCCGCCGACATCCGGCCGGCGCTTGCAACCGCGTACTCCGGCGCGGCGTGGATACGGACATGACCCCGCCGCACCCCTACACCAACGGCGACAACTCGCGCCCCCTCAGCCTTCTCGTGGCACACCAGGCGCACGCAACACCGACCTGCCTTCCGCACCCGGCATCCCATTTGGCAGTCTGATCCCCGCAACAGGGGGATTGCACGGGAGGGAAGTACCACCATGCACACGACTCAGGACCGCCAGACCGAGGGCGGTACGCCCGGCGACCCCCGGCTCACCTGGAGTTCCACCGAGGACGCGGACCGGCCGCCCGCGCTGCTGCACCGCCGCGACGGGATCCTGCCCGCGGTCGCCGCCGCGCTCTCCGTCCGCGGTGAGACCCTCACCTGCACCGGCGGCAAGGCCGATCAGCCGCCCCGGCTGCACCCTCTCGTCCAGGACTTTCTGGACACGCTCACCAGCGACCGCCGCGAGCGTTTCACCGGCCGCTGCCCGGAGGCGGTCCTGCTGACCCGCTTCCTCACCGGCTTCGAGGCCGGCCGGAGCAAACGCGCCTCCCGCAAACCCCTCACCCACGGCGAGGCCCGGCGGGCCCTCAAGCAGGCCAAGCTGACGGCCCGGCACATCCGCGAGGACGGCGACCCGCTGCACGGCGGCTACGCCCCGCCCTGCCGCTCCTGTACCGCGCTGCTGGCCCACTTCGGCGTACGCTCCGTCGACCCGGCCCCTTCGACCCATGGCAGGAACTGACCACCACACCATGCGCGCTTTCGACCGCACCGCTGCCACCCGTTTCCCCGTCGCCGTCGACGCGGCCCTGCGCGAGGCCGGGTGGCAGCCCGGGCGCTGGGACATCAAGGCCGCCGAGCAGTGGGCCGACGCCCTGCGCGCCCACGTGTCGCCCGCCGGGCACCGGCACACCGTCTTCCCCGCGGCCGTGGAGGCCTGGGCGGAGTTCGGCGGACTGCGCATCGCATCGTCCGGGCCGGGGCGGCACATCGCGCCGACGCCGTTCGAGATCGACCCGATGCACGGGCTGCACCTGGCCCGGACCGTCGCCGACCTGGGCCGGGCGCTGGGGGCGGACGTCTGCCCGCTGGGTCAGGAGCTGGACGGACAGGCGCTGCTGGCCGTAGACGCGCATGGGCGCGTCTACGGCCTGGACCACGCGGGCGACTGGTACCTGGGGTCGGACATCGACCGCGCGATCGGGACGCTGGTGACGGGCACGCGGCCGTCGCGTCTGTCGGCGGGGGCGCGCCAGGGGTAGCCCTGCGGGTGCGGTCCCCGCGCCCCTTACGGGGCCGGTATCACCGCCGAAACGCGAAAGCCCCCCGCATCGGTCGGACCCGACACGAACACCCCGCCCAGCGCGGCCACGCGCTCCCGCATCCCGATCAGGCCGTTGCCGCCGCTCGGCAGGCCGGGCCCGGGGCCGTCGGACGGGCCGTTCTCGACCTGGAGGGCGACCTCCGCCTCCCGGTGCGCCACGCGCACCACCGCCTTCGCGCCCGGCGCGTGCTTGTGCACGTTCGTCAACGCCTCCTGCACCACGCGGTACGCCGCGCTCTCGACCGGCGCCGCGTACGGCCGCTCCTCGCCCTCCAGGCACAGCTCGACGGCCATGCCGGCCGCCCGTGACTGCTCGACCAGTTCGCCGAGCTCCTCCAGCGAGGGCCCGGCCCCCGCGTCCTCCGCGGCCTTGACGCGCGCGGACGCCGCGGCCGCCACGGCTGCCAGCCGCTCGGGCTCCGGCGCGGCCGGCGCCGGGTCCGAAGCCGTCCGCAGGACGCCCAGCATCGAGCGCAGCTCCGTCAGCGCCTGCCGGCCCATGTCGCCGACCAGGGCCGCGTTGCGGGAGGCCTTCTCTGGGTCCTTGAGGGCCACCGCCTGCAGGGCCGCCGCGTGCACGACCATGAGGGACACCCGGTGGGCCACCACGTCGTGCATCTCGCGCGCGATCCGGGTGCGCTCCTCGTTGCGGGCCCATTCGGCCCGCTCCTCCGCGCGGTCGGCGAGCAGCGACAGTTCGCGCTCCAGGCCGTCGGCGCGCTCGCGCAGGCTCTCCACCAGGCGGCGGCGGGCGCCGACGTACAGGCCCAGGAGCACCGGCGGCGCCGTCAGGCCGAGGGCCATCACCAGGGAGAAGATCAGCGTCGCCCAGAATCCGGGGCGGTAGGCGTCCTGCGGCATGTCGCGGTGGAAGCGCGCGAGGGTGACGATCAGCGTCCCGGCGAAGGAGGCGCCGGACAGGACGACGGTGATGCGGCGCGGGACGTCCGAGGCCGCGAGGGTGTAGAGGCCGACGATGCCGAGCAGTAGACCCATCTCGGCAGGGGTGATCGCGATGGAGACGAGCACCACCGCGACGGGCCAGCGCCGCCGCAGCAGCAGCGTGGCCCCCACGGGTATCGCCGCCAGGCCGACGAGCGCGGCCGGCAGTCCGGCCTCGTCGGCGAAGGAGACGCCCTCCAGCATGCATTCGAGCGCCGACACCAGCGCCAGCACCGCGTCCAGCACCAGACTGCGCCGACGCGCCCACCACCACGGCCCCGCAGGCGCGCCCCGCGCGCCTGCGTCCGTGATTGCCCCCGTTGTGGTCATACCACCCAGACTACGGGCGGGGGCCACCGGTTTTCCCGGGGTGCGCAGCAGCACAAGGGCACATACCGTCGCGTCGGAGGGCGGCGGTACGGCATAGTGTGGGGTACCCGGCGGACAGGTCTTGGCTAATGTCCGATTCGGGTGAGATTGCTATCCCCTGTGGTGTAATTGGCAACACTACGGTTTTTGGTGCCGTCTTTCCAGGTTCGAGTCCTGGCGGGGGAGCTCGCTTTCCGGCCCGTATTCTCCGGGTCCCTCCGGGTTCGTCCCGTGATTTCCGTCCCCCTCGCAGCCTCTGACGACGCCCTGACCAGGCAGTTGCTCCCGGGGCGCGTTTCGGCCGCAAGTCTCACCGGTATCCTTCGGGTGTCCACCACTCGAAGCCAAAGGACACACCCGTGAGCGCCAACCGCCCGGCAGCCGTCGTCGTCCTCGCAGCGGGTGAGGGCACCCGCATGAAGTCGGCGACCCCCAAGGTCCTGCACACCCTCTGCGGCCGCTCCCTCGTCGGACACGTCGTCTCCGCCGCGCGCGAGCTGGACCCCGAGCACCTGGTCGTCATCGTCGGCCACGCCCGCGAGCAGGTCTCCGCGCACCTGGCCGAGACCGACCCGGGCGTCCGCACCGCCGTGCAGCACGAGCAGAACGGCACCGGCCACGCCGTGCGCATGGGCCTGGAGGAGCTCTCGGACAGCGGCATCGCCCTCGACGGCACCGTGGTCGTCGTGTGCGGCGACACCCCGCTGCTGACGGGTGACACGCTCAAGCGCCTCTCGGACACCCACGCCGCCGACGGCAACGCGGTCACGGTCCTCACGGCCGAGGTCCCGGACTCCACCGGCTACGGCCGCATCGTGCGCGACGCCGCGACCGGCGCCGTGACCGCGATCGTCGAGCACAAGGACGCCACCGACGAGCAGCGCGCCATCCGTGAGATCAACTCCGGTGTCTTCGCCTTCGACGCACAGCTGCTGACGGACGCGCTCGGCAAGGTCCGTACGGACAACAGCCAGGGCGAGGAGTACCTGACGGACGTCCTGGGCATCCTGCGCGAGGCCGGGCACCGGGTGGGCGCGGCCGTGGCCGGCGACCACCGGGAGATCCTGGGCATCAACAACCGCGTCCAGCTGGCCGAGGCCCGCAAGCTGCTCAACGAACGCCTGCTGCACGCCGCGATGATGAGCGGCGTGACCGTCGTGGACCCGGCCACCACCTGGGTAGACGTCACCGTCACCTTCGAGCCCGACGCGCTCGTCCACCCCGGCACCCAGCTCCTCGGCGCCACCCACGTGGCCGCGGGCGGCGAGGTCGGCCCCAACACCCGCCTGACGGACACCTCCGTGGGCGCCGGCGCGCGCGTCGACAACACGGTCGCCGACTCGGCGCGGATCGGCGAGGGCGCCGTCGTCGGCCCGTACGCGTACCTCCGCCCGGGAACGAACCTGGGCCGGAAGTCCAAGGCCGGGGCCTACGTCGAGATGAAGAACGCCGAGATCGGCGAGGGCACCAAGGTCCCGCATCTGTCGTATGTCGGCGACGCCACGATCGGCGAGTACACCAACATCGGTGCCGCCAGCGTGTTCGTGAACTACGACGGGGTGAACAAGCACCACACCACGATCGGCTCGCACTGCCGGACCGGTTCGGACAACATGTTTGTGGCTCCTGTCACGATCGGGGACGGCGCCTACACGGCCGCCGGCTCGGTCATCACCAAGGACGTGCCCCCGGGCGCCCTGGCCGTCGCCCGCGGCCAGCAGCGCAATATCGAGGGCTGGGTGGCTCGTAAGCGCCCGGGAAGCGCCGCCGCAGACGCCGCTTCCGCAGCTCACCGGAACACCGACGGAGAGCAGTGACCGTGACACCGGGACGCCGTGCGGGGCGTACCGTGATAAGCGCACACAAAGCGACATCCAAGGAGATTGTGCTGTGACCGGGATCAAGACGACCGGCGAGAAGAAGCTCATGCTCTTCTCCGGCCGCGCCCACCCCGAGCTTGCCGAGGAGGTCGCGCACCAGCTGGGCGTCGGCCTGGTCCCGACCAAGGCATTCGACTTCGCCAACGGCGAGATCTATGTCCGCTTCCAGGAGTCCGCGCGCGGCGCCGACTGCTTCCTGATGCAGAGCCACACGGCTCCCATCAACAAGTGGGTCATGGAACAGCTGATCATGCTCGACGCGCTGAAGCGGGCCTCGGCCCGCTCCATCACGGTGATCGTGCCGTTCTACGGCTACGCCCGGCAGGACAAGAAGCACCGCGGCCGTGAGCCCATCTCCGCCCGCCTGGTCGCCGATCTGTTCAAGACCGCGGGTGCGGACCGGATCCTCACGGTCGACCTGCACACCGACCAGATCCAGGGCTTCTTCGACGGCCCGGTGGACCACCTGTTCGCGCTGCCGATCCTCGCGGACTACGTGGGCGCCAAGGTCGACCGCGACAAGCTCACCGTCGTCTCCCCCGACGCCGGCCGCGTGCGCGTCGCCGACCGCTGGTGCGACCGCCTGGGCGCGCCGCTGGCGATCGTCCACAAGCGCCGCGACAAGGACGTCGCCAACCAGGTGACCGTCCACGAGGTGGTCGGTGACGTCGAGGGCCGCGTCTGCGTCCTCGTCGACGACATGATCGACACCGGTGGCACCATCTGCGCCGCCGCGGACGCCCTGTTCGCCCACGGCGCCGCGGACGTCATCGTCACCGCGACGCACGGCGTGCTCTCCGGCCCGGCCGCGGACCGCCTGAAGAACTCCAAGGTGAGCGAGTTCGTCTTCACCAACACCCTGCCCACGCCGAACGAGCTGGAGCTCGACAAGATCACGGTCCTGTCGATCGCCCCGACCATCGCGCGCGCCGTGCGCGAGGTGTTCGAGGACGGCTCGGTCACCAGTCTCTTCGACGAGCAGGCGTAACGATCATTCAGTAGCACCTGTGTGCTGATCGATTTCTGAACGGCCTCCCCGCCGGGTAGACTCATCGAGTTGCTCGGCGAGGGAGGCCGCCCCCATTTCTGGGTGTGCGGCGGTCCGTTATCGACGCGCTCTTCGTAGCAGGCCTGTCGTGGGCCGGGTGACCGCCCCGCACAGATCAAGCCTCCGAGGAGTGCACCATGGCCGAGATCACGCTCGCCGCTGCCGTCCGTTCCGAGTTCGGCAAGGGCGCCGCCCGCCGCGACCGCCGCGCCGACCTGGTCCCCGCCGTCATCTACGGCCACGGCTCCGAGCCGGTTCACGTGAACCTGCCCGGCCACGACCTGATGATGGCCCTGAAGACCCCGAACGTCCTGCTCTCCCTGGACATCGAGGGCCGCAACGAGCTGGTCATCCCCAAGCAGGTCCAGCGTGACGCGCTCAAGGGCTTCCTGGTCCACGTCGACCTGCTGGTCGTCAAGCGCGGCGAGAAGGTCACCGTCGAGGTTCCGGTCCACACCGAGGGCGAGCTGGCCCCCGGCGGCAACCTGCTCGAGCACACCCTGACCGCCCTGCCGGTCGAGGCCGAGGCCACCCACATCCCCGAGGCCGTCACCGCCTCCGTCGCGGGCCTGGACGCCGGCGCCTCCGTCCTGGCCAAGGACATCGTCCTGCCGGCCGGTGTCGAGCTGGCCGTCGAGGCCGACGCCGTCGTGCTGCACGTCGTCGCCGGTGACGCCCCGGCCGCCGAGGCCGAGGGCGCCGAGGCCTGAGCCTCGCCCCGAGCACACCGCTGCCGCCGCCCCGCTCCGCTGGAGCGGGGCGGCGGTTCGCTATGAAGGAGACATGCAGATGACGGACGACTCCAGCGCCCCCTGGCTGATCGTGGGCCTCGGCAACCCCGGCCCCGAGTACGCGGGCAACCGCCACAACGTGGGCTTCATGGTCGCGGACCTGCTCGCGGAGCGGATGGGCGGCAAATTCAAGGCCCACAAGACGCGCGCCCAGGTGGTGGAGGGCCGGCTCGGCACCCCCGGCGTGTCCAGCCGCCGCGTGGTGGTCGCCAAGCCGATGTCGTTCATGAATCTGTCGGGCGGCCCGACGGCCGCGCTGCGCGACTTCTACAAGGTGCCGGCGGAGCACGTGATCGCCGTGCACGACGAACTGGACATCGACTACGGCACGCTGCGCCTGAAGCTGGGCGGCGGCGACAACGGCCACAACGGCCTCAAGTCGATCACGAAGGCGCTGGGTCCGGACTACTGCCGCGTGCGGTTCGGGATCGGCCGGCCGCCGGGCCGGATGCAGGTGGCGGACTTCGTCCTGAAGGACTTCTCGTCGGCGGAGCGCAAGGACCTGGCCTACGAGGTGGACCGCGCCGCGGACGCGGTCGAGTCACTCATCGTGGACGGCCTGGAGCGGGCGCAGGGGACGTACAACTCGTAGGGGGTACGCCCCCGTTCCCCGCGCCCCGGTCCCGCGCCCCGTAAGGGGCGCGGGGCTGTTACTCCCCCAGCTACCGCTGGGAGGTGCCCCCAGCGGCTCCGCCGCGTGGGCGCGATCAGCCACAGCCGGCCCGCAGCCGAAGAACCGGCCCGGCGTCAGCCCGTGTTACGGAGCCCCGCGGCCACACCGTTCACCGTGAGCAGCAGCGCCCGCGCCAGCAAGGGATCCGCCCCCTCGCCCCGCGCAGCGGCCTCCCGCTGCCGGTGCAGCAGGCTCACCTGCAGATACGAGATCGGGTCCAGATACGCATCCCGGATGTGGAACGTCTGCCTCAACACCGGGCTCGCGTCGAGCAGTTCACCCTCACTCGTGACCCGCAGCACTTCCTTGACCGTCAGCTCGTGCTCCGCCTTGATCGCATCGAACACGTGCCGCAGCTCGTCCGGCACCAGCGTGTCCACGTAGTGCTGCGCGATGCGCAGGTCCGTCTTCGCCAGCGTCATCTCCACGTTGGAGAGGAAGTTGCGGAAGAAGTGCCAGTGCTCGTGCATCTCCTCCAGCACCGTGTCCAGGCCGGCCTCGCGGGCCGCCTTGAGGCCCGAGCCGACGCCGAACCAGCCGGGGACGATCTGGCGCGACTGCGTCCAGCCGAAGACCCACGGGATGGCCCGCAGGCCGTCGAGGCCCGCGCCGGAGTCGGGGCGGCGGGACGGGCGGGATCCCAGGTGCAGTTCCGCGAGCTGGTCGACCGGGGTCGAGGCGAAGAAGTACGCGGGCAGGTCCGGGTCCTCGACCAGGCGCCGGTACGCGGCGTGCGCCGCGTCCGAGACCGTGTCCATGGCCGCGTCCCAGCGCGCCAGCGCCTCGTCCGACTGGCGCGGCGCCGTGTGCAGGGCGGAGGCCTGCAGCGTGGCGGCGACGGTGAGTTCGAGGTTCTCCCGGGCCAGGGACGGGATGAGGTACTTGTCCGAGATGACCTCGCCCTGCTCGGTCACCTTGATCTCGCCCTCCAGCGTGCCCCACGGCTGCGCCAGGATCGCGTCGTGGGTGGGGCCGCCGCCGCGGCCGACCGTGCCGCCGCGGCCGTGGAAGAGCCGCAGCCGCACGCCGTAGCGATGGGCGACGTCGCGGAGCCGACGCTGGGCGCGGTGGATCTCCCACTGCGAGGTCGTGATGCCGCCGAACTTGGACGAGTCGGAGTAGCCGAGCATGACCTCCTGGACGTCGCCGCGCAGCGAGACGAGCCGCCGGTAGGAGGGGTCGGCCAGCATCTCGTCCAGCAGCCGGTCGGCCTCCTTGAGCTCGTCGGTGGTCTCCAGCAGCGGCACGATGCCGATCTTCGCCCAGCCGGCGTGCAGGTCGACCAGCCCGGCCTCGCGGGCCAGGACGGCCGCCGCGAAGACGTCGTCGGCGCCCTGGCACATCGAGATGATGTACGACTCGACGACCTCGGGGCCGAACCGCTCCAGCGCCTCGCCGATGGTGTGGAAGACGCCCAGCGTCTTCTGCCCGTCCGCGTCCAGCGGCGCCGGGATCGGCGCCAGCGGGCGCCGTGAGCGCAGCTCCTTGGCCAGCAGGCGGCGCCGGTAGTCGCGCGGCATGTCGGCGTAGCGCCAGGACTCCTCGCCGAGGCGGTCGAAGAGCTGGCCGAGCGCGTGGTGGTGGGCGTCCGCGTGCTCGCGGACGTCCATGGTGGCCAGGTGCAGCCCGAACGCGGCCAGGGTGCGGACGGCCCGCTCCAGCCGGCCGTCGGCGATCAGCCGGCCGCGGTGCGCGCGCAGCGAGTCCTGGATGAGCAGGAGGTCGGCGAGGAGCTCGCCGGTGCCCAGGTAGTCGCGGCCCTCCTCGTGCGGGATGTTGCGGGCCAGCCGCTCGCGGGTGTTGACGAGCTTCTGGCGGATGCAGGTGGCCTTGAGCCGGTAGGGCTCCTCGGCGTTGAGCCGCTTGTAGCGGGGGCTGATCTCGGGCAGCAGCTCCAGGTCCCGCTGCAGCGAGGTGAGCAGCTCCTCCGTGGCGCCGCTGTTGCGGATGGAGTTCGACAGCGCGGCGCGCAGCACGTCCACCAGCTCCAGGGCGTCGGTGATGCCGTGCTCGTGCTGCAGTATCAGGACGTCCCAGGTCACCTCGGGGGTGACGTTGGGGTTGCCGTCGCGGTCGCCGCCGATCCAGGTGCCGAAGGTCAGCGGGCGGGTGCCGGCGGGCAGCTGCACGCCCACGCGGTCGAGCTCGGCGGCCAGGTCCTCCAGGACGTCGCCGACCGCGTTGGTGTGCAGCTCGTCCAGGTAGTAGATCGCGTTGCGGGCCTCGTCGGTGGGCTCCGGGCGGGCCACGCGCAGCTCGTCGGTCTGCCAGAGCAGGTCGATGGTCTCGGCCAGCCGCAGGTCCGTGCGGCGCTTGTCGCCGACGCCCGTGGCGGTCGCGTCCAGCAGCTCGGCGATGCGCCGCAGCTTGTTGAGCACGCTGCGGCGGGCGGCCTCGGTGGGGTGGGCCGTGAACACCGGCCGCACCTGCAGGTGCTGCACGGTCTGCGCCAGGTGTTCGGGGTCGGCCTCCTTCAGCTGGTCCGCGGTACGGGCCAGGATCGAGCCCTCGGCATCGCGCTTGGCCCGCAGCTCGCGGCCGCGGTGCACCTGCTCGGTGACATTCGCCAGATGGAAGTACGTGGAGAAGGCCCGCACCAGCCGGGCGGCGGTCTCCAGGTCGGTGGCGCCCAGCAGCTCGGCGGCGGCCTCCCCGTCCGTACGGGTCAGGGCCCGCACCCGCTCGACCAGGTCGAGAAGTTCGTCACCCTCCTGGCGGACCAGCGTCTCGCCGAGGAGATCGCCGAGACGGCGGATATCGGCCCGCAGGGCGGCATTGGTGTGGTCGGCACTGCTCACAGGTGCGGCTCCTTGCGAAGTTCTGAGCATCTGGAGGGGTGGCGGACCGCGCTGTCCGACGCCCCCAGCATAGGTCTCCGCCCGGCCCCCGCCCGACGCGCGGTCACCCGCAGCCCTCTTGCCCCCTGCTGCCGCCCTGCCATACTTACGATGCCGTAGGTTACGGAACCGTAGCCATGCCCGACTCCCTCGAGGGAACCCATGACTGCAAGCCCCGACGTGCTCGAAGACGCGCCGAAGGCCCAGGACACCCCGATTCCGTCCGCCACTCTCGGCAGCGACAGCAAGCGCTCGATCGAGCAGATCACCCTTCTGCTGTTCATCACCGTGCCGTTCGTCGCGCTGCTCGCCGCCGTCCCGCTGGCCTGGGGGTGGGGAGTGAGCTGGCTGGATCTGGGCCTGCTGGTGGCCATGTACTACATCGGCTGCCACGGCATCACGATCGGCTTCCACCGCTACTTCACCCACGGCGCCTTCAAGGCGAAGCGCCCGCTGCGGATCGCCCTTGCGGTCATGGGCTCGCTCGCGGTCGAGGGGCCGCTGGTGCGCTGGGTCGCCGACCACCGCAAGCACCACAAGTTCTCCGACGCCGAGGGCGACCCGCACTCCCCCTGGCGGTACGGCGAGACGGTGCCGGCCCTCCTCAAGGGCCTGTGGTGGGCGCACGTCGGGTGGATGTTCGACGAGGAGCAGACGCCGCAGCACAAATACGCGCCGGATCTGATCAAGGACCCGGCGGTCCGCGCCGTCTCCCGCCAGTTCGTCCTCTGGACGGTCGTCTCCCTGCTGTTCCCGCCGCTGGTGGGCGGCCTGGTCACCTGGTCGTGGCAGGGCGCGCTGACGGCCTTCTTCTGGGGCTCGCTGGTGCGGGTGGCGCTGCTGCACCACGTGACGTGGTCGATCAACTCGATCTGCCACGCCGTCGGCAAGCGCCCGTTCAAGTCGCGCGACCGCTCGGGCAACGTGTGGTGGCTGGCGGTCCTGTCCTGCGGCGAGTCCTGGCACAACCTGCACCACGCCGACCCGACGTCCGCCCGGCACGGCGTGCTGCGCGGTCAGCTCGACTCCAGCGCCCGCCTCATCCGCTGGTTCGAGAAGGCCGGCTGGGCGTACGACGTGCGCTGGCCGAGCGCGAGCCGGATCGACTCGCGTCGGGCGCCCACGGGAAACCGGGGCGAAGAGGATGCCGCTCACCCGGCATGATGGACGGCGTGGCGACGATCGACAGCAATGACTCTTCTTCCAGCTCTTCCCCCAAGGCCCCGGCCCCCCGGCGCGCCCGGCCCCGCCGGGTGCGGATGACCGGCGCGGAGCGCCGGGAACAGCTGCTGGACATCGGTCGCGCCCTGTTCGCCGAGCGGGGCTTCGAGGGCACCTCGGTGGAGGAGATCGCCGCCAAGGCCGGGGTCTCCAAGCCGGTGGTGTACGAGCACTTCGGCGGCAAGGAGGGGCTGTACGCGGTCGTCGTCGACCGGGAGATGCGGCAGCTGCTCGACATGGTGACGGGCGCGCTGACCGCGGGCCACCCGCGGGAGCTGCTGGAGCAGGCGGCGTTCGCCCTTCTCGACTACATCGAGACGTACACGGACGGCTTCCGCATCCTGGTGCGGGATTCGCCGGTGGCGCAGTCGACGGGCACGTTCGCCTCGCTCATCAGCGACATCGCGACACAGGTCGAGGACATCCTGGGCCTGGAGTTCAAGGCCCGCGGCTTCGACCCGAAGCTGGCGCCGCTGTACGCGCAGGCGCTGGTCGGCATGGTGGCGCTCACGGGCCAGTGGTGGCTGGACGTCCGCAAGCCGAAGAAGGCGGAAGTGGCGGCCCACTTGGTGAACCTGGCGTGGCACGGGCTGGACGGCCTTGAGCCGAAGCCGCGGCTGGTGGGGCACCGGCGCGCCTGACGGCGCGTCGGGGGCGGGGCCGGTTCGGCACCGCCGGACCCTTGCCCCCCCCGCCCCGCCTCAGCCCGCCTTCCGGGCCACCACGAAGATCCGCCGGAAGGGGAAGACGGTTCCGGCCGGCCCCGCCGGATACGCCTTGCGCAGCAGACCCCGGTACTCGGAAAGGAACGCCTCGCGTTCCTCGGGGGTGTCCGCGAGCGCCGTCAGCACGGGCCGCAGGCCCGTCCCCTTGAGCCACTCCAGGACCGGGTCCTCGCCCTCCAGGAGGTGGAGGTACGTGGTCTCCCACGCGTCCACCTCGCAGCCGAGGGCGGCCAGCCGCTCCACGTACTCCTCAGGCGTACGGACATCGACCGTACGCCGCCCCGTCTCCCCCAGCCGGTCCCGCCACCGCGGCGCACCGCACAGCTCGCGCAGCAGCGCGTGGCTCGGCGCATCCCCGTTCCCCGGGACCTGGAAGGCGAACGTGCCGCCCGGCACCACGTCCTCCAGCAGCGCCGGGAACGCCTCCGCATGGCCCGGCACCCACTGGAACGCCGCGTTCGAGACGATCAGGTCGTGCCGCGCCCCCGGCGCGGACCAGTGCGTCAGGTCGCCGTACGCGAAGTCGATGCGACCGCCCCGCAGCGTCTTCCCGGCGTACGCCTGCGCCTCCTCCAGCATCGCGGCCGAGTTGTCGTAGCCCGTGATGTGCGCGTCGGGCCAGCGCTCCGCCAGCAGCGCCGTCGCGTTCCCCGGGCCGCAGCCCAGGTCGGCGATGCGCGCCGGGCTGCCGGGCAGCTCGGGGACCCGGGCCAGCAGGTCCTGGAAGGGGCGGGTGCGCGGGCCCGCGTGGCGGAGGTACTGCTGCGGATCCCATACGGGCATGGTGAGCCTCCTGCGAGGAGCGACCGTGGTGGCCCTTCCAGCATCCCCCGCCGATTATCTTGACGTCAAGAGACTTCATGTCGACAGACCTACTACACTGACCCCATGGAGGACGAGGTCGATCGGCTGGTCGCGGCGTGGCGCCGAGAGCGCCCCGACCTCGACGTGGAACCACTCGAGGTGCTCAGCCGCGTCAGCAGGCTGGCCCGGCACCTCGACCGGGCGCGGCGGCTCGCCTTCTCCGAGCACCAGCTGGAGCCCTGGGAGTTCGACGTCCTGACCTCGCTGCGGCGCGCGGGCGCGCCCTACCAGCTCTCGCCGGGCCAGCTGTTGACCCAGACCCTGGTCACCTCCGGCACCATGACCAACCGCATCGACCGGCTCGCCAAGAAGGGCCTCGTGCTGCGCGAGCCCGACCCCAGCGACCGGCGCGGCGTGCTCGTCCGCCTCACGGACGAGGGCCGGGACCGCGCCGACCAGGCGCTCGCCGGGCTGCTGGCCCAGGAGCGCGCCATCCTCGCCGAGCTCTCCCCCGCCCAGCGGGGCGAACTGGCCCGGCTGCTACGCCAGTTGACCGCCCCGTTCGACAACGTCCCCGGCTAGGTCCACCGGGCCCACGCCGGCCCGCCGGGCCAGTGCCACCGCGGCGAGCGTGGAGTGCACGCCGAGCTTGCCCAGCACGTTCTGCATGTGCGTACGCACCGTGTGCGGGGACAGATACAGCCGCTCGGCCACCGCCTTGCGGCCGAGCCCGGCCACCATGCAGCGCAGCACCTCTCGCTCACGCGGGGTCAGCGACTCGACGAGCCGCTCGCTTTCCGTGCGGTGCTTGCGCGCCGCCGTCAGCTCGCGGAGCACGCCCGTCAGCAGGGCGGGCGGCAGGTGCGTCTCGTCCCGGAGGACCCCGCGGATCACCGCGAGCAGGCGGGACAGCGAACAGTCCTTCGCCACCCAGCCGCCGGCCCCGGCCTGCAGCGCGGCGGCCGCCCGGCGCGGGTCGTCCCGCTCGGCGAGCACCACCGTGCGCACACCCGGATGGCCCGCGCGCACCCGCGCGACCAGCGAGATGCCGTCCACCGCGCTCTCCGCGACGGCCCCCTGGCCGTCCGGCCCGGGGCCCTGGCCCCGGAGCTGGGGCGGTACGCGCACGCCGTCCGCGCCGACCGTGCCGAGGTCGGCATCGATCAGCAGCACGTCGAAGCGCCGCCCCTCACCTGCCGCGCGCTCCACCGCGCGCAGCGCCGCCGGCCCACTGCCGGCCGCCGAGACGTCCACATCCTGCTCGGCCGCGAGGGCGGCGGCGAGCGACTCGGCGAAGATGCGGTGGTCGTCGACCACCAGTACCCGAATTCGTGCCACAGACACCCCCATCTCCGGACAGACGGAGCAGTGCGGGTACGGCGCCCGAACCCGGGGCCCTACGCCGTGCACGGCCGCCGCCGTGACCTGACACCACCCCGCCCCGGGCGTCGTACCTGCCTGTCTCGCCCCCTGATCAGCGCCGGCCCCCACCGGCACTGTGCATCAGCGTACGGCCGGGGTACGACAACGGAAGCGGATTGGCAAAACTGCCTGGCCCCGGTGTTTATGGTGAGCTTTATGTTCAGTATTGAGGCGGTGAACGACCCGGAACGACGCGATGTTGTCCTTGCACGGTTGCAGACCGTCAACGACGAACGCTCGCCCGCCCTGCGGGCATTGCGGGCCACTCCCGCCATGGAGACGCGGCCGGTGGAGGTGTACGCGCTCGACGAGCGCGGGGAACTGGCAGGCGGGCTCGTCGGTCATGTGCAGTGGCAATGGCTGCATGTGGATCTGCTGTGGGTGGACGCCCGGCACCGCGGCGCGGGGCTCGGATCGCGGCTGATCGCGCGGGCGGAGGAACGGGCCCGGAAGGAGTTCGACTGCGTCGGGAGCCAGGTGGAGACCTGGGACTTCCAGGCGCCGGGGTTCTATCGGCGGGTGGGGTATCGCCTGGCGGCGAGCATCCCGGACTATCCGCCCGGCATCACGAGCCACCTGTTGCTGAAGGGGCTTTGAGGCGCCCTGTAAGGGGCAGCACGTCATCTGCGGGTGCATCGGTAGCTGATCGCGCAGTTCCCCGCGCCCCTTACGGGGCGCTGTCCTGGGCCTCGCGCCGAGCCCCCTCCCCCGCCACCGCCGTGAACACCCGCGGCGCCCCGAGTGCCTCGGTCACCGCCTTCGTCACCGCCTCCGCATCCGCGCCCTCCACCAGGGCAATCGCCGACCCCCCGAAGCCGCCCCCCGTCATCCGCGCACCCAGCGCCCCCGCCCCGACGGCCGTGTCCACCGCCAGGTCGAGTTCAGGGCAGGAGACGCGGAAGTCGTCGCGCAGCGACGCATGCCCCTCCGTCAGCAGCGGGCCCACAGCACGCGCATCCCCCGCGGCCAGCAGGGCCGCCACCCGCTCCACCCGTGCGTTCTCCGTCACCACATGACGGACCAGCGGCTGCTCCGCAACGGGCAACTCGCCCAGCGCCGCCTCCAGTTCGCCCAGTGCGACGTCCCGCAGCGCCCGCACCCCCAGCCGCCGCGCAGCGGACTCGCACCCCGCCCGTCGGGCCGCGTACGCGCCGTCGCCCAGTTCGTGCTTGACCCGGGTGTCGATCACCAGCAGCCGCAGGCCCCACTCCTCCAGGGCCAAGGGGATCTGCCGCATCGAGAGGTCGCGCGTGTCGAGGTGCAGCGCGTGCCCGGCCCGGCAGCACGCCGATGCCGTCTGGTCCATGATTCCGCACGGCACGCCGACGAACTCGTTCTCGGCCCGCTGTGCCAGCCGGGCCAGTTCCGTGCGCGGCAGTTCCACGTCGTACAGCTCGGTCAGGGCGAGCGCCGTCGCCACCTCCAGGGCGGCGGAGGAGGACAGGCCGGCGCCGACGGGCACGTCGCTCTCCACGTACACGTCCGCCCCGCCCACCGGCAGGCCCGCCTCGCGCAGTGCCCACGCCACGCCCGCCGGGTACGCGGCCCAGCCGCGGTCCGACTCCGTCACCCCGCCCTGCGCATCGCGGGAGCACAGGCACAGCCGGCCGTCCGCCCGCGGAGCGGCCGCCACCCGTGTGCACTGCGGGAGCGCGAACGGCATCACGAAGCCGTCGTTGAAGTCGGTGTATTCACCGATGAGGTTGACCCGGCCGGGTGCCGACCACACCCCGGTGGCCGGTCTCCCGTACACCTCACGGAAGTTGTCAGACGTCTTCACGGCGCGCGAACTCCCAGGCGTCCTCGACGATTCCGGCCAGATCGGTCCGCTGCGGGCGCCATCCCAGCCGTTCCGCGGCCCGGTCCGCCGAGGCGACCAGCACGGCCGGGTCGCCGGGGCGCCGCGGGGCGGTGCGCTGCGGGATCGGGTGGCCCGTCACCTTCCGCGCGGTCCCGACGACCTCGCGGACCGAGAAGCCGTTGCCGTTGCCGAGGTTGCAGACCAGGTGCTCGCCCTCGCGCGCGGCGTCCAGGGCCAGCAGGTGCGCCTCCGCCAGGTCGGCGACGTGGATGTAGTCGCGGATGCAGGTGCCGTCCGGGGTCGGGTAGTCGTCCCCGTAGACCGAGATCTCCTCGCGCTGCCCCAGTGCCACCTGCAGCACCAGCGGGATCAGGTGCGTCTCCGGCGCGTGCCGCTCGCCGTAACGGCCGTACGCCCCCGCGACGTTGAAGTAGCGCAGCGAGACCGCGGCCAGGCCGTGCGCCGTGCACTCCCCCGCGATCATGTGGTCGACGGCGAGCTTGGTGGCGCCGTACGGGTTCGTGGGCGCCGTCGGGGCGTCCTCGGTGATCGGCACCGTGGCGGGTTCGCCGTACGTGGCCGCGGTGGAGGAGAAGACGAGGCGGCGGACACCCGCGTCCCGCATGGCGGCGAGCAGGTCGGCGGTGCCGCCCACGTTGTTGCGCCAGTACGGCTCGGGGTCCGCGACCGACTGGCCCACCTGGGAGAACGCGGCGAAGTGCAGCACCGCGTCGTACGAGCCGTCGAGCCACCGCGCCGCGTCCTGGACGCGGCCCTCGACGAAGGACGCCCCGTCCGGGACGGCCTCGCGGTGTCCGGTCGAGAGGTCGTCGAGGACGGTCACCGCGTGCCCGGCGGCCAGCAGACGGGCCGCGACGACGCTGCCCACGTAGCCCGCGCCGCCGGTGACCAGGAACTTGCTGTTGCTCATGCGCTTGCTGCCTCTCGCAGTCGGCGGGCCGCGGCCTCGGGCGGCACATCGTTGATGAACACGTTCATGCCGGATTCGGAACCCGCGAGGAACTTCAGCTTGCCGGGAGAGCGGCGGACGGTGAAGAGCTCGAGGTGGAGGGCGAATTCGGTCCTTTCCGGGTGCCGGAAGGGCGCCTGGTGCCAGGCCGAGATGTACGGGGTCGGCGGCCGGCCCGGGCCGAAGATCCGGTCGAAGCGCTTCAACAGTTCCAGATAGATCTGTGGAAACTCTGTGCGCGCGGCGGCGTCCAGCCCGAGCAGGTCCGGGACCCGGCGGCGCGGGTAGAGGTGCACCTCGTACGGCCAGTGGGCCGCGTAGGGGACGAAGGCCGTCCAGTGGTCGCCGTCGAGGACGATCCGGCGGCCGTCGGCGTACTCCCGCGCCACGGTGTCGTCGAAGAGGTTGCGCCCGCCGGTGCGCGCGGCGTGCGCGGCGGCGGAGGCCAGCATGCGCTCGGTGCGCGGGGTGACGAACGGGTAGGCGTAGATCTGGCCGTGCGGGTGAGCGAGCGTGACGCCGATCTCCTGGCCGCGGTTCTCGAAGCAGAAGACCTGTTCGACGGCGGGCAGGGCGGCCAGTTCGGCCGTGCGGTCCGTCCAGGCGTCGAGGACCAGGGCGGCCCGCCCGGGGTCGAGATCCGCGAAGGAGGCGTCGTGGTCGGGGGTGAAGCAGACGACCTCGCAGCGGCCGGAGTCGCCGGCCAGGGAGGGGAAACGGTTCTCGAAGACCACGACCTCGTAGTCCGCGGCGGGGATCTCGGTGAGCCGGCCGTCCCGCGAGGGGCACAGCGGGCACTGGTCCGCGGGCGGGTGGTAGGTGCGCTCCTGGCGGTGGGAGGCGATGGCGACGCTGTCGCCGAGCAGCGGGTCGCGGCGGATCTCGGACGCGGTGACGGTGGCGCCGAGCGGCCTGCGGTCCACGGCGTCCCGGACCGCGTCGTCGCGGGAGTCGTAGTAGAGCAGCTCACGGCCGTCCGCGAGCCGGGTCGCGGTCTTCTTCACGGTGGGCCCTCCAACTTGCGCGCCTCAACACCTTCACACACAACCGAACACAAGGAATCATGACCCAACAACTCAGTCAACGTCGAGTGAGGTGATCCGCCCATGCCGACCATGGCGTCCACGCCCCTGGCCGACGGGCTCCGGCTGCCCGTCAACGGGCTCGACTACACGATCCTGGTCCTGTACTTCGTGGTCGTCCTGGGCATCGGCTTCGCCGCTCGCCGCTCGGTGCGCACCAGCCTGGACTTCTTCCTCTCCGGGCGCTCGCTGCCGGCCTGGGTGACCGGACTCGCCTTCGTGGCCGCCAACCTCGGCGCCACCGAGATCCTGGGCATGGCCGCCAACGGCGCACAGTACGGCGCCTACACGGTGCACTGGTACTGGATCGGCGCCATCCCGGCCATGGTCTTCCTGGGCCTGGCGATGATGCCGTTCTACTACGGGTCGAAGGTCAGATCCGTGCCGGAGTTCCTGCTGCACCGCTTCGGGCCGGCCTCGCACCTGCTCAGCTCGGTCATCTTCGCGGTGTCGTCCGTACTCATCGCGGGCGTCAACCTGTACGCCATGGCCATCGTGCTGCAGGCGCTGCTGGGCTGGCCGCAGTGGGTGGCGATCGTCGTCGCGGGCTTCTTCGTCCTCGCCTACATCACGCTCGGCGGGCTCTCCTCGGCGATCTACAACGAGGTGCTGCAGTTCTTCGTGATCCTCGCGG
This sequence comes from Streptomyces sp. AM25, assembly GCF_058146165.1. Lineage (NCBI taxonomy): Bacteria > Bacillati > Actinomycetota > Actinomycetes > Kitasatosporales > Streptomycetaceae > Streptomyces > Streptomyces sp. AM25. Next base: position 105,328 of record NZ_JBKIWN010000138.1, on the reverse strand, counting down.
CGCTGATCCCGCTGACGGTCGTCGGGCTCAAGCGGGTCGGCGGCTGGCACGGCCTGAACCACTCGCTCACTGCCTCGCACGGTGACGATTTCCTGAGCGCCTGGGGCGGTACGGGCATCGGGCACCCCAACCCGCTGGGCGCCAACTGGCTCACCATCGTGCTCGGCCTCGGCTTCGTGATGTCCTTCGGCTACTGGACCACCAACTTCGCCGAAGTACAGCGCGCGTTGTCCGCGAAGAACCTCAGCGCCGCCCGGCGCACGCCGCTGATCGCCGCGTTCCCCAAGATGTTCATCCCGATGGTCGTGGTCGTCCCCGGGCTCATCGCCCTCGTCATGGAGCCCTCGCTCGGCAAGGCGGGCGGCGGTCTGAGCTACAACGACGCGATTCCCGTGCTGATGCGCGACCTGCTGCCCAACGGCGTGCTCGGCATCGCGGTCACCGGGCTGCTGGCGGCCTTCATGGCGGGCATGGCGGCCAACGTCTCGTCCTTCAACACCGTGTTCACCAAAGACATCTGGGCCGCCTATGTGAAGCGCGGCCGCGAGGACGCGTACTACCTGCGGACCGGGCGCGTGGTCACCGCGATCGGCGTCGTCATCGGGATGGGGACGGCCTTCATCGCCTCGTCCTTCTCCAACATCATGAACTACCTGCAGACGCTCTTCTCGTTCTTCAACGTCCCGCTGTTCTGCGTCTTCATCATCGGCATGTTCTGGAAGCGGGCCACCGCCGCCGCGGGTTTCTGGGGGCTGCTGAGCGGCACGGTGGCCGCGATGGTCAACTACTTCTGGTTCTACAAGCAGGGCGTCATCGGCATCCCGTCCGACCAGGGCGCCAACTTCGTTTCCTCCATCGTCGCGTTCGTGATCGGCGCGGCCGTGATGCTCGCGGTCTCGCTGTGCACCGCGCCCAAACCGGCCGCCTCGCTGGCCGGGCTGGTCTACGGGACCTCCTCGCCCGGCATGGCGGAGCCGGCCGCCGAGGGCGACGACGCCTGGTACCGCCGCCCCGCACTGCTGGGCTGGGGCGCGGTCGTCCTGGCCGCCGCCTGCTACGTGCCCTTCTCCCTGTAACGCCCGCCGTCGAGGAGCAAGTTGTGAGCGAGTTCGAGTACCAGCACGACGTCGAGGAACTGGAGCGCAAGTCCGCCACCGCCGCACGCCTCTTCGACGTGCGGCGGATCATCGGCGCGCTGTTCACCGTCTACGGGATCATCGTCACCGTCGCCGGGATCACCGCCTCGGAGGCGGACGTGAAGAAGGCGCAGGGCATCAACATCAACCTCTGGACGGGCCTGGGCATGCTGGCCCTCGGCGCCTTCTTCCTCGTCTGGCTCAGACTCCGCCCGGCGCCCCCGCCGGCCCCCGGGGAACAGCGCCCGGAGTGACGGCGCCGCCGCCCGTCGCGCGGTCGAGCAGGCCCGTACGGGCGGCCAGGGCGGCCGCCTCCAGCCGGGAGCCCACGCCGAGCTTCATCAGCACGCGCTGGACGTGCGTACGGGCCGTGCTCGGGGCTATGCCCATGCCCGCGGCGATCAGCCGGGTGTCCTCGCCCTCGGCGACCCGCACCAGCACCTCCACCTCGCGCGGGGTGAGCAGCTGGAGCAGCCGGGCGCCCTCGTCGTCCGGCTGGGCCGCCGGGTTGAGCAGCTCGGCGAACGCGCCCTGGAGCAGCTGCGGATCGACCGCGGCCTCGCCCGCGCGGGCCTTCATCATGGCCCGCTCGACGCCCTCGATGCGCTCGTTGTGCCGGACGTAGCCGGAGGCGCCCGCGGCGAACGCGGCCGCGATCCCCAGGGGGCTGGGCACCGGGCCCAGCACCACGACGGCGACCTGCGGGCGCTCCCGCTTGATCCGCACCACCGGCTCGAAGGCGCCCGGCTCCGCCGGGGCCGCCGTGCCGAGCAGGCACACTTCGGGCGCGCGGCTCACCACCAGATCGGCCGCCCCCGCGCTCGGCGCAGCCGCGGCCAGCACTCGGTGCCCGCGCAACTTCAACGCCGAGGCGAGCGCCTCGGCCAGTAGACGGTGGTCGTCGACCACCATGAGCCGCACGCCCATGCGCGTCCCCCCTGTCGCCCCGCGTACGTCTCCCCGGCTCCTTCTTTGACCCCGGAAGCTACACGCTTGTTCGACGTTCCGCGCCCCTTACCGGTGAGAAGTCCCCCGGAATGCCGAAATCCCTGCCAATCACGTGTACTTCGCGACTGAAACGGATCGTTCAGGCATGTACGCGTGATGGACAGGGATACGGCTGGGTTTCGACAGGCTTCCACGCACGGGACGCCGTCAAACGATCACGTAGTGATCACCGCCCTCGGCCGCCGGTTCAGCTCCCGCCGAAGACCAGGGCCAGGCAGTCCTTGCCCAGCCCGGCCGGACCGGCCTTGTTGGCGAAGCCGTTGCCCATGTAGAGCCGGCCCTGCGACCACACCACGTCCTGGTAGCTGGGCGAGAGCTTGCGCTCGGCCCCGGTCGTGTCGACCGGGTTCTTCATCAGCACATCGGTCTTGAACGTCTTGGGATCGATCCGGATCACCATGCCGCCGGCCTTGTACGTCGGGTCCTGGTAGGCGATCAGGTACCCGTCGCGGTCCAGCGACAGCGGGGTGAACGAGGAGCCCGGCGCGCCCGAGACCTTGCCCCGGGTCTGGCCGTCGGAGAGGCCGAAGCCGACGATGTCCGTGACCCGGCCCACCTCCTGGGAGTTGCCGCTCTGGTGCTCCTGGGTCGGCAGGTACAGGGTGTCCTTGCTGACGACGACCTTCTTGCAGCCCTCGACGTTGGTGGACTCGCACTTCGGCGTGAACTGGCCGTTCTGCGTGGAGACCTTGCTGCGCAGCGTGCCCTCCTTGGCGCTGTCGTCGATCGCCAGGAAGTCGGAGGCGGCGCTGCCCGTGTGATCACCCGCGTCGACCGCGACCACCAGCGGGTCGGTTGACACCACGTGCACGTAGTTCAGCCCTGCGGGCACCTTGTACGTGGACTTGATGCCGCCCGTCGCCGGGTCGAGGGTCTGCACCTGCATCTGCGGGCGCGCGTAGTCGCCGCAGCGGCGCACCGCGACCAGCTTGGTGCCGCCGCCGTAGCCGTCGTCCCGGCAGTCGTCGCCGGCCTTGGGCGTCCACAGCTCCTTGCCGTCGCTCAGCGACCACGCGGCACCGCCGCTGGTGCCGCCCGCGGCGACGGTGCCGCCGCCGATGGTGACCTCGCCGAACGTCACCGGCTGGTCGCCGGCCTTGGCGGCCTTCTGCCACAGCTTCTTGCCGTTGTTCAGGTCGAGGGCGACGACCTGGTCGCACGGGCCGCCGTACTTCTTGTCCGGCGTGGGCTTGGACTCCTTGACCAGGACCGCGGTCTTGCCGTCGGGCGTCACCTGCTGGGAGGCCCAGCAGATCTCGCCGTCGAGCGGGATCTCGTACTTCTTGCCGCCGGACAGGCCGTAGCCGACGACCTTGTAGACGTCCGACTTGGCGAAGACCTGATCGGTGACCCAGGTGCCCTTGACGTTGACGAGGTCGTCGACCTGCGGCGAGTCGACGCTGAACAGCATCTTGCCGTTGACGGTCGCGGGGGCGTTCCTGCCGGTGCCGTTCGAGCCTGCGGCCTGGCTGCTGCTCTTGGTGTCGCCGTCGTCCTTGCCACCGCTCTGGGTGGCGAACCAGATACCGCCGCCGGCGAGGAGCGCGACGGCCACGACGCCGCCGATGATCGCCGCCACGGGCGGCTTCTTCTTCGGGCTGCCGGGCGGCGGAACGGCGGGACCGGCCGGGAACTGCGGCCCGCCGAACCCCTGTTGGGGGTACCCGTACCCGCTCTGCGGGTAGCCGTAGCCCGGGGCGGGGGCCTGAGCGGGCGGCGGCGGGGGTGGCGGGGTCTGGGGGTAGCCGTAGCCGCCGGGGGCGGCAGCGGGCTGCTCGGGAGCGCCGAAGCCACCCGGCGCGGGACCGAAGCCGCCCGGCGGCGGAGGCGGCTGCTGCGGCGGCGGGGGCTGTGACATCGGCTTTCCTCTTCATGCACGGCAGGCGAGCGGGTGTTCTTTTGTATCACCGTCCGCTTTACGCCAACGGGCCGATCCCAGGCGCATTCACCACCTGAGACCGGCCCGTGACGAGACCGTTGCCCCGCGCCCCGTCAGGGGTGCGAGGAACTACGCGACCAGCCCAAATCAACCTGCACCCGACAGAACGCCTAAACGTCCTCGGCCAGTTCGAGCCACCGCATCTCCAGCTCCTCCCGCTCACCGCCCAGCTCGCGCAGCTCCGCGTCCAGCTTGGCGACCGCCTCGAAGTCCGTCGCCTGCTCGGCGATGCGCCCGTGGAGCTTCGCCTCCTGCTCGCCGATGCGGTCGAGCCGGCGCTCGATCTTCTGCAGCTCCTTCTGCGCGGCACGCTGATCGGCAGCCGACTTCTGCTTCACGGGGGCGGTGACCGGAACCTGCGCCACGGCCGATTCGAGAACCGCCTGGCGCCGCTCCAGGTACTCGTCCAGCCCGCGCGGCAGCATCCGCAGCGCGCGGTCGCCGAGCAGTGCGAAGACGCGGTCCGTCGTGCGCTCGACGAAGTACCGGTCGTGGCTGATGACGACCATCGAGCCGGGCCACCCGTCGAGGAGATCCTCCAGCTGCGTGAGCGTCTCGATGTCGAGGTCGTTCGTCGGCTCGTCCAGGAACAGGACGTTGGGCTCGTCCATCAGCAGCCGCAGGATCTGGAGCCGGCGCCGCTCGCCACCCGACAGGTCACCGACCGGCGTCCACTGCTTCTCCTTGGTGAAGCCGAACTTCTCGCACAGCTGCCCGGCCGTCATCTCCCGGCCCTTGCCGAGGTCGACGCGGTCGCGCACCTGCTGCACGGCCTCCAGCACCCGCTTGGCGGGGTCGAGTTCGGCGACCTCCTGCGAGAGGTACGCCAGCCGGACGGTCTTGCCGACGACGACCTTGCCCTTGCCCGGCTGCTTCTCGCCCTGCGTGCGCGCCGCCTCGGCGAGGGTGCGCAGCAGCGAGGTCTTGCCGGCGCCGTTGACGCCGACGAGGCCGACGCGGTCGCCGGGGCCCAGCTGCCAGGTGAGGTGCTCGATGAGCACCTTGGGGCCGGCCTCGACGGTCACGTCCTCCAGGTCGAAGACGGTCTTGCCCAGCCGCGCGTTGGCGAACTTCATCAGCTCGGAGGTGTCGCGCGGCGGCGGCACGTCCGCGATGAGCTCGTTGGCCGCCTCGATCCGGAAGCGCGGCTTGCTGGTGCGGGCCGGGGCGCCGCGGCGCAGCCAGGCGAGCTCCTTGCGCATCAGGTTCTGCCGCTTCGCCTCCTCGGTGGCGGCGATGCGCTCGCGCTCGGCGCGGGCGAAGACGTAGTCGCTGTAGCCGCCCTCGTACTCGTGGACGGTGCCGCGCTGCACGTCCCACATGCGCGTGCAGACCTGGTCCAGGAACCAGCGGTCGTGCGTGACGCACACCAGCGCCGAGCGGCGCGCCCGCAGGTGCCCGGCGAGCCAGGAGATGCCCTCGACGTCGAGGTGGTTGGTGGGCTCGTCGAGCACGATCAGGTCCGGCTCGCCGATGAGCAGCTTGGCGAGCGCGATCCGGCGGCGCTCGCCACCGGACAGCGGGCCGATGACGGTGTCGAGCCCGTCGGCGAAGCCCGGCAGGTCCAGCCCGCCGAAGAGGCCGGTGAGCACGTCGCGGATCTTGGCGTTGCCCGCCCACTCGTGGTCGGGCATGTCGCGGATGACCTCGTGCCGGATGGTGGCGGCGGGGTCGAGCGAGTCGTGCTGGGTGAGCACGCCGAGCTGGAGGTGGCCGACGTGCGTGACGCGCCCCTTGTCGGCCTCCTCCAGCTTGGCGAGGACGCGGATGAGGGTGGTCTTGCCGTCGCCGTTGCGGCCGACCACGCCGATCCGGTCTCCCTCGTTGACCCCGAGGGAGACGCCGTCGAGCAGTGCACGGGTGCCGTACACCTTGTCGACGGCTTCCAGATTGACCAGGTTGGCTGCCATTGCGCTCCTCGCTTTGAGTTACGGGTCCAGGATCCCATGGGTTGCGGTGGTGCTATTCGTGCGGGCCGTCTCTGGCTGGTCGCGCAGTTCCCCGCGCCCCTTCGGGGCGCCAGAGCTCGGCCTTTTCGATCAAGTCGGCGCACAGGCGGTCGAGGAACCCGCTCATGTCCGCCATCCGCGTCCCCGCCGGGGTGGTGCTGCCGAGCACCTGCGCCCCCTTCCGGAGGGTGTCCGCCAGCAAGGCGTTCGTGTGGACGCTCGCCAGCAGCGAGCGGTACCAGACGTCGTCGCCGACGACGTAGCGGTCGTACCGCTGCCCGGGATCGCGTTCGCGGCTGACGAGGTCCTGCTCCTCCAGGTAGCCGATGGCCTTGGAGACGGACGCCGGGCTGACCTGCAGGCGCCGGACCAGCTCGGCGGAGGTGAGGCCGCCGGCGTCGACGGTGCAGAGGCAGGCGAGCACCCTGGCCATCATCCGCGGCACCCCGGTCCGGATCAGCGTCGCCGTGAGGAGCTCCTCGAAGCCGCGGACGGCCTCGTCGGAGGGCGCGGCCGGTGCCGGAGCGGCGGCCGCCGGGGTGCCGCGGCGGGCGCGGCGGGCGGTGGCCAGGTGGGCGTGGTCGGCCCGGTAGCCGTCGGGCCCGCCGTTGCGGACCACCTCGCGGCTGACGGTCGAGGTCGGCCGGGCCAGGCGCCTGGCGATCTCGGCGTAGGCGAGCCCTTCGGCGAGCCCCTCGGCGATGTGCCGCCGGTCGTCGTGGGTGAGCCTGCCTCCCGGCATGCGCGGTCGCCTCCCCCTGTGCGTTCACTGACAAGTCATTGCAACACACAGGGACGTGCATTGCATTCACGCACACCTCCATTGCAATGAAACCCGTCAATCACCCTGCAAATACGCGGAATTGAGCCCTCCCTGGATTGAAGGTGTACTGAACGCAACGTAGCTTTCAAAGAGTTCTGAACGCTTACGAGAAACGGGGCGACCGCCATGCTCGAATCCCTCCCCGCCCAGCGCCCTGCGGGCTGTCCCTTCGACCCCCCGGAGGAGCTGGCACGGCTGCGCGAGAAACAGCCCCTGGCCCGGATGACGTTCCCCGACGGACACAAGGGCTGGCTGGTGACCGGCCACGCCCTGGGCCGCGCGGTGGTGTCCGACCCGCGGTTCAGCTCGCGGCAGGAGCTCATGCACAACCCGATGGCCGGCTCCGTCGCCACCGAACCGATACCGCCGGCCGGACCCGGAATGTTCATCGGGCACGACGCGCCCGAGCACACCCGCTACCGGCGTCTGCTCATGGGCAAGTTCACGCTCCGCCGGATGCGACAGCTCACCGAGCGCGTCGAGGAGATCACCGCCGCGCAGCTGGACGAGATGGCACGGCAGGGCCCGGTGGTGGACCTGGTGCGGGCCTACGCCCAGCCCGTCCCCGCGCTGATGATTTGCGAACTGCTGGGCGTGCCCTACGCCGAGCACGAGGCCTTCCAGCAGTTCACGATGGACCTGAACGACCACAACGCCACCATGGAGGAGCGGATCGCCGCGATGAACGGGCTGGGTCGCATGCTGTACGGCCTGGTCGTGGCGAAGCGGTCCGCCCCCACCGACGACGTGCTCGGCGACCTGGCCGCCACGGACGAGCTCACCGACGAGGAGCTCACCAACATCGCCACCCTGCTGCTGGGGGCGGGGCTCGACACCACCGCCAACATGATCGGGCTGGGCACCTTCGCCCTGCTGGAACACCCGGAGCAGCTGGCCGTGCTGCGCAGCGACCCGGAGGTCGTGGACACGGCCGTCGAGGAGTTGCTGCGCTACCTGAGCATCGCCCACACCGGGGCGCGGACCGCGCTCGAAGACATCGAGCTGGGCGGTCGGTTGATCAAGGCGGGCGAGACGGTCGCCCTGTCGGTGATGGCGGCCAACCGGGACCCGGCGAAGTTCCCCGACCCCGACCGCCTGGACGTACGCCGCCAGGCCACCGGCCACGTCGCCCTCGGATACGGCATCCACCAGTGCCTGGGCCAGCAACTGGCCAGGGTCGAACTGCGAGTTGCCCTGCCGGCACTGTTCGACCGCTTCCCGGAGTTGCAGTTGGCCGTGCCAGCCGGGGAGGTACGGATGCGGACGGAGTCCGACATTTACGGGGTGGAGGAGTTGCCGGTGAGGCTGGCCCCGTAAGGGGCGCGGGGAACTGCGCGACCAGCCACAACCAACCCGCAGTCAGCGAACGACCGTAGCCCCCGCCACCGCCCCAGCGGCAACCCGCACCGCACGACACGTACCGGAGGCACGCAGCGCATCGGCCACCTTCTCGGCCTCCTCCGGGCTCCCCGCCAGGAACGCCGTGGTCGGCCCCGAACCCGACACCATGGCCGCCAGGGCCCCCGCCTCCGCGCCCGCCGCGAGGGTGGCCGTCAGGGACGGGCGCAGCGAAACGGCAGCGGCCTGGAGGTCGTTGGAGACCGCGGCCGCGAGCGCGGCCGCATCCCCCGCCCGGAGGGCGTCCAGCAGGGCCGCGGACGCCTCGGGGGCCGGGATCTCCGCATCGCCCCGGAGGCGGTCGCACTCCCGGTAGACCGCGGGGGTCGACAGGCCGCCGTCCGCCACGGCGAAGACCCAGTCGAAGGTGCCGCCGACCTCCAGGGGGGTGAGCAGTTCGCCGCGGCCCTGCCCGAGCGCGGCGCCGCCGACCAGGCTGAACGGCACGTCGCTGCCCAACTCGGCGCAGATCTCCAGGAGTTCCCCGCGCGAGGCGCCGGTGCCCCACAGCGCGTCGCACGCGACCAGCGCGGCCGCGCCGTCCGCGCTGCCGCCGGCCATGCCGCCCGCCACCGGGATGTCCTTGGCGATGTGGATGTGCACGTCCGCGGCACGCCCGTACCGCTCCCCCAGCGCGAGCACCGCCCGCGCCGCGAGGTTGGAGGCGTCCAGCGGCACCTGGGCCGCGTCGGGGCCGGAGCAGGTGATGCGCAGCGCGTCGGCCGGGGTCACCGTGACCTCGTCGTACAGGCCGACGGCGAGGAAGACGTTGGCCAGGTCGTGGAAACCGTCGGGGCGCGGACCGCCCACGGCGAGCTGGACGTTGACCTTGGCGGGGACGCGGACGGTGACGGACTCGGCGGTCACGGGACGGGGCTCCTCGGGGCGATCGGGCGGACGGGCGGAGGGAGAGGCCGGCAGGGCGACGTGGCCGGCCGTTGCGGCCGATCGTACGGCCCGGGACCGTGCCGTACGGCCACGGGCGGCCCGCCCGGCGGCCACCGGCGGATCCCACGGCCGACCCGCGGACCGCGCCGGAGGCGAACCGGCGTCAGGCGGTCGGCTTGTTCTCCGCGATGGCCGCGAACTCGTGCACCGTCAGCGCCTCGCCGCGCGCCTGCGGCGAGATCCCGGCCGCGACCAGCGCGGCCTCGGCCGCGGCGGCCGAGCCGGCCCAGCCGGCCAGCGCGGCGCGCAGCGTCTTGCGGCGCTGGGCGAAGGCGGCGTCGACGACGGCGAAGACCTCCTCCTTGCTCGCCGTCGTCTCGATCGGCTTCGTGCGGCGCACCAGCGAGACGAGGCCCGAGTCGACGTTCGGGGCGGGCCAGAAGACGTTGCGGCCGATGGCACCGGCGCGCTTGACCTCGGCGTACCAGTTGGCCTTGACCGAGGGCACGCCGTAGACCTTGTTGCCGGGCGCGGCGGCGAGCCGGTCGGCGACCTCGGCCTGGACCATCACCAGCGTGCGCTCGATGCTGGGGAAGCGGTCCAGCATGTGCAGCAGCACCGGCACGGCGACGTTGTAGGGCAGGTTGGCGACGAGCGCGGTGGGCGGCGGGCCCGGCAGCTCCTGCACCTGCATCGCGTCGCTGTGGACGAGCGCGAAGCGGTCGGCGCGCGCGGGCAGCCGGCCCGCGATGGTCGACGGGAGGGCCGCCGCCAGCACGTCGTCGATCTCGACCGCGGTGACCCGGTCGGCGGCCTCCAGCAGGGCCAGGGTCAGCGACCCGAGGCCGGGGCCGACCTCGACGACCACGTCGTCGGGCCGTACCTCGGCGGTCCGCACGATGCGCCGGACCGTGTTGGCGTCGATCACGAAGTTCTGGCCGCGCTGCTTGGTCGGGCGGACCCCGAGGGCGTTGGCCAGTTCTCGGATGTCGGCCGGGCCGAGGAGGGCGCCGGATTCGTCAGTGCTGGGGCTGGAGCTCACCCGTGAAGTTTACGGCCGCACACGGGCCAGGGCGTCGACCCCCGGCTGACGTAGAGCTTCTTGGCCCGCATGGTCTGCTCGTCGGCCGGGGCGTCCTGCGGCCGGCCGCTGCCGCCGAGCGACTGCCAGGTCCGCACGTCGAACTGGTACAGCCCGCCGTAGGTGCCCGAGGAGTCCACCGCGCCCGGCCGTCCGCCGGCCTCGCACTGGGCGAGCCCGGACCAGTTCAGTCCCTCCGCGCCCTGCACGGTGGTGGGCCGCGGCTTGGTGCCGATCTTGACGATCTCGGTGCGGGGCTGCCGGACGGTCTCCGAGGAGATCTTCCTGGGCTTCTGCTTCACGCCGTTGACCGTGCGCAGGGCGTACATCACACGCTCGGCGCCCGGCTCGCCGCGCTGCACAACGGTCTCGGTGCCCTTGTAGAGCGAGGGGTCCTCGTGCTTCTCGGTCTGATACGGGATCGGCTCCTCGCGGGCCTCCTGGCTGCCCGTGATGCGCATGACGGAGATCGTCTGCCCGTCGCGCGGGAAGCTGCCGGGGTCGACGGAGGTGGTGTCCTGGCCGTGCAGGGCGATCCCGGCCTGGTCGAGGGCCTCGCGGACGGTGGCCGCGTTGGTCCGGATCGTGCGCTCGCGCCCGTCGGCCATGAACGTCACGGACCGCTCGGTGCGCACGTCCAGGTCCAGACCCTTGCGCCCGATGGCGGTGGAGCGGGAGGCGGAGAGGTACGCGCCCTCGGCGCGCACGCCGAGCTGCTGCAGGGCGCCGTCGACGGTCCGGGCCGTGGTCCACACCTGGCGGCGCTCCCCGTCGAGGGTGAGGGTGACGGGACGGCCGTAGCGGACGATCACGCGGTCGCCGGAGGCGAGGTCGTGGTGCGGGCCGGGGGCGATGATGTCGTGCTCGCCGACGTGCATGCCCTGGTCGGCCAGCAGCTCGTGGACGTCGTCCGCGAAGGTGTGCAGGGTGCGCGGCCTGCCGTCGACGCTGAGCTGGACGGCCTTGTCGCTGGCGATGAACGCCGAGGTGCCGCCGGCCAGGAAGGCCACCACGAGGGCCTGCGGCAGCAGGCGGCGCAGCGGTTCGGTGCGGTCGCCCGCGGGGCGCCTGCGGCGCGCGGCCCGGCGGCCGCGGCCGTCCGCCTCCGGTTCCGCGTCCGGGCCGTCGTCGCCCGTGACACCGGGCGCGGTGGCCTGGCGGGGCAGCAGGGGCTGCCCGTCGTGGGCCGGGGCCAGCCGGCCCGGCTCGTACGAGGGCGACGACACCGGGAGCGAGGCCGCCGGCGGGGCCTCGTAGGTCCCGAACGACTGCTCGTACGGCTCGTAGGCCTCGTATCGCGGATACGTCCCGTACGGCTCGTGGGGCACGTACGGGTCGTAGCGCGGCGCTTCCGTGGTGGCGCGGGGCCCGCCCTGGCTATGACTCACGACACTCCACTGGTCCGGCTGCACACGGCCTGGGCCCGGGACTGTAGCGGAGGGGCGGTCACGGACCAAAGTCGTACCGTCACACGGTGTCGCGGATTTGAGGGTCAGTATCCGAAGGCGCGTGCGGTATTGGCCGCGACGGCCGTGGCCAGGGCGTCCTCGCCGATCCCCTTCACCTCCGCCATCGCACGCAAAGTGACCGGAATGAGGTAGGGCGCATTCGGCCGTCCGCGATACGGCATCGGGGTCAGGAAAGGTGCGTCGGTCTCCACGAGCACCCGGTCGAGCGGGGCGGCGGCGAGGGCATCGCGCAGCGGCTGGGCGTTGCGGAATGTGACGTTCCCGGCAAAGGACAGGTAGTGGCCGGCCTCGGCGCACACCTTCGCCATGGCGGCGTCGCCGGAGAAGCAGTGGAAGACCACGGTCTCCGGCGCGCCCTCCTCCCCCAGGACGCGCAGCACGTCGTCGTGCGCGTCGCGGTCGTGGATGACCAGGGCCTTGCCGTGGTGCTTGGCGATGGCGATGTGGCGGCGGAAGGAGTACTCCTGGGCCGCCATGCCCTCGGGGCCGGTGCGGAAGAAGTCGAGGCCGGTCTCGCCGACCCCCTTGACCTGCGGCAGGCCGGCCAGGCGGTCGATCTCGGCGAGAGCGGCATCGAGCGCCGCCCGGCCCCCGGGCTCGCGGGCCCCCTGCCGGGACCGGCCGTCGGGATCGCCGAGCTCGATGCGGGGCGCCTCGTTGGGGTGCAGGGCGACGGTCGCCCAGACGGCGTCGTGCGCTGCGGCGGTCTCGGCCGCCCAGCGGGACCCGGCCAGGTCGCAGCCGACCTGGACGACGGTGGTGACGCCTACGGATGCAGCCACTGCTAGGGCCTCCTCGACCGTCGCATGTTTCTGCATGTCGAGGTGGGTGTGCGAGTCGGCCACGGGCACCTTCAGCGGCGCCGGGAGGGGCGGGGGGACGTCCTTGGGGTTCTGCTTCTCGCCGCCGGCCGGGCCACTGTTCGATGCCATGCACGTGATTCTAAGGAGCGGACGCGCTCACTTCCGGTGCAGGTGGAAGGGCTTCAGCAGGTCCGAGAGGTGCCAGTGGTGCCCGGCGTGGTGGTGCGGGCGCTCCTCGTGCGAGCCGCCGTTCATCAGCGGCCCCGCCGTCGAGGGGGCGGGCACGGTCGTGCGGGTGGGGAGGTGCAGGGCCTCGGCGATCACGGACACCTGGCCGGAGCGCATGATGCGCACCACGTGGTTGCCGCAGTTGACGCAGGCCGGGCGGGTCAACGGGGACGGGACACGCTGCCCGTCCGCGTAGTACGTGACGAACGGCTGGCCCTTGGCGTCGACGTGGTGCTGTATTTCGTACGACTGTTCCCAGCAGTGCCCGCACCGCATGCAGGCAAAGCTGTAGGACTCGTGCGCCGCCTCGAAGGCCGTCGCACCCTGCTCGGCAGTGCGCGGACGGGTCACGGGGTGGACTCCGCTCGAGGTCTCTGCGGTCTCGCTCATGGCAGCTCCTCTTGTCCGTAGGACAAGCTCTCTCCGGGATCGGACGTCCCACAACCAAGGGAACGCCCTTCCCGTCGACAGCGCAGCAGCCTGACCCCCGAATTGGGGCAAACTTGGCGGCTCCATGCCCGAAGGCGCTCACAGCCAGGACCAAGCTTTGCTTTTCAGGTTGGCCCTTTACCTTACGGTGAGCCCTGCTGTGCGGCATTTTTTGCCGCTACGACCGCATCGAACACGGCCCGTTTGGGCAGGCCCGTTTCGGCCGCCACGGCCGCAATGGCCTCCTTGCGGCGCTCGCCCGCGTCCTCCCGGATCCGCACCCGGCGGACCAGCTCGGCCTCGTCCAGTTCCTCGGGCCCGGTCTCGGGCGCGCCCTCGACGACGATCGTGATCTCGCCGCGGACGCCCTCGGCCGCCCACGCGGCGAGCTCCTTCAGCGGACCGCGTCTGACCTCCTCGTACGTCTTCGTCAGCTCGCGGCAGACGGCCGCCCGGCGGTCCGCGCCGAGCGCCTCGGCCATGGCGGCCAGGGTGTCGTCCAGGCGGTGCGGGGCCTCGAAGTAGACCAGGGTGCGCCGCTCGCCGGCCACCTCCCGCAGCCGGCCCAGGCGCTCGCCGGCCTTGCGGGGCAGGAAGCCTTCGAAGCAGAACCGGTCGACCGGGAGGCCGGACACCGCCAGCGCGGTGAGCACGGCCGACGGGCCCGGCACGGCAGTGACCTTGATGTCGCGCTCGACCGCGGCGGCCACCAGCCGGTAGCCGGGGTCCGACACGGACGGCATCCCCGCGTCCGTGACCAGCAGCACCCGCGCCCCGCCGGCCAGCGCCTCGACCAGCTCGGGGGTGCGGGCCGCCTCGTTGCCCTCGAAGTAGGACACGACACGGCCGGTGGTGTGCACCCCCAGCGCCTGCGTCAGGCGGCGCAGCCGCCGGGTGTCCTCGGCCGCGATCACCTCGGCCGCGGCGAGCTCGGCGGCGAGGCGCGGGGGGGCGTCGGCGACGTCGCCGATGGGGGTTCCTGCGAGTACGAGCGTTCCAGTCACATGACCAGTCTCGCAGGGCGGTCGGCCGTCGGGTGCGGGCCCGGCACACCTGCGGACGACCGGTTACCTCCGCAGCAGCGTCACGTCCTGCGTGCGCCCCGCCAGAAACGTCGGCAACGGCAACCCCATCGCGCCCCGCCGCATCCGCATCAGCGTGGCCTCCACCTTGGCCCCGCCCGGCCGGACGGCCGGCTCCTCGGGGCGGCCGGTGTTGCGCCAGCGGTGCTCCTGGCCGTCGCACACGGCCCTGGTGCCGCCGATGGCGCGCACCAGCTGGCTGCTCTGCCGGAGGTTGGTGGCCACGTACACCGGCTCGCCCGCGTCGCCGCCGCTGCACCGGTACGCCCCGGACAGGGCGACGGTGCCGTCGGGGGCGACGGAGCCGAGGCGGTCGACGGAGAGCCGGTAGACCGGGGTGCCGACGGCGTGGGCGGCGGCGGGCGGCGGAACGGCGCCGAACAGGGCGGCGCCGAGGGAGATGACGAGAGCGCGACGGGTGCGCGACATGGACGGTTCCTCTTCCGTGTCTCTGGCTACGAGCCGCCAGGGATACCCGAATTGTCCGTTCCGGCGCCCGAGGCGCGCCGTCAGCCGGCGTGCAGCATCAGACCGATGCCGACCACCATCAGGCCTGCGGCCGCCACGCGGGGGCCGCCGAACCGCTCCTTCATGAACAGCGCGCCGATGGCTGCTCCCACGATGATGGACGACTCGCGCAGGGCGGCGATCGGCGCCAGTTCCGCCTGCGTCTGCGCCCACAGCACCAGCCCGTAGGCGAACACCGACAGCAGGCCGCCGAGCAGGCCGCGCACGGCGAACGGGCGGATCTCCGCGAGGAGCCGGCCGCGCCGGGAGACCAACGCCCAGGCCGGGATGGCCAGTCCCTCCAGGACCATCAGCCAGGCGATGAAGCCGAGGGGCGAGTGCGCGGCGCGCACCCCGAGCCCGTCGATGACGGTGTACACGGCGATGGCCAGCCCCGTCGCGACCGCGGCCCCGACCGCGGGCCACTGGGCCCCGCGGCCGCGGATCCCCCACAGGGCGAGCCCGACCAGCCCGGCGGAGGCCACGGCCACGCCCGCGAGCTGCCACAGCCCGGGCAGCTCGCCCGCGAAGACCGCGGCGAGGACGGTGACGACGAGCGGCGCGGTACCGCGGGCGATCGGGTACATCTGCCCGAAGTCGCCGAGGCTGAACGACCGCATGAGCAGGGCCTGGTAGACGACGTGCACGACGGCGGAGGCGAGGAGGTACGGCCACGCGGCGGCGGCCGGCGTCGCGGCGAAGGGGAGCAGCACGAGGCCGCAGAGGGCGCCTCCGCCGCCGACGAAGGTGAAGGCGAGGAGCTGGTCCTTGATGTTGTGGGCTATCGCGTTCCAACTGGCGTGGGTTATGGCGGCGATGAGGACGGCGACCGCGACGGTGAGGGTCATGGACGTGATCCTTCCTCAATCACCGGCGGGACCGGGGCCCGGCCACCCCGCCGCTACCCCACGGACCGCAGCACCGCCGCCACGATCGGTCCCGCCGAGTCACCCCCGTGCCCGCCCTGCGGGACCACGGCCGCGGCCGCCACGTCCCCGCGGTACGCCGTGAACCAGCCGTTCGGCGTGGCCTGGCCGTCCACCTCCGCGGAGCCGGTCTTGGCCCCGATGTCCCCGCCGAGGCCGGACATCGCGCCGGCCCCCGTCCCCGCCGTGGCGGTGAGCCGCATCATCGAGCGGAGGTCCGAGGCCACGCCGGACGGCAACGACCGCGGGGCGCGGGCGAGTTCGCGGCCGTCCACCGACGGGTCCACCAGGTACGGCTGCCGGAACGACCCGTGGCGGACCGTGGCGGCCACCGAGGCCATCGTCAGCGGGTTCATCTGCACCCGGCCCTGCCCGATCATCGCGGCGGCCTTGCCGGCCCCGGAGTCCGACGGGACCTTGCCGTCGAACGTGGAGATGCCCGCCTTCCAGTCCAGCCCGATGCCGAAGACGTCGCGCGCCTCGTCCGCGAGCGCGGTGTCGGACAACTGGCCGGCCAGGGAGACGAACGCCGTGTTGCAGGACGCGGCGAAGTCCTGGGCGAACGTCGCGCCCGGGTTCTCGCTCTTCTCCACGTTGTGGAACTGCATGCCGTACGTCGCGAACTTGGGGCACGGCAGCGGCTTGCCCGGCGACGCCTTGCCCTGCTCCAGCAGCACTGCCGACGTCAGGATCTTCATCGTGGAACCGGGGGCGGTCGTCCCGCCGACCGCCGCGTTGAACCCCGCCTTCTGCGCGTTGGCGATGGCCAGGATCTCGCCCGTGCTCGGCTTGACCGACACCACCGAGGCGTCGGCATGCCGGGCGACCGCCGCCTCGGCCGCGCGCTGCGCACCCGCGTCGATCGTCGTGCGCAGCGTGCCCGGCTTGCCCTTGGAGACCACGAACAGCGTCTTGCCCGGCGCACCGCCGGCGCCCTGGCTGCGCACCTCGACCCCCGGCTGCCCGCCCGCCTTCTCCCCGAACCGCTTGCGCAGTTCGGGCAGGAGCGGGGCGATCGAGGGGTACTCCTTGGGGTCCAGCTCCTTGCCGTCACGGTCGGCGGCGACGACCTGCGGGGCATCCGTCGCCGCCGTCTTCAGCGACTCGCCGGCGGCCAACTGCGGGTGCAGGACGGCGGGCTGCCAGTCGACCAGCGGACGGCCGCTGCCCCGGCCCCGCACCACGGCGAGCGAGGACTCGTACGTCCACGTCGACCGCTGCGCGCCGAGGGCCACCTCCGCGGTGACCGTGAAGGGCACCGTGGCGCCCGAAGCAGCCGCCTGACGGAACGTCACCTTCTCGACATGGGCGGCGTCGCGGTAGCCGGTCAGCGCCGCCGTCGCCGCCTGGGCGTTGTCTGTCAGGCCCGCGGCCTTCTCCGCGTCGCCCGCCTCCCACGCCGCGAGGAAGTCGCGGGCGGTCGACTCCACTTCGCTCGCGCTCGGCGGCCCCGTCTCCACCGGTGCCGCCTGCGTGTGCGCGGAACCGCCGTCGCCGCCGATGGCGTCGGCGAGGTTCCAGACCCCCAGGCCCGCCGCCCCCACCAGCGCGGCGGCGACCCCGCCGACGGCGTACTTCGCACCCTTGTGCATGCCGTTCCCCCTCCTGGCCCCCACGGTTCCCCCCATGGCTCGGACCAGCTTTTAATCAGTCGATTAAATCTTCAGGGGAACTCTACGGGACAGGAGTGACATACGGCGCGAGGGTGGCCGGAACGTTTCACACAGGCGGTCAGATCCAGGTGTCGAACCACATCCGGTTGCGCCACGCGTCGATCGGGATCGCCTGGCCCGTGTAAAGGGGCCAGAAGTACACGAAGTTCCACACGATCAGCAGGACCAGCGTCCCCGCGACGACCGCACCGCTCACCCGGCGCCGCTCCGAGGAACCGCGCGGCCCGAGGATGGCCCCGATCATCATGGCCACGGCGAGGCACAGGAACGGCGCGAACACCACGGCGTAGAAGACGAAAATCGTGCGTTCCTGCCACAGGAACCACGGCAGATACCCCGCAGCCACCCCGCACAGCACCGCCCCCGCACGCCAGTCACGCCGCAGCACCCAGCGGTAGAGCAGGTACAGCAGCGCGAAGCAGGCCGCCCACCACAGCAGCGGCGTGCCCAGCGCGAGCACCTCACGCGCACACTTGCCGGCCGCATCCGCCGGACACCCGTCCTGGCCGGGCTTGGGGGACTCGTAGAAATAGGAGACCGGGCGCGCCTGGACCAGCCAGCTCCACGGATTCGACTGGTACGTGTGCGGCGAGGAGAGCGTGGTGTTGAAGTCCCACACCTGCTGCTCGTAATGCCACAGACTGCGCAGCGGGTTGAGGATCCCGTCGAGGAGACCGCCCGTGCCGTGCCCGCCCTCGGTCTCGGCGTAGTGCCGGTCGTAGCCGCTGTGCTGCCAGCCCAGCGAAGGGCTGAACGTGCCGCTCTTACGGAACCAGCCCGCCCACGAGGCGACATAGACGCCCAGCGCCACCGGCACCGTCGACAAAAACGCCCACGGCACATCGCGGCGCAGCGCCGAGCGCCAGGGGTGCAGCGCCCCGGCGGTGCGCCGGGAGCCGGCGTCCCAGAGCACGGTCATCAGGCCGAACGCGGCCAGGAAGACGGCCCCGTTCCACTTCGTGGCGCAGGCCAGGCCCAGCAGGACGCCGGCCGCCAGCCGCCAGGGGCGCAGGCCCAGGCGCAGCCGGCCGCCCACGGCGGGATCGGCATGTGCCTCGCCGTCCTCGTCCCCGGGCAGGGCCGCCGCCAGGCGCGAGCGTGCGTGGTCGCGGTCGACGAGGAGGCAGCCGAAGGCCCCCAGCACGAAGAACATCAGCACCGTGTCGAGCAGCGCGGTACGGCTCATCACGAAATGCAGCCCGTCCACCGCCAGCAGCCCGCCGGCCAGACAGCCCAGGAAGGTGGAACGGAACAGACGACGGCCGATACGGCACAGCATCAGCACCGAGAGCGTGCCCAGCAGCGCGACCATGAACCGCCAGCCGAAAGGGTTCAGCCCGAAGAGCTGCTCACCGATACCGATGACCCACTTGCCCACCGGGGGGTGGACGACGTACGCCGCGGCGTCGCCGACGTACGAATGCCCGGCGATGATCTTGTCGTTGGCGTCCTTGGGCCAGTCGACCTCGTAGCCGTACTTCCACAGGGCCCAGGCGTCCTTGGCGTAGTACGTCTCGTCGAATATCACCGCATTCGGACTGCCCAGGTTCCAGAACCGGGTCAGGCCTGCGAGCAGGGCGACGGCCAGGGGGGCCGCCCAGCCCGTGGAACGGGCCAGGCGGTAGGCCAGGACCGGGCCGGCGCCCAGCGCCTCCCATACCCGCGTGCCCGGCTCGGGGTAGGGCGGCACGAGCCGCTCCCGCACGCCCGTTCGACTCCGTCGGCCCGTGTAGCCGTAGCGACGGAGCCTGTGCTGCCACGGGTGCGGGTTCCGTTCCTGGGTCGCGGTGTCAGTGCTCACCGCGCCATCGTATGGAACGGGGCTGTGAGAGGGCCCGTCCTGTCGGTGCGGGTCGGCTTCGGTTGCTCGCGCAGTGCCCCGCGCCCCTTACGGGGCGCCCCTCAGCGCCGCGCGCAGCCCCAGGTTTCCGATCAGGATCCCGCCGTCCACCGGCAGCGTCACCCCCGTGATCCACGCCGCGTCCTCCGACGCCAGGAACGCCACCGCCGCCGCGATGTCCTCCGGGCGTCCCACGCGCCCCAGCGGATACAGGGGCGCGGCCCGTTCCAACGCGGCTTCCCGGCCTGCCCAGTTGGGCGTGTCCACCGTGCCCGGCGCGACCAGGTTGACCCGGACCCCGCGCGGGGCGCACTGGCCCGCCAGGGTGCGCGTCAGGCTCGCGAGCCCGGCCTTGGCCGCGCTGTAGGCGTGGTTGCCGAAGTCCTGCTCCCCGTTGACCGAGCCGATGCTGACCACCGCGCCGCGGCCCCCGGCGGCGGCCAGGTGCGGCATGGCCGCCCGGACGCAGCGGAAGGCGCCGTTCAGCGTGATGTCGAGGTCGCGCTGCCAGGCCTCGTCCGTCTCGTCCTCGACGAGCGCCGGGTCCGGATGGCAGGCGAAGGCGTTGTTGACCAGGACGTCCAGCCCGCCGAACCGCTCCACGGCCGCTGCCACCGCCGCCTCGACCGCGGCCCGGTCGCCCACGTCGCAGGGCGCCGCCTCCGCCGTCAGGCCCGTCTCCCGGATGCCCGCCGCCGCCTTCTCCGCGCGCTCCCCGTCCACGTCGGTGACGAGCACCCGCGCGCCCTCGGCGGCGAGGCGCCGCGCGGTGGCCGCGCCGATGCCGCGCCCGGCGCCGGTGATCAGGACCGTCCAGCCGTCGAACCGTCTCAGCACACGGAGTGACTACCCGGCGAGCGACTTCGCAACCGCCCGCACCAGCGCCTGGGCCCGCGGGTCGGCGGTGACGTTCTTCTGCATGCCGTTGGTGACGTAGCCGAAGGAGATGCCCGACTCGGGGTCGGCGAAGGCGAGCGAGCCGCCGCGGCCGGGGTGGCCGAAGGAGCCGGGGCCCAGCAGCGGGCAGGCCGCGCCGTGCAGCATGTAGCCCAGTCCGAAGCGGGTGCCCACCATCAGGACCCGGTCCGGGCCCGCCGACTCCTCGGTGCGGGCGAGGGTCAGGGTGGCGGGGGCGAAGAGGCGGTGGCCGCCGTCGACGACGCCGGTCAGGGAGGCGTAGAAGCGGGCCAGCGCGTCGGAGGTGGCGATGCCCGCGGAGGCGGGGAGCTCGCCGGCCCGGTAGGCCGGGTCGTTCTCGTCCGGGTGCGGGTCGATCGCCGCGAAGGCGCGGCGGGTGAGGGACTCCGGATCGCGGTAGGCGTCGGTGACGGACTGCTTGGCGCGGACGCGCAGCCCTGCCGAGGCGGGCGCGGGCGGGGCCTCGATGTCGGCTATCCGGCCGACGCGGTCGCGCTCGGCGTCCGGCAGGCCTATCCACAGGTCGAGGCCCAGCGGGCCGGCGATCTCCTCGGCGACCCAGGTGCCGAGCGTGCGCCCGGTGACGCGCAGGACCAGCTCGCCGAGCAGCCAGCTGTAGGTCTGGGCGTGGTAGCCGTGGTCGGTGCCGGGCTCCCAGGCGGGCGCCTGTTCGGCGAGCGCACGCGGGCCGCTGACGCCGTCGACGGCCTCGGCCGGGGTGAGCGGGGCGTCGAGCACGGGCAGCCCGGCGCGGTGCGCGAGCAGGTGCCGGACGAGGACGCGCTCCTTGCCGGCCGCCTTGAACTCGGGCCAGTACGTGCCGACGGGCGCGTCCAGGTCGACCTGGCCGCGCTGGTGCAGGAGCAGCAGGACCGCGGCGGCGACGCCCTTGGTGGCGGAGCGGACGACCTGCGCGGTGCCGTGCCGCCAGGGCTCGTCGCCGGAGTCGGCGTCCCGGGTGCCGGCGTGGAGGTCGACGACCTTGGTGCCGTCGCGGTAGACGGTGACGGCGGCGCCGCGTTCGCCGCGGAGGGCGAAGTTGTCTGCGAAGGCGGTGCGGACGGGTTCGAACCCGTCCGCCGTCGTGCCGTGGACGTCCACTGGTACTGCTCCTGCCGTGCCGATTGCTGCCAGTCCACCATGGTGCAACGTGTCCGATTCGCGCGTTGCACGGGGGTGGGCGGGGCCGGGGCCCGGGTCAGGCCTCGGTGCGGGCGGCCGGGGCGGGCGCGGGCCGGACGTGGGCGGTCCACTTCTCCTCGACGCGGGCGGCCTTCCAGACCACCATCGCGAGCAGCCACGTGACGAAGAACATGCCGACGATGACGAAACCGACCGTGTTCAGGTCGAGTCCGCCGATCCAGTCCCAGAACGCGCCGTGCAGGTCCAGCTTGTCGGCGATCAGGCCGAGCAGTTCGACGGTGCCGATGACGAGCGCCACGGCCACGGACAGGCCGGTGATGACGAGGTTGTAGTAGACCTTGCGGACGGGCTTGGAGAAGGCCCAGCCGTAGGCGAAGTTCATGAACGAGCCGTCGATGGTGTCCAGCAGCGACATGCCCGCCGCGAAGAGCACCGGCAGGCACAGGATCGCGTACCAGGGCAGGCCCGAGGCGGCGCCGGAGCCGGCCAGGACCAGCAGGGCCACCTCGGTGGCGGTGTCGAAGCCCAGCCCGAAGAGCAGGCCCAGCGGGTACATCTGCCACGGCTTGCTGATCGACTTCATGACGCGGCCGAGCAGCCGGTTCATGAGCCCGCGGTTGTTCAGTTGCTCCTCCAGCGCCGCCTCGTCGAAGTGGCCGGCGCGCATCTGCCGGAAGACCTTCCAGATCCCGGCCAGGATCACCACGTTGAAGATCGCGATGAGGTAGAGGAAGGCGCCGGAGACGGTGGTGCCGATCCAGCCGGTGATCTCGTGGAGCCCGGAGTTCTCGTTCTGGACGGGCCCGGCCAGGGCCTTGACGCCGAGGGCGAGCAGGAAGGTCAGGCCGAAGACGACGCTGGAGTGGCCGAGCGAGAACCAGAAGCCCACCGACAGCGGCCGCTTGCCCTCGTGCATCAGCTTGCGCGTGGTGTTGTCGATGGCCGCGATGTGGTCGGCGTCGAAGGCGTGCCGCATGCCGAGGGTGTAGGCGGTGACGCCGAT
The DNA here is from genome assembly GCF_058146165.1 of Streptomyces sp. AM25. Classification (NCBI taxonomy): domain Bacteria; kingdom Bacillati; phylum Actinomycetota; class Actinomycetes; order Kitasatosporales; family Streptomycetaceae; genus Streptomyces; species Streptomyces sp. AM25. Next base: position 83,085 of record NZ_JBKIWN010000138.1, on the reverse strand, counting down.
GCCGACGCCGAAGGTCTTCGTGCCCAGGGTGTGGTGCTCGGGGGCCACGACGGCCACGAGTGTGAACCACCCGATGACGTGCAGGGCGAGGATGAAGGCGGCCATGCCGCCCATGCGGCGCCACTCGGCGCCCGTCATCACCGCCGGTATGCGGCGCAGGCGGGAGGGAACGGAGCTGGCCACGGCAGGACCTTCCTACGGGTGAGCAAAAGACGGCACACCGTAGGCGCGTTCCTGCCGTAGCTGCAAGCCATGTGCAGCTGAGTGCGCCGATGCCCGGGGGCCGCGCGCTACTGCGCCGCCCGGCTCCCCGTGTCCACCGGCACCGTCGCCCTGGCCGCGCGGGCCGCGTCCGCCGCGACCTGCTCGGCGGTCAGCACGTAGCCGGTCTCCGAGTCGGCCGTGGAGCGGGCGAAGACCACCCCGTAGACCTTCCCCGACGGGGTCAGCAGCGGGCCGCCGGAGTTGCCGGGGCGGACCGTGGAGCGCACGGAGAAGACGTCGCGGGTGGTGACGCCGTCGCCGTAGATGTCCTGGCCCTTGGCCCGGAGCTCGTTGGCGACGGTCGCGGCGCGCAGGTCCAGACCGCCGTTCTCGGGGTAGCCGGCGACGACCGCGGCGTCCCCGCGCTTGGCGCTCTTGTCGAAGGGCAGGACGGGCGCGTCCAGGCCCGGCACGTCCAGGACGGCCACGTCCTTCTTCGGGTCGAAGAGGACGACCTTCGCCCGGTACGTCCGCCCGACGCCGCCCACGCGGACGGTCGGGTCGGTGACCCCGGCCACCACGTGCGCATTGGTCATCACGTGCTCGTCGGCGTAGACGAAGCCGCTGCCCTCCTGGCCGCGGCGGCCGCTGCCGACGTCCGCGACGCCCTCGATCTTGACGACGCTGTCGCGCGCCGCCTGGGTGGCGGCGGTGGTGACCGCGTCGCCCGAGGGCTTGGGCACGCTGGTGGCGGGCTCGCTCTCGAACGGGTTGAACACCTGCGGGAAGCCCGCCCCCGCCAGGGCGTCCGTGGTGCGGCTGAACCAGGTGGGCGCCTGCTCGGGCATCGCCTTCTGCACGGCGCCGAGCAGCGAGGACTCCCGGATCTCGCGGGTGAGCAGGGTGGAGTTCGCCGAGACCAGCACGCTCGCGGCCACCCAGGCGACCAGGAGGGCGGCCAGCGAGTTCACGGCGGCGCCGCCGGCGCCGTCGAGGCCCCGGACCGGGGCCCAGGTCAGGTTGCGGCGCAGCCGCCAGGCGAGCCGGCCGGCCAGGCCGTGGCCGATGCCGGCCGGGATCAGGACGACGAGCACGGCGACGACGGCGGCCGTCGCGGTGCCGGGTTCGAAGGGGCGCAGGACGTACGGGAGCGCCCACACGCCGAGGACGGCTCCGCCGAGGAAGCCGGCGAGCAGGACGACGCTCGCCACGAGGCCGCGGCGGTAGCCGGAGACGGCATAGCCGATGACGACCAGCAACAGGAGCAGATCGAGCAGGTTCACACGCGGGCCCTTTCCTTGTCGCGCGCCCCCGATCGCGCCAATGGGGAAAACGTGGTTTGCAGCCCCCGCGGTTCCGCGGGGTGGGCTTTGCCACGTTTCCGGCTGCCCGCCATGGGGGGCGGTGCGTCGGCTGCGGGTGCGTCGTGGCTGGTCGCGCCCACGCGGCGGAGCCGCATGATGTGGCAGCCCCGCACCCCTTCGGGGCGCGATCACGCACCGCATCCCGCAGACGCCGACGGCGGCCCGCCCCCGCGGGAGGGTGGCCCCCACCGCGGCGGGCGAGCCGCCGTCGTTACAGGAAGGTCAGACCCGCGTCAGGCGCGGATCCTCGTCGGGGTCGACCGACGCGGTCGCCGGAGCCGCCGGCACGGCAAGGGCCTCGCCCTCGACGTCCACGTTGGGCAGGATCCTGCCCAGCCACGCGGGCAGCCACCAAGCGGCCTTGCCGAGAAGAGCCAGCACCGCCGGAACGATCGCCATGCGCACGACGAACGCATCGAAGAAGACCGCGATCGCGAGCCCGAAGCCCATCATCTTGATCATCGATTCCGACGAGCCGATGAAGCCGGCGAAGACGCTGATCATGATGACCGCCGCGGCGGTCACCACCCGCGCCCCGTGCCGGAAGCCCGTCACCACGGCCTCGCCCGGCTTCTCGCCGTGCACGAACGCCTCCCGCATGCGGGTCACGAGGAACACCTCGTAGTCCATCGCGAGGCCGAACACCACGCCCACCATGAAGATCGGCATCATGCTCATGATCGGGCCGGTCTCCTCGATCCCGAGGACCCCGCTGAGCCAGCCCCACTGGAAGACGGCGACGACGGCGCCCAGCGCGGCGACGACGGAGAGCAGGAAGCCCAGCGCCGCCTTGAGCGGCACCAGCACCGAGCGGAAGACGACCATCAGCAGCAGGAAGGCCAGGCCGACGACGAGCGCCAGGTAGGGCAGCAGGGCGTCGTTCAGCTTCTGCGAGACGTCGATGTTCATCGCCGTCTGGCCCGTGACGAGCACCTGGGCGCCCGTGTCGCCCTTGATGGACGCGCCCTTGTCGCGGATCGCGTGGACGAGGTCCTCGGTCTCCTTGCCGCTGGGCTTGGACTTGGGGATGACGGTGATCGTCGCGGTGTCGCCGGCGTGGTTGAAGCGGGCCGGGGTGACCATGGCGACGTCGTCCAGGCCCTTGACCGTCTTCTCCACGGACTGCGCCGCGGCCTTCGGGTCGTCGCTCTTGGCGGCGTCGACGACCAGCATCAGCGGCCCGTTGAAGCCCGCGCCGAAGCCGTCCGACAGCAGGTCGTACGCCTTGCGCTGGGTCGTCTTCGTGGGCTGCGAGCCGTCGTCCGGCAGGCCCAGCTCCAGCGAGGCGGCCGGGACGGCGATCGCGCCGAGGCCGATCACACCGGCCAGCAGCACCAGCACCGGACGGCGCAGCACGAAGCGGGCCCAGCGGGTGCCCATGTTGGGCTTTGCGTCCCCGGCCGCGTCCGCGGCGCCCTTGCGGGCCTTGCGGGAGAGCACCTTGCGGCCCCAGAAGCCCAGCAGCGCCGGGATCAGGGTGAGGGCGATCAGCACCGCGATGGCGACCGTGCCGGCCGCGGCGAGACCCATCTGGGTCAGGATCGGGATGTTGACGACCGCCAGGCCGGCCAGCGCGATGACGACCGTGAGGCCGGCGAAGACCACGGCGGAGCCGGCCGTGCCGACGGCCCGTCCCGCGGCCTCCTCGCGCTCGCGGCCCTCGGCTATCTCGGCGCGGTAGCGGGAGACGATGAAGAGCGCGTAGTCGATGCCGACCGCGAGGCCGATCATCATCGCGAGCGTCGAGGTGTTGCTGGAGAGGCCCAGCGTGGCGGAGAGCGCGGTGATCGAGGAGATGCCGATGCCGACGCCGATGATCGCGGTCAGCAGCGGCAGCCCTGCCGCGACCAGCGAGCCGAAGGTGATCAGCAGCACGAAGGCGGAGACCACCATGCCGAAGACCTCGGTGTTGCCGCCCTCGGGCATGGACTGCAGCGCGCTGCCGCCGGTCTCGACGGTCAGCCCGGCGTCACGCCCGTGCTGGGCCGAGTCCTTGAGGTTGGTGCGCGAGTCCTCGGTGAGCTCGTTGGACTTCACCTTGTAGGTGACCGACGCGTACGCCGTGGACCCGTCCTTGCTGACGGCCCTGGCCTGGAACGGGTCGGCGACGGACTCGACCTGCGAGCCGCCGTCCTTCAGCTCGGCGACGACCGTCTCGACCTTCGCCTTGTTCTTGGGGTCGGTGAGCTTCTGGCCCTCGGGGGCCTTGAACACCAGGCGTGCGTTGGCGCCGTCGGCGCGCTCACCGGGGAAACGCTTCTCCAGCATGTCGAAGGCGTGCTGCGCCTCGGTGCCGGGGATGGAGAAGCTGTCGTTGGTGGCTTTGGAGGCGGTGGCGGCGCCCACGCCGGCGAGCGCCAGCAGCGTCACCCATATCAGGGCGACGTACCAGCGGCGCCGGAAGGCGAGCCGGCCGAGTTTGTAGAGGAACGTGGCCACGAGGCGGGTGCTCCCGTCGGGTCGGTGCGGAGGATTACGGGCATGGGAGACCAGCCCGACGACGAGAGCGGCGTGTCAGGTGGTTCTTGTGGGTTGTGGAGCTAGAGGCCGAGAGCGGGGATGATCACGGCGTCGATGTAGCGGCTGAGGTACTCCGGGTCCGCGGTGCGGTCCTCGATCAGCGGACGGGCGACGAAGCCGCCGAGCAGCATGTGCCCGACGAACGCCAGCGCCGGATTGTCCGCCTCGATCTCCCCCCGGTCGACGGCCCGCCGGAACATCGCGTCCAGGGCGTCCATCTCGGGCTGGATCAGCAGCTCGCGCAGTGCCTGTTTCAGGTCCGAATCACGGTGGATCGCATGTTGGAGCCCCCGCATGAGGGCCGCGTCCTTGTCCATTCGTTCCTGGTCGGCGCTGCACACCATGGACCGGAGGTCACCGCGCACCGTGCCGGTGTCGATGTCCGCCAGACTCATCGGCTTGTTGTGCCGCAGCGCGCTCGCGACCAGCTCGGGCTTGCCCTTCCACTGGCGGTAGAGGGTGGCCTTGCTGGCGCGGGTCCGGGCGGCGACGGCGTCCATCGTGAGGGCGTCGTAACCGACCTCGCGCAGAAGTGCGAGAACCGCCTCGTAGAGTTCGGCCTCGCGTTCGGGCGTCAACCGGGTGCGGCGCACCGCCGGCTTGGGTGTGGCCGTCGACATTCCGCCTCCTTCCCGGCTGAACTTGCCGAACCCGTCGTACGAAACGGTTTCGTACCGTACGAGCGTAAGCCGGGCGGGAGCGAAACGGGACCGTTTCGATGGTGTTCTCGGTCACGGCGGGAGACGGACCGAGTTGCCGCTGGCCCTACCGGCCGAAACCATGGTGTCTGTGAGCGACGCACGCGCGGCCTCCGAGCCGCAGACCAGCACGAAGCCTGCAGCTTCGCCGCGCGGGCGGAGAAGCGAACGATCAAATGCAGCGAGCGACGCACGCGCGGCCTCCGAGCCGCAGACGAGCACACGGCCTGCGGGTTCGCCGGACTGCGGCTCGTACCTGCGGTTCCCTCATCTCCACGGGGACCTCCTCTGTTTCGTCGCGGAGGACGACATGTGGCTCGCGCCGCTGCCCCCGCCCGGAAACCGCGCAAGCGGAAGGGCCTGGCGGCTGACGGTGGACCGCACCCGCTGCGGGCATCCGCGGTTCTCCCCCGACGGGGAGTCGATCGCCTTCACCACCTGGCGCAGCCTGGATCCCGAGATCCATCTCGTGCCCGTCTCCGGCGGGCCCGCCCGCCGGCTCAGCCACTGGGGCAGCAGCGACGCCCGGGTCTGCGGCTGGGCGCCCTCCGACCGCGGCGACGGGTACGACATCCTCGCCGTCTCCTCGCACGGCCAGCCGTTCTCCTACTTCTCCTGGGCCTACCGGCTGCCCACCGACGGCAGTCCGGGCCTGCGGCTGCCGTGGGGCCCGGTGTCCGACATCGCGATGGGCGACGTCGGCGGCGAGCACCGCACCCTGCTGCTCGCGGGCAAGCCGCCGCACGAACCCGCCTCCTGGAAGCGCTACCGGGGCGGCGCCACGGGCAGACTGTGGCTGCACGGACAGCGGCTGGTGCCGGATCTGAACGGCCACCTGGACTCGGTGATGTTCGTGGGCGGCCGGATCGCGTTCCTCTCCGACCACGAGGGCACCGGCAACCTCTACTCCGTCCTCCCCGACGGCTCGGACCTGCGCCGGCACACCGACCACGCCGACTTCTACGCCCGGCACGCCTCCACCGACGGCTCGCGCGTGGTCTACCAGTGCGCGGGCGCGCTGTGGCTGGTGGAGGACTTCGGCCCGGACGCCGTCCCGCGCCGGCTGGACGTCCGCCTCGGCGGCCCGCGTGCCGGGCGCCGCACCTACCAGGTGCAGGCCTCGAACCACGTCGACGCGCTGGCCGTCGACACCACCGGCCGGGCCAGCGCCGTGCAGGTACGCGGCAGCCTCTACTGGCTCACCCACCGCGACGGCCCCGCCCGGGCCATCGCCGACACCCCGGGCGTGCGGGTGCGGCTGCCGGAGATGCTCGGCTCGACCGGCCGGATCGCGTACGTGACGGACGCCGAGGGCGAGGACGCCATCGAGATCGCCCAACTGCCGCGCGCCGCCGGGCCGTCCGTGCCGCACCGGCTGGCGGCCGGGCGGATCGGGCGGGTGCACGAGACGCTCGCCTCGCCGGACGGGGCCCGCCTGGCCGTCGCCGCGCACGACGGGCGGCTGCTGCTGGTGGACACCTCGACGGAGGGCACGGGCGAGGTCACCGAGCTGGTCCGGTCCGTCAACGGGCCCGTGCGCGACCTGTCGTTCTCCCCCGACTCGGCCTGGCTCGCCTGGTCCCACCCCCGCGTCGGCCGGTCGCTGCGGCAGATCAAGATCGCCAAGCTGGCGGACGGGACGGTCGTGGACGTCACCAACGGCCGCTTCGAGGACGAGCAGCCGGTGTTCACCCGCGACGGCCGCTACCTCGCCTTCCTCTCCTGGCGCGGCTTCGACCCCGTCTACGACGTGCACACCGGCGACCTGTCCTTCCCGCTCGGCTGCCGCCCCTACCTCGTCCCGCTGTCCTCGGCCACGCCCTCGCCGTTCGCGCTGACCATCGAGGGCCGCCCGGCGGGCGGCGGGCTCGACCAGGAGAACGGCGGCGGCGAGGAGGGCGCGACCCTGGTCGAGGCCGAGGGACTGGAGAGCCGGGTGACGCCCTTCCCCGTCGCGGCCTCCAAGTACTCGCACCTCTACCCCGTCAACGGCGGCGGGCTGGTGTGGCTGCGCTGGCCGATCTCCGGCGCGCTCGGCGAGACCTTCGCCAACCCCGCCGACACCTCCGGCCGCCCCACCCTGGAGCACTTCGACCTGGCCAAGGCCAAGCGCTCCGAACTCACCTCGTCCATCGACTGGTTCGCGGTCAGCGGCGACGGCACCCGGCTCGTCGTCAACGACGAGGGCGACCTGCGGGCCGTGCCCGCGACCGAGTCCGGCGACCCCGAGTCGACCGTCTTCATCGACATGCGCCGCATCCTGCACGAGGTCGACCCGGCGGAGGAGTGGCGGCAGGCGTACGCGGAGGCGGGCCGGATCATCCGGGCGTACTTCTGGGAGCCGGGCATGTGCGGCATCGACTGGGACGCGGTGCTGGAGCAGTACCGGCCGCTGGTCGAACGGGTCGCCTCCCCCGACGACTTCGCCGACCTGCTCCGCGAGGTCCTCGGCGAACTGGGCACCTCGCACGCCTACGTCACCCCCGCCCGCCGCAACGAGGGCCCGCCGCACTACCAGCGCGCGATCGGCCTGCTCGGCGCGAATCTGACGCACCTGAAGGACGGCAGCTGGGCCGTGCGGCGCATCCTGCCCGGCGACTCCTCGGACTCCAAGGCCCGTTCCCCGCTGGCCGGTTCGGGCATCCGCGAGGGTTCGATCCTCACCCACATCGACGGCCGCCCGGTCGACCCGGTCGCCGGCCCGTACCCGCTGCTGGCGGCGGCCGGCGGCACCACGGTCGAGCTGGCCTTCCACCCGCCCGAGGCCGACGGGCACGCGCGCCGCGTCGCCGTCGTCCCGCTCGTCGACGAACGGCCGCTGCGCTACCAGGACTGGGTGGCCAAACGCCGCGCGGTCGTGCGGGAGTTGAGCGGCGGCAAGTGCGGCTACCTGCACATCCCCGACATGGGCGGATCCGGCTGGGCGCAGTTCAACCGCGACCTGCGGATGGAGATGTCGCTCCCGGCCCTGATCGTCGACGTGCGCGGCAACGCGGGCGGCAACATCAGCGAGCTCGTGGTGGAGAAGCTCACCCGCACCATCATCGGCTGGGACCTCACGCGCGACGCCCAGCCCGTCTCGTACGCGAGCAACGCGCCGCGCGGCCCGGTCGTCGCCATCGCCGACGAAATGACCTCCTCCGACGGCGACATGATCACCGCGGCCTTCAAGCTCCAGGGCATCGGCCCGGTCGTGGGCCTGCGCACCTGGGGCGGCGTGGTCGGCATGACCGGACGGCACCGGCTGGGCGACGGCACCTCGATCACGGTGCCGATGAACGCGGCCTGGTTCGACGCGTACCGGTGGGGCGTGGAGAACCACGGCGTGGAGCCGGACATCGAGGTGGACCGCACACCGCTGGACTGGGCGGAGGGGCGGCACAAGCAGCTGGACGATGCGGTGGCGCTGGCGCTGGACCTTTTGGAGCGGCACGGGGCGGCTGCGCCGCCGGACTATTCGGGGGTACCGGATCTGCGTCGGCCGGTGCTGCCGCCGCGGGCCTGACTTCTTCTGCGGGTCGTCAGTGGTTGATCGCGCAGTTCCCCGCGCCCCTTACGGGGCGCGGGGAACTGATCGGGAAGGGGCGCGGGGAACTGTGCGACCAGCCACGACGAGCCCGCAGTCGACGCACTGCACCTACCGCGGAGCGCCTAGTCGCCCAGGTCGTCCTGGATGTCGTCCAGCGACTGCTGGCGGCCCTGCTGCTCGCGCTGTTGCTGCTGCTCGCGCACCTTGTCCTGCGCCTGCTGGCCGCGCTGCTGCGCCTGCTGCTTCGACTGCTGCGCCTTCTGCCTGGCCTGCTGCGCCTTCTTCTGCATGTCGTCCTTCATGCCCATGCTGTGCTCACTCCTCAGGGGTGATGATGGTCGGGCACGGCCAGCCTCACACGCAGGAACGAAAGCCGCATTTCGATCAACCACGCTCCGTGCGCGCCTTGGTGTCCGCCAGCCCTCCCGCGCCCACCAGCCCGTCGGGCAGGGCCGTCAGCCGGGACTCCACACGCCGCATCTCACGCCGCCCGCCCAGGGCGATCAGCCCCGGCAGCGCCGAGCGCACCGGCTGCATGCCGCGCAGCCACCACTGGGCGTACACGTGCGCCGAGCGGCGCTCGATGCCCGCCACGAGCCGGTCGACGGCGGGGCCGAGCGGGTACGTGCGGTTGGCGGGCCACGGCAGCCGCTGCCGCAGCTCCCGCATCACGTCGGTCTCGTCCGCGCCGCGCACCATGTCCGTGTCGGTCCAGCTGAGATACGCCACCCCGACCCGTACGCCCTTGTGCCCCACCTCGGCGCGCAGGCAGTGCGCGTACGCCTCCACGCCCGCCTTCGACGCGCAGTACGCGGTCATCATCGGCGCGGGCGCGAGGGCGGCGAGCGAGGCGATCTGCAGCAGGTAGCCGCGGCTCTCGGCCAGGACGGGCAGGAAGGCCCGCCCGGTGACGGCGCTGCCGACCAGGTTCACCTCGACGACGCGGCGCCACGCCTCCGGGTCGGAGGCGGTCAGCGGACCGCCCGCGGCCACACCGGCGTTGGCGACGACGATGTCCACCTTGCCGAAGCGGGCCTTGACCTCGCGGGCCACCTGGGTCATGGCCGCGTGGTCGGTGACGTCGGCGTGCCAGTGCGCGGAGTCGGTGCGCAACGTCTCGGCGACGCGCCGCAGTTCGGCGGGCTCCAGGCCCACGAGGGCCACGTGCGCCCCGCGCGCGGCCAGCTTGCGGGAGAGCAGCTCCCCCACGCCGCGGGCGGCCCCGGTGACGACGGCGACCTGGCCGGCCAGGCTCGTACGGGCGCTCACCGGGCGGCCTCCGCCGGTATCCGGGCGGCGCGCAGCAGCTGGTACTCGGCGAGGTCGACGCGGCGGGTGACCCGGCGGAACTCGCCCGTACTCCCGGGCCAGACCACGGTGTTGCGGCCCTCCGCGTCGAGGTACCAGCTGTCGCAGCCGCCGGTGTTCCAGACGGTGCGCTGCAGCCGGTGCTGCAGGCGCCGGTTCCAGGCGCGGACGGCGGAGGGGCGGGCGTCGAGCGCGGCGCGGCCGCCGAGGGTGCCGAGCTGGCGGAGGAAGTCGGCGAGGTAGTTCAGCTGCGCCTCGATGATGAGGATCATCGAGCTGTTCCCGAGGCCGGTGTTGGGCCCGATGATGGTGAGGAAGTTGGGAAAGCCGGCGGCGCTGGTGCCGCGCAGCGCGGCCATGCCGTCCTTCCACTCCTCGGCGAGCGTGGTCCCGGCGGCGCCGGTGACGCGCCCGGCGATGGGCAGGTCGGTCACCCGGAAACCCGTGCCGAAGACGATGGCGTCGGCCTCGGCCTCCGTGCCGTCGGCGGCGACGAGCGTGGAGCCGCGCACCTCGGCGAGCCCGGAGGGGACGAGGTCGACGTTGGGCTGCGCGAGGGCCGGGTAGTAGTCGTTGGACAGCAGGATGCGCTTGCAGCCGATCCGGTAGTCCGGGGTGAGTCGGGCGCGCATCCCCGGATCCTTGATCGCCTTGGCCATGTGGGACTTGGCGAGGCCCTCTATCCAGCCCAGCTGGTCCGGCCATCTGGTGAACAGGTTGACCTGCACCTCCCTGATGCCCCACAGCGCCCCGCGGCGCAGGGCGCGGGTGGCGGGCACCCGGGTGTGCAGCCAGCGCTCGGCCGCGGTGATCCGCCGGTCGGCACGCGGCAGCACCCAGGGCGGGGTGCGCTGGAAGAGCGTGAGCCGCCGGACGTCCGGCTGGATGCCGGGCACGAGCTGGATGGCGGAGGCGCCGGTGCCGATGACGGCGACGCGCTTGCCGCGCAGGTCGTAGGAGTGGTCCCAGCGGGAGGAGTGGAAGACCTTGCCGGGGAAGCCGGAGAGCCCCGGCACGTCCGGCACCCTGGGGTCGGCGAGCGGCCCGGTCGCGGAGACGACGACGTCGGCGGTGAGGGCGCGGCCGCCGGCGTCGATCTCCCAGAGCAGCCGCTCGGCATCCCACCGCATGGCTCTCACCTCGGAGTCGAACCGTATGTGGGGCCGCAGCCCGAAGACGTCGGTGACCCGCTCCAGGTAGGCACGGATGTGCTCCTGGCCGGAGAAGTTGCGCGGCCACTCGGGGTTGGGGGCGAAGGAGAAGGAGTAGAGGTGGGAGGGGACGTCGCAGGCACAGCCCGGATAGGTGTTGTCCCGCCAGGTACCCCCGACGGCTCCGGCGCGCTCCAGGACCACGAAGTCGGTGACCCCTTCCCGCCGCAGCCGCACGGCCGCCCCCAGCCCGCCGAACCCTGCCCCGATCACCGCCACCCGTACGTGCTCGGTCATGTCTGCCGCAGCCTCCCCGGATCGCCGAAGGTGCCAGCAATCGCTGGCACAGTCGGGAGCGTAAGCCAGGGGGTGTTCGCGGCGATAGAGGTCCGGGGCAAAGGAGTTACCGAGGGTCACGTGTGCTGCGGCGGGCGAATAATCGCGAATCGCGCCGGACGGGGTGCCCCTCGCACACCAAGCTGGGTCCGTTGTGTCCGACGACGAGGGGAACGGCCATGGCACGACGACTGCGGGTCCTCGGCAGCACATCGGGAATCGGCGACTGCCCGACTCTCTACGAAGACCTGGACACCGGGGAAGTGCTCGTACAAGGCGATGCGGTGACCGACCCTGGCGACGTGGCCCAGCTGAAACACGTCAAGGACGGCGAGGCCTTTGTGGTCGTCCCTCGCGAGCTTCTGGTGAACTTCGCACCGAAGGAGCCCCACCACGTGACGCGGTTCGTTCCGCAACAGGAGATCAACGAGTTCATCAACGACGGGTTCGCACACACCGCATGGCGCCTGGAGACCCGCACCGGCTACGCATCGGACCAGGCGATGCCGTCGTACCGGGAGTTCCTGCGGACCGGCGACACGGCCGGTGAAGCCGGCCACCCGTGGTTCGACAACGTGCGACGCATGGTCGCGAACGGCAAACGGTTCGAGCGCGTACGGCTCGTGGACGACCCGCCCACGACCGGCCAGCGATACCTCCTCGCCTGTGCCCGTACCAACGTCGCGGCGAGCGAGGACATCCGGTACCTGTGGCGCAGCGACGCCGAGCAGTACGGGCTGAATCTCTGGGACTTCTGGCTGTTCGACTCGCGCACGGTGGCCCGCTTCCACTTCGACGGCGAACGGACCGTCGGCATGGAGCTGATCACGGAACCGGCAGAGGTGCTGCGCGCCTGCCGGGTCCGTGACACCGCATGGCACTACGCCACGCGCTACGAGGAGTTCAGGGGTCGGGTACCTTCCGCTGTGTGACGACCGACTTCCAGCACGCCTGGCTGTCCCTCGGCGCGCGGCTCCGGGAGCTGCGCGCCGAGGCCGGGCTGCCGGGCAGGGAACTGGCCGCGCGACTCGGGTGGCCGCAGTCCAAGGTCAGCAAGCTGGAGAACGGCAAGCAGACACCCACCACCGCCGATCTCACCGCATGGGCCGGGGGAACGGGGCATCCGGATGCGGCCGCAGAACTCGTGGGGCGGCTGCGCGGCCTGGAGACGCAGTACCGTTCGTGGCGGCGCCAGCTTGCGGGGGGATACCGCTCCGTCCAAGAAGCACACGGCGCACAGGCCCGCAGGACCCGCATGCGGCGAAGTTTCGACCCCACGCTGATCCCCGGCCTCCTGCAGACCCCGGAGTACGCCCGTGCCGTCCTGACCCGCTATTCCGCGATCCACACGGCGCCACCCCGCGACATCGACACCGCCGTGCGGACCCGCGTGGACCGCCAGTCCGTCCTCGGCGAGCCCCACCGCGTCTTCCACTTCCTGATCTGGGAGGGAGCGCTGCGCGCTCGCCCATGCCCGCCAGAGGTGCTGGCGCAGCAGCTCGAACGCGTGGCCGCACGCCTTGCTCCCGGATCGGTACGGGTCGGCATCGTCCCTTTCACAGCCGACATGAACGTACCCGCCGGAGTCGGTTTCTCCATCCATGACGACGAGTTGGTCATCACCGAGAGCTGGCACGCCGAGATGTGGCTGGACGACCCTCTGGACGTGGCGCTGCATGATCGCGCCTGGAAGGCGCTTGAGCGGAACGCCGTCTACGGGCCCGATGCGCATCGCATCATCGTCGGAGCACGCCGCGGCCTGGATGCTGCGCTCGAATATCCGTGAATCAAGCAGCGTCCGTCCAACGCGCCCTGTCTAACGTCCTGTTCATGGAGAACACGCACGAAGTGACAGCGGCCACCGACGCCCCCGGCCCGAAGCCCGGCACCCCCGCCCTCGACACCCGGACCGGCCGCCTGGGCATCGTCATGGGCAGCGAGGGCCCCTACGTCCAGCTCCGCCCGCAGGGCGGCGGCCGTGAGTGGGACTGCCCGCCCGCGCGCATCCGGCCCGTCGGGACGACGAAGCGTTGCGTCGAATGCTCCACGATCAAGGCCGAACATGCGGAAGCCGTCGCCACAGGCGACATGAGCAGGGCGACCGACTGCACCGTCCTGATGGGACGCCATCAGCGCGAAGCACATGCACGAGCCGGAGCCGCCGCCCACCCGGCCTCTCCGGGGGGCTTCGGGCCCGCACCGCACCCGCCGAAAAAGCGGCACCGGAATGCGGCATTACTCTGGGAAAAGCCCCGGCCGTCTGGGAGCTTTGTTCTCACCCTGCACCTCCCCCACGCGGATGCAACGGAGTGAAGAGAAATGGCCCGTGCTGCAGGAAAATTCGGCAAGCTGAGCCCGCAGTTCCCGGTCGTGCTCAAGGAGTTCACCGCTTATGCCGCGGCTCCGCTGCCCGCGCCGCCGGACGCGGTGGACTGGGCGAAGAACGTCACCGCCTGGCCCATGGACGGCAACGACCGCTACGGCGACTGCACGATGGCCGCCGCCGCGCACACGATCCAGTCGTGGAACGCCCAGACCGGCGCCAAGGACCCGGTGCCGACCGAGCAGCAGGTGATCGACGAGTACCTGCACCTGTCCGGCGGCGAGGACACCGGGCTCGTCGAGTCCCAGGTCCTCAAGTCCTGGCAGAACAGCGGCCTCTGGGGCAACAAGGCGGTGGCCTACGCGCCCGTCAACGTCCACGACCTGACCGCGATCAAGCAGACCATCAGCCTCTTCGGCGGCGTCTACGCCGGCATCCAGGTCCCGTCCAACGCCCAGGACCAGTTCTCCGCGGGCAAGCCGTGGACCCTGGACCCCGGCTGGCAGGACCAGCCGATCGAGGGCGGCCACGCGATCCCGCTGCTCGGCTACGACGCGGACTGGCTGTACTGCATCACCTGGGGCGCGGTGCAGCCGATCGCGTGGGACTGGTGGTCCACGTACTCCGACGAGGCGTGGGCGGTGCTCTCGCAGGAGTACAAGGAGGCCGGCAAGGTCAACGGCATAGACCTGGCGACGCTGCAGGCGGACCTGCAGAGGGTGTGAGGGTGCGCCCCGCAAGGGGCGCGGGGCTCCTTACGATGTGCGGCTCCGCCGCGTGGGCGCGACAAGCCACGACGAGCCCGCAGCCGACTACGCAGCCCCGAACACGGCAGTCACAGGCGCGTGATCACTCCACCGCTCCGCATGGGAGGCGGCCCGCTCCACAACGGCCTTACGAGCGCGGGCCGCGAGGCCGGCGGTGGCGGCGAGGTAATCGATCCGCCACCCCGAATCGTTGTCGAAGGCCCGGCCCCGGTACGACCACCACGAGTACGGCCCCGCCACATCCGGATGAAGGGCCCGCACCACGTCCGTGTACTGCTCGAACACCTCGGACAGCCAGGCCCGTTCCTCCGGAAGGAACCCGGCGCTCTTGCGGTTGGCCTTCCAGTTCTTGAGGTCCGCCTCGGTGTGCGCGATGTTCCAGTCGCCGCACACCAGCGCCTCGCGCCCGTCCGCCTCCGCGCGGGCGCGCAGCCCGGTCAGGTACGGCAGGAACTCCGCCATGAAGCGTTCCTTCTCGTCCTGCCGCTCCGTGCCGACCTCGCCCGAGGGCAGGTAGAGGCTGGCCACCGTCACGCCCGGCAGGTCGATCTCCGCGTAGCGGCCGCTGCCGTCGAACTCGGCCGAGCCGAAGCCGATCCGCACCGCGTCCGGCTCGCGCCGGGAGTAGACGGAGACGCCGGCGCGGCCCTTGGCCGCCGCCGGGGCGTGCACCACGTGCCAGCCCTCCGGCTCGCGCACCTCGTCGGGCAGCTGGTGCGGCTCGGCGCGCACCTCCTGGAGGCAGACGACATCCGCCTCGGTCTGTGCCAGCCACTCCACGAAGCCCTTTTTGGCCGCAGCACGCAGGCCGTTCACGTTCACGGTCGTCACGGTGAGCATTCCGGTACGGTACCCGTTTCCGTACGATCGGCGAATGCGGATCTTGCCGAGGTCGTACGACCATCCCGATGCCGTGAAACTCCAGGACCAGGTCCAACTCGAGTACGTGGAGCGGTACGGGGAACCCGACTTCACGGTCATGGACCCCGCCCAGTTCGTCCCGCCCTGTGGGCTGTATCTCATCGCGTACGAGGACGACGGGACGCCCGTCGCCACCGGCGGCTGGCGCGCGCAGGAGCGCAACGACGAGGGGTACGCGGACGGCGACGCCGAGATCAAGCGGATGTACGTCGCCCCGCGGGCACGCGGGCGCGGGCTGGCCCGCCGGATCCTGGCCGTGCTGGAGGACGACGCCCGGGCCGCGGGCCGGATACGGATGGTGCTGGAGACCGGGACCATGCAGCCGGAGGCGATCGCGCTCTACGCCTCGTCCGGCTACGCACCGGTCCCCCACCAGCGGAAGTTCGGCTTCTACCGCGCGTACGACAGCAGCCGCTGCTTCACCAAGCCGCTCACCGAGCCGCTCACCGGACCGCTCACGGTGCCGGCTTCGCCGGACTCGCCTTGATCGCCGCCTCGACCTCCGCCCGCACCTGCTCCGCGGGGTAGCGCCGTACCTCGCCGAACGGCTCCAGCAGCCGGTCCACCGGCTCGTGGCCCTCCTCCTGGACCTCGGCCATCAGCACGGTGGAGCCCGGCGGCACCTCGGCGGCCAGCATCTCCAGGGCCGCGTTCGAGGCCGTGGCCTCCCGGGCGTCGTGGATACCGCCGATCAGCCCGCCCGCACCGAAGCCGATCATGACGCCGAGCGGTCCGCCGAGGATGCCCAGCAGGCCGCCGAGCAGCCCGCCCATGGCGAAGGCGTGGGCGGTGCCGGTGTTGTCGACGGCGTCGGGGAAGTCCAGGGCCCCCTCCGCGTCCCGGGCGATGACGACGCCTTCGCGCAGGGTGATGTCGCCGTCGGAGTGCGCCTGGCGCAGGGCCTCCAGCGCGCGGTGGCCGCGCTCGCGGCTCGGCACGGTCATGAAGAGGACGTTGTCGTTCATGGCTTCCACTCTCGGGGCGGCCACCGGCCCGCGCACGTCAGCACACCCCGAAGGGGCAGCGCCCCTACGGGGCGTCCCGTACCGCGTCCCGCAGGTCCAGCACCGCCTCCGCGCCCCCGCCCGCGGGGTTGCCGAAGGTCAGCCGGGCGCCGAGCACCCGGGCCTGGCCCGCGGCGATGGTCAGGCCCAGGCCGAGGCCGGAGCGCGAGCCGGTGCGGAAGCGCTGGGGGCCGCGCGTGAGCAGGTGCTCCGGGAAGCCGGGCCCGCCGTCGCGGACCCTTATGACGCCGCCGTCCACCTCGGCGACGACCGGGGCGGCGCCGTGCCGGAAGGCGTTGGTGACGAGGTTGGCCAGTATCCGCTCCACCCGCCGCGCATCCGTCTCCACCAGGCACTCGCGCACCACCGTGACCGTGACCTCGTCCTGCCCGGGCGCGGCCGCCGCCCGCACCGCCCGCCGGGTCAGCTCGCCCAGCGCCCTCACGTCCGTCTCGGCCTGCTCGGCGTCGCCGTCCAGCCGGGCCACCTCCAGGACGTCCTCCATCAGCGACCGCACCCGCTGCGCCCGTTCCCGGACCAGCTCCGCAGGCCGGCCCGGCGGCAGCAGCCCGGCCGCGGCGACCAGGCCGGCCACCGGGGTGCGCAGCTCGTGGGCGATGTTGGCGGTCACCTCGCGCTCGGCCTGCAGGCGGGCGGCGAGGGCGTCGGCCATGGTGTTGACGGAGTGGGTGAGCCGGGCGATCTCGTCCTTGCCGCCCCGCGGCTTCAGCCGGGCGGTCAGATCGCCGTCGGCGATGCGCTCGGCGGTCCGCGCCGAGGCGTTGAGGCGGCGCCCGACGATGGTGGCCAGGGCCACGCCGACGGTGGCGGCGAGGGCGGTGCCGAGGCCGCCGGCCAGCCAGAGGTCCTCGTCGAGGGAGGCGAGGTTGCGGTCCTGGCGGGTGTAGGCGTGCTTGATGACGATGACGTCGTCGCCGAGCCGGGTCGCGGCCCACAGCGCGGGCTCGGGGCCGCTGCGGTCGAGGTAGGTGGCGCGCTTGCCCTGTTCGACGGCGCGGCGCAACGGGCCGGGCATCCGGTAGGGGTTGAGGATCGTCCGCGGCCGGTCGAAGCCGGCCGCGTGGTCCTCGACGGCGGTCAGCAGCCGCTGGTCGATGTCGCTGCGGGCGGTGTCCAACTGGTTGACGGCGGTGCGGTGATGGACGACGAGCCCGATGATGACGGCGACCAGAGCGGAGACCGCCGTGATCGCCACGGCGGTCTTGATGCGCAGTCCCATCGGACGCCCCCTGTCCCTCTATCCCCTGGGCACGGGGAGCCGCAGGTCGCGCAGCTCCTTCTGCTGTGCGGGCGGCAGCCCGGCGGCCTCGGCCACGGCGACCACGGCCCGGCTGTAGTAGCCGGAGCCGCCCTGCCGCACCAGCCCGCCCAGGGTGACGCCGGCCCGGTACGGTCTGTCGCGGCAGGCCGGGGCGCACCAGCCGCCCGACACCTCGCCGGTCGCCTCGGCGGTCGGGCCGCCCCAGGACTTCCAGCGCAGCCCGCTCAGCCGGACCGAGTCGCCGATCTCGAAGGACGCCGGACGGCGCACCGGGGGTTGACCGGCGCCCTCGGTGATCCAGACCGGGCCCGCCACGGAGGCGGCCGGGCTCGACGCCGGACCGGTGACCTTCAGTCCGCCCGGGTCGGCACAGCCGCACAGCGTCGCACCGAGCAGCACCGCCGTGAGGGACACGGCGGCGGCGGTCGCGAGGAGTGGTCGCACGGGGTTCCTCATGCCGGACGGACGGGACGGATACGGGCGTTCGATGGGGCCATTCGTGCCAAATGTAACCGGCGTGGCTGGTTCGACGCCCGCGCCCTTGACCCCTTCCCGGCGTCGGCTCATAGGATCACCGCGCTCAAGTGGTCCGGTCCAGAGGCCGGGGGGGGTGTCCGATGGATCGGCACAGGCCCTGCGGCGCCACACGGAGGTCACTCATGCACATTCCCCGCCGCACGCTGCTCGGCGCCGTGGCCGGGTCGGCCGCCCTCGGAGCGGTCGCCGGCATCTCCTCCACCTCCGCGAACGCCGCCGAAGCGGGCGCCGCGGCAACCGCGCTGGCCCGGCTGCTCCCCCGGCACCGGCAGCAGGTCGCCTTCCGCACCGTGGCCCGGAGGGGCGGGGCCGACGTCTTCCGGGTGTCCGGCCGGACCGGCCGGATCACGGTGGAGGGCACCACCCCGGCCGTCCAACTCGCCGGATTCCACCGCTATCTGAGGCGGACGGCGCACGCCCACTTCTCCTGGAACGGCGAGCAGACCGCCCTCCCCGACCGCCTCCCGGCCCCCGCCGCCCCGGTCACCGGCACGGCGAACGCCGTCCACCGCTTCGTGTTCAACGACACCGGCGACGGCTACACGGGCCCGTACCGCGACTGGGCCTCCTGGGAGCGCGAGATCGACGTCCTCGCCCTGCACGGCTTCAACGAAGTGCTGGTCTACGCGGGCGCCGACGCCGTCTACCACCGCACCTTCCTCGAACACGGCTACGACGACGCCGAGTTGCGGGACTGGATCCCGGGGCCCGCGCACCAGCCCTGGTGGCTGCTGCAGAACATGGCCTCCTTCGGCGGCCCCGTCTCCGACGGACTCCTCGCCCGGCGCACGGAGTTGGCGCAGCGCATCGTGCACCGGCTGCGCGAACTGGGCATGACGCCCGTGCTGCCCGGCTGGTTCGGCACCGTGCCCCCGGACTTCGACCGGCGGAATCCGGGCGCCCGCGTCGTCCCGCAGGGCGACTGGGGCGGCGGCTTCCGGCGCCCCGACTGGCTCGACCCGCGCACCCCGCACTTCGCCCGGGTCGCCCGCACCTTCTACCGGGTGCAGGAGGAGCTCCACGGGGCCACTTCGATGTACAAGATGGACCTGCTGCACGAGGGCGGCACCCCCGGCGACGTCCCCGTCGCGGACGCCGCGCGCGCCGTGGAGGACGCACTGCAGTCCGCCCGTCCGGGCGCGGTCTGGGCCATCCTCGGCTGGCAGGAGAACCCGCGGCGCGAGATCCTCGACGCCGTCGACCGCTCGAAGATGCTCGTCCTGGACGGCCTGTCCGACCGCTTCCCCAAGGTCACCGACCGCGAGGCCGACTGGGGCGGCACACCCTACGCCTTCGGCTCCATCTGGAACTTCGGCGGCCACACCGCGATGGGCGCCAACACCCCCGACTGGGCCGCGCTGTACGACCGTTGGCGCACCAAGCGGGGCAGCGCGCTGCGCGGCATCGCCCTGATGCCCGAGGCCACCGACAACAACCCCGCGGCCCTCGCCCTCTTCTCGGACCTGGCCTGGACGGACGGCCCCACGGACCTCGCCGCCTGGTTCGGGCAGTGGTCCGTCGCGCGCTACGGCGCCGCGGACCCGCACGCCGCCCGCGCCTGGGACGTCCTGCGCCGCACCGCCTACGGCACCACCCGCGCCGACAGCTGGAGCGAGGCCGCCGACGGCCTCTTCGGCGCCCGCCCGGACCTGGCCGCCACCCACGCGGGCACCTGGTCGCCGCGCCGACTGCGCTACGACGCCGCCGAGTTCGAGAAGGCCCTGCCGGCCCTGCTGGCCGTCGCTCCCGGCCTGCGCGGCAGTTCGGCCTACCGCTACGACCTGATGGACGTCGCCCGCCAGTGCATCGCCAACCGCAGCCGTCTGCTGCTGCCCCGCATCAAGGCGGCGCACGACGCGGGCGACCGCGCCCGCTTCGACGGCCTCGCACGCCAGTGGCTGGACTGGATGACCCTGCTGGAACAGGTGACGGCCACCGACGCACACCACCTGCTGGGCCGCTGGACCGCCGACGCCCGCGCCTGGGGATCCACCCCCGCCGAGCGCGACGCCCTGGAGTACGACGCGGTCTCCCTGCTGACGATATGGGGCCCGCGCGCCGCGGCGGACGGCGGCGAACTGCACGACTACGCCAACCGCGAGTGGTCCGGCCTGATCGGCGGCCTCTACCGGCTGCGCTGGACGACGTACTTCACGGAACTCTCCGCGGCGCTGGCGGAGGGCCGCAAGCCGAAGCCGATCGACTGGTTCGCCCTGGAGGACCGCTGGACGCGAGAACGCCCTGCGTTCCCGTCAAGACCGCAGGGCGACATCATGCGCATCGCAAGAACGGTGGCGTCGAGGCTGTAGCGGCCCGTAAGGGGCGCGGGGAACTGCGCGATCAGCCACAGCCGACCCGCACGTACCCCGCGCCCCAACCGACCCCTACCGCTTGGGAGTACGTACCGCACCCTCACCGGAACCGAGCTTCCACTCCCGGTTCAGAGGACCGAGCGGCAGACTCCGCTCGAACACGGGAGTGCCGAAAATATCCAGGTGCGCCCGGAGCGCCCCGCCCAGATCGACACCGCCGTACGCGGCCCACTTGCCGACGAGCGACCCGGTGCCGTCGGAGGCCCCGGTGGCCGTGCCCTCCACGTCGGCACGCAGGTACGGCGCCACGTTGCCGGTGACACCGACGCTGCCGTAGAGGCCGACACTGGCCTCCGCGCCGAGCGCGGCCTTCACCTTGCCGGCGGCGGTCGCGGTCGCCGTCACCGGCGTGCCGCTCATGTCCGCCTTGGCGACCGGCGTCCAGCCCTTGGCCCTGCTGTACGAGCCGCCGACCTTGAAGTCGCCCTTGACGTCCTGCTTGACGTCGACGCTGACCTTTCCGTCGGCGTCGACCTGGAGGTAGCAGGTGAGGTCGAGGTTGATCACGACCGGCACCGCGCCGACGGTGATGACGGGGTCGGCGTGCAGCTTGGCGAACGGCACCCGCAGCGGCTTGCCGTCCGCCGTCGTTGCGGCCGCCTGACCCTTGAGCTCCCACTGCGAGGTCCAGTCGCCGGACAGGCTCAGGGAGGCGGTCCCCGGCGTGCCGGTGGCGGTGCCCTTGCCGTCGTAGGCGAAGTCGACCTCGGGTGCGAGCTGGACGAAGCCGTTGGCGGAGGCGTCGACGGACCCCTGGGCGGGGCCGGCCTTGCCCGTCACCGTGGGCAGCGCCGCGCTGACGTCGACCCGCAGGCTGCCGAGCGGCAACTGCGCGCCCTCGGGCCCGAAGTGCACGCCGCCGGTCTTCGCCCAGGAGACCTTCACCTTCGGGGCGAGCGGCTCGACCTTCACCGAGGACGGGTCGACGGGCACCTGCCCCTTGGCCGTGGAGCCGCCCAGCAGGGCGCCCAGCGTGGCCGGGGCGGTCTTCACCTCGGTGCCCTGCTTGGTCGTGCCCACCACCTCGGTCACCTTCGCCAGCACGCCCTGGGGCGCACCGGGGGCCGGGGCACTGGCGATGACGTCACCGACGGCAACGGGGGCCGCGGGCCTGGGCGTTCCGCCCTCCTCCTTACCCTTTCCCTTGTCCTTCTCCTTGCCGGAGATGACGGCGCGTCCGCTGCCCTTGTCGAACTCGGCCACCTTCAGCGAGGACTTGGCCGCGGGCTTCCCGCCCGTCTGCGGCGTCGCCACGGCGCTGGGCGCCCCGTCACCGGCAGGCGCCGCAGCCACCGCGAGCTGCGGGTGCGCGTCAGCGGTCCCGGCAGCGGCCACCGGCTCCGTGCGGTCGCTCTTCCCGGCCGCGGAGGTGCCGGACGACCCCGAACACCCGGTGACGACGAGCAGGGAGGCGGCAGTCAGTACCGGTAGAACGGCATACCTGGTGGTATTGCGCAAAGTTGGTCCCTCAGGGGCGTGATGTGGGGGCGACCGGAGGAAGTCGGCACTCCGGCCGGGCCGTTACTCGCAGGTAACGATTGGCAAGATCGTGCCACGGCCCACAGCCACGCAGAACCGATTCACCAGCCGCACGAAGATGATCTGGATCACACCGGCACCAGAGGACGGCGACAACGAAAAGGTCCCGCCCGAGAACTCTCGGACGGGACCTTCCCATGTGCGGTGGACCTGAGGGGATTCGAACCCCTGACCCCCTCGATGCGAACGAGGTGCGCTACCGGACTGCGCCACAGGCCCTTGCAACGAGTGGAACTCTAGCACCCCCATCGGGGCGCCCGGAAATCCGCTCCCCCTCCGACCCCGCTGGTCAGCTCACTCGTTGGCCGCGCGCGGCCGGTCCTCGTCGGCGTACTGGTCGAACAGCGGCGTGCGGCCGCGCTCGCGGGGACGGCGGCGGAGCGGGCGCGAGCCGCGCCGCTCCTCGGCGGCGGGCCTGCGGTCGGGGGCCGGCTCGGCGGTGCTGGAGCGGGCCGAGCTCCAGGTGTCCGGGGCGCCCAGGTCGACGGGACCGCCCGCGCGGGGGGCGACCGGCGCCGAGACGTACGTCGGCAGCGGCACCGGCACGGGCTCCCAGCCGTCGCCGGTGTCCCGCTCGCGCTGCTGGTCCACCCACTCGGCGTGGTCGGTCTGCTCGACGAGCGCCCGCCGGTCCGCGCTGCGCGAGGAGGCCGGGGGCTGCGCTGCCGGGGCCGGGCGGACCACGGTGTCAGCGGCGTCGGACGCGCTCTCCGGCGCCGCCTGCTGAGGGCGCGGGCGGCCCTCGCGCAGCCGCTGGGCGGCCAGTTCGGCCCGGCGGCGGTCCATGGTGAAGGCGAAGCGGCGCCGCTCGTGCACCCGCAGGTAGCCGATGTACGCGCTCAGCAGGGCCGCCGGCACGGCGGGGACCCACAGGAACTCCAGGCCGCCCACGCCCGCGACGATCGCGCCGACGGTGAAGGCGAGGAAGAGCAGCACGGTCGTGCGCCGGCGGCGCGCCAGCACCTTGGAGCGCCGGGCCCGCTCGGCGGGCGTCGGCGCCGCCGGGCCGGGCGCGGGCGCGCCGGAGGGCCGGACGGCGACCATCTCGGTCACGGCGTCCGGCTCGGGGGCGCGCTCCTCCGGCTCCGCGGGGTCCGCCGGGACCGCCGCCTGAGCGGGGGTGCGCCCTTCGAGGTCCTTGGCGTAACGGCGCTCCATGCCCGCCCGTCCGGACAGAAGCCGGATGGCTGTGCTGAAGCGTTCCGTCGGACGGGCTTCATTGAGCTCGTCCTGCCTACGGAGCCACATCGGCACCAAGTAGGCGGCCCAGGCCCCGACGATGACTGCGTAGATCAGGCCGCTGCTGCTCACCCTTCACACGGTAGAGGGGTCCGGACAGCGGATTCCGCCAATTGGCGCGGTGTGTCGCACGATCCGGCTGATATCTCGAACTTTTTTTGTGATTGTTGGCAACGGAAGCCGACGGAAGCCAACGAATACCGTCAATTGACAGTCAATATCGAACGTTTATTTTATTTCTGTGAGCGGCTGCGGTGCCAGCGGCCGAGCAGCCCGTCGACGGCCTCGTCGGCGGTCAGCGCATAGACCAGGTGGTCGCGCCAGGCGCCGTCGATGTGCAGGTAGCGGGGGCGCAGGCCCTCCTCGCGGAAGCCGAGCTTCTCCACGACGCGGCGGCTGGGGAGGTTCTCGGGGCGGATGCACACCTCCACCCGGTGCAGGCCGAGCGTGCGGAAGCAGTGGTCGGTGACGAGCGCGACGGCGGTCGGCATCACGCCGCGGCCCGCCACGGCCTCGTCCACCCAGTAGCCGATGTGTGCCGAGCACATCGAGCCCCAGGTGATCCCGGCGACCGTCAGCTGGCCGACCAGGCGGCCGCGGTACTCGATCACGAACGGCAGCATCCGCCCCGCGTGGGCCTCGGCGCGCAGGTGCCGGACCATCTGCCGGAAGGTGGGCCGGCGGCCGGGCCGGCCGCCGGGCGGGGGCGGCGGGACGGTCGCCTCCCAGGGGCGCAGCCAGTCGCGGTTGCGGTGGTTGACCTCGCGCCAGGCGCGCTGGTCGCGCTGCCGTATGGGGCGCAGGACGATCTCGCCGTCCGCCAGCTCGACCGGCCAGATGGCGCTCACCCGGCGGAGCCCTCTGCCGGTCTGGAGTGGTCGCCGCCCCGGAGCTGGTCCACGGCGTGCACCAGCAGCCGCTCCAGGACGGCGAGGCCGTCCCGTACCCCGCCCGTCGAGCCGGGCAGGTTCACGATCAGCGTGCGGCCGCCGGCGACGCCCGCGAGCCCGCGGGAGAGGGCGGCCGTGGGCACCTTGGCGAGGCCCTCGGCGCGGATGGCCTCGGGGATGCCGGGGACGTCGAAGTCGAGGACGCGGCGGGTGGCCTCGGGGGTGCGGTCGGTGGGCGAGATGCCGGTGCCGCCGGTCGTCACGACCGCGTCGTATGCGGCCGCAACCGCGTCGCGGAGGGCCGCCTCGACGGGGGCCCCGTCGGGGACGACGAGGGGGCCGTCGACCGTGAAGCCGAGGTCCCGCAGCGCGGCTGCGATCAGGGGGCCGCCCTTGTCCTCGTACACGCCTGCGGCGGCGCGGTTGGAGGCGGTGACGACGAGGGCGCGGTAGGGCCGGCTCACCCCTGGTCTCCTTCTCCCGCCCCGCGGGACCAGGCGCCCGACTTGCCGCCCGTCTTCTCCTCCACCCTCACGTCCGTGATCACTGCCGCCTTGTCGACCGCCTTGACCATGTCCACCACCGTCAGCGCCGCGACCGTCACCGCCGTCAGGGCCTCCATCTCCACGCCCGTGCGGTCCGTCGTCTTCACGGTCGCGGTGATCTCGACGGCGTCGTCCGCGACCGTCAGGTCGACCTTGACGCCGGAGACGGCGAGCGGGTGGCAGAGGGGGACGAGGTCCGGGGTGCGCTTGGCGCCCATGATCCCGGCGATGCGGGCCGTGGCGAGGGCGTCGCCCTTGGGGACCCCCTCGCCGCGCAGGAGTTCCACGACGCTCGGGGAGACGAGCACCCGGCCGCTCGCGCGGGCGGTGCGTGCGGTGACGTCCTTGGCGGAGACGTCGACCATGCGGGCCGCACCGGCGTCGTCGATGTGGGTCAGCTGCTTGCTCATCGTTCTCCCGGTCCGGGTCCTGTGGGGAGCCACCGTACCGGCAGCGCCGCGGCGTCAGTCGAGAAGGACCGCGTCCAGCTCGGCGCCGGGGGCGACGGAGGCGGCGTCCTCGGGAACGACGATCAGCGCATTGGCCCCGGCAAGGGCCTTGACCAGGTGCGATCCGGCGCCGCCGAGCACGGTGACCTCGCCGGTGGCCGGATCGTGGCGGCCGCGCAGGTACTGCCGGCGGCCCTTCGGCGAGGAGGCGACGCCCTCGGGGCAGACCGCGCGCACGACCTTCCGGTCCGCGGGCTCCAGGCCCATCAGGGCGCGCAGGGCGGGCCGTACGAAGAGCTCGAAGGACACGTAGGAGCTGACGGGGTTGCCGGGGAGGGCGAACAGCGGCGTGCGGTCGGGGCCGATCCGGCCGAAGCCCTGCGGCTTGCCGGGCTGCATGGCCAGCCCGCGGAAGTCGACCCTGCCCTCCTCGGCCGGGAGCCCGGAGAGCGCCTCCTTGACCACGTCGTACGCGCCGACGCTGACGCCGCCGCTGGTGACCACGGCGTCGGCCCGGACCAGCTGGTCCTCCAGGGTGGCGCGCAGTGTCGCGGGGTCGTCGCCGACGGCGCCGACGCGGTAGGCGAGGGCTCCGGCGGCGCGGGCGCAGGCGGTGAGCATGAAGCTGTTGGAGTCGTGGATCTGCCCGTGCGCGAGGCTCTCGCCGGGCGGGACGAGCTCGCTGCCGGTCGACACGACGACCACACGGGGGCGCGGGCGCACGGAGACGGTGCCGCGGCCGATCGCCGCCAGCAGGCCGATCTGGGCCGGGCCGAGCAGGGTGCCCGCGGCGAGGACGAGCTCCCCGGCGGCGACATCGCCGCCGCGGGCGCGGACGTGGGCCCGGGCGTCGACGGAGCGGTGCACCCGGACCTCGGTCGTGCCGCTACCGGCCATCGTGGTGGCCGGCCCGCCGCCCAGGCCGCCGTCGGTCCACTCGACGGGGACGACGGCCTCGGCGCCGGGCGGCAGCGGTGCCCCGGTCATGATGCGGGCGGCCTCGCCGGGGCCGACGGCCGGCGGCTCGCCGCTGCCCGCCGCGACGTCGCCGACGACCGCGAGCACCGCCGGGAACTCCTCGCCCGCCCCCTCGACATCGGCGACCCGGACCGCGTAGCCGTCCATGGAGCTGTTGTCGAAGGGGGGCAGCGCGGCGGGTGCGGTGACGTCCTCGACCAGTACGCAGCCCTGGGCGTCCATGAGTTGGAGCGCGATGGGCTCCAACGGGCGGATTTTCCCGAGGATGTCGGCGAGGTGCTCGTCCACGGACCAGAGGCGGTCCGCCTCGGCGGACGCATCGGCGGCTCTGCTCAAAGGCGGCAAAGTGCTACATCTCCTCGGTGACGTACCGGCGAAGCCAGGCCCTGAAGTCCGGTCCCAGGTCTTCACGTTCGCATGCCAGTCTGACAATGGCACGCAGGTAGTCGCCACGGTCCCCGGTGTCGTAGCGGCGCCCGGTGAACACCACGCCGTGCACCGGCCCGCCGCGGCCGGGTTCGGCGGCGAGGGCCTGCAGGGCGTCGGTGAGCTGGATCTCGCCGCCGCGGCCGGGCGGGGTCTCGCGCAGCACGTCGAAGACGGCCGGGTCGAGCACGTAGCGGCCGATGACCGCGTAGTTGCTGGGCGCCTCGGCGGCGTCCGGCTTCTCGACGAGGCCGGTGACCTCGACGACGTCCTCGGTGTCGGTGGGCTTGCCGGCCGCGCAGCCGTAGAGGTGGATCTGCTCGGGGTCGACCTCCATGAGCGCGATCACGCTGCCGCCGTGCCGGTTCTGGATGTCGACCATGCGCGAGAGCAGCGGGTCGCGGGAGTCGATCAGGTCGTCGCCGAGCAGCACGGCGAAGGGCTCGTTCCCCACGTGCGGGGCGGCGCACAGGACGGCGTGGCCCAGGCCCCGGGGGTCGCCCTGGCGCACGTAGTGCATGGTGGCCAGGTCGCTGGACTCCTGGACGCGGGCCAGGCGGGACTCGTCGCCCTTGCGGCGCAGGGCCTCTTCGAGCTCGTAATTGCGGTCGAAGTGGTCCTCGAGCGGACGCTTGTTGCGGCCCGTGATCATCAGGACGTCCGACAGTCCCGCGGCCACCGCCTCCTCCACCACGTACTGGATGGCCGGCTTGTCGACGACCGGCAGCATCTCCTTCGGAGTGGCCTTGGTGGCCGGAAGGAAGCGGGTTCCGAGCCCGGCGGCAGGGATGACAGCCTTGCTGATCCGAGGGCGCGAGAGAGTCATGGGCCGACACTATCCGTTGGGCTTGGGCGAGGATACGACTCGATCGAGTATGACCCTAGCCAGGGAGTTTGTACGAACAATGATCCCGTCCGACAAGACCGCGCTGCGGCGGACCCTGCTGGCCGCGCGTGCGGCGCTGACGGCCCAGGACATCGAGGAGGCGCGGGCCGCCCTCGGGCGGCGGGCGCTGGAACTGCCCGAGCTCGCACAGGCGCACACCGTGGCCGCCTACGTCTCGGTGGGCACCGAGCCGGGCACCCGCGCGCTGCTCGACGCGCTGCGCGCCCGCGGGATCCGGGTGCTGCTGCCGGTGCTGCTGCCCGACAACGATCTCGACTGGGCCCCCTACCGCGGCGCCGCCCACCTGGCCCCCGCCCGCCGGGGCCTGCTGGAGCCGGACGGCGAGCGGCTCGGCCCGGAGGCCGTGACGGAGGCGGAGGCGGTACTGCTGCCGGGCCTGGCGGTGGACGGCCGCGGGATGCGGCTGGGCCGCGGCGGGGGCTCGTACGACCGCGTCCTGTCCCGCCTGGACCGCGCGGGAGCGGCCCCGGCCCGGATCGTGCTCCTCTACGACGACGAGGTGGTCGCACGGGTCCCGGAGGAACCGCACGACCACCCCGTGAATGCAGTGATCACCCCTGGCGGGGTACGTCGTTTTCGCGCCCCGTAGCCGCGCCCCGAAGGGGCGCGGGGAACTGCGCGACCAGCCGGAGCGGACCCGCAGATGACCACGGGCCCGCCCGGCAGGGCCTACGGCTTGAGCGTCAACACGTCGTCCCCGGCCTTCGCCACCGCGTCCCCGCTGAAAGCCCAGGGCAACAACTCCCCCTTGGCCCACTTGTCCGTCTGGTCGTAGTAGTGCGCGTTGTACGCGTGCCCGGACGCCCCGGTCAGGTTGATCCACCGCGACTTGTCGAGGTCGTCGAGATTGACCACCATCCGCATCGACGGCACCCAGATCACGTCGTAGCCACCCGCCGCGTTCCAGCCCGCGGCGTTGACCGCGGCCTCGCCGCCCGCCAGGTTCCACGGGCCGCGGTTGAGCATCCACTGGACGATGCCGGGACCGTTCTTGCCGAGGGTCTGGTTCTTCAGGTTCAGCTGGTGGAGACGGCCCCAGCTCCAGGAGTTGACGTCCTTGCCGAGCTTGGAGGTCAGCTCCCAGCGGGCGTCCTTCATGGCCATGGCGAGCAGGTCGTCACGGTTGCGGGCGCCGGGGTTGGTGCGGGTGCCGTTGGTCTTCCACCAGTCGTCGTCCGGCTTGTCGAGGATGCTGCGCACGACCTCGGACCAGCGGTCGCCGCCGTCCGGCTGCGCCGCGTCCGCCTCCCGCTCGCCGCACTCCCAGACCAGCCGGGCGTTGCCGTTGAGGTCCTCCTGGGGACCGGAGTCGTTGGCCGGGCGCACCCGCAGGCACTGGCCCTTGACCCGCAGTTCCTTGGGCAGCTTGTTGCCGAAGGCGAGCTTGAGGACGTTGCGCCAGACCGCGTTGAAGTACGCGGCGGCCGGGGAGTCGGCCTCCTGGGCGTAGTCCCAGTCCTTGAGCAGGTTCTGCGCCTCGTGGACGTACTTGGTCTCGCGCTCGTTGGCGCCCTTGACGTTGATCTTGAGCAGGTACGGCGTCAGCAGCTTGGCGATCTCGCTGGAGTTGTCCAGCTGCATCTTCTGCATGTCGTCCGTCGAGATCTTCCCGCCGTCCTTGATCTTGGACTGGATCAGCTCGTTGATCCGCTGGCTGCGGGTGCCGTAGCTCCAGTCCGAAGTCAGCTTCTCCGGGTAGTCCTTGCCGGCGACCGCCTGGTTGGCGGTGACGATATAGCCGCGCTTGGGGTTGTAGTCCCAGGGCAGCTCGGACTGCGGGACGAAGCTCTTCCACTGGTAGGCGGAGTCCCAGCCGGGGGCCGGGTAGCGGCCGTCGCCCTTGCCGCGGACGGGGATCCGGCCGGGGGCCTGGTAGCCGATGTTGCCCTTGGTGTCCGCGTAGATCAGGTTCTGCGAGGGCACCTCGAAGTCGGCGGCGGCCTTTTGGAACTCCTTGAAGTCCTTGGCCTGGTTGATCCCGAAGACCGCGTCCATGGTCTTGCCCGGGTCCAGCGCCGTCCACCGCAGGGCGATGGCGTAGCCCTCGGCGCGGTCGGGGGCGGGGTCCTGGACGGGCGCGTCCTGGCCGACCTTGGCGAGCTCGTCGTTGCGGTCGGAGACGATCGGCCCGCTGTTGGTGGAGCGGACGGTGATCTCACGGTCCTTGCCGCCCGCGACCTTGATGGTCTCCTTGCGGGTGGTGAACGGGACCTGCTTGCCGTCGTAGAGGTAGGAGTCGGCGGTGACCTTCTCCAGGTAGAGGTCGGAGACGTCGGCGCCCATGTTCGTCATGCCCCAGGCGATGTCCTGGTTGTGGCCGATGACGACGCCCGGCATGCCGGAGAAGGTGTAACCGGCCACGTCGAAGGGGCACTCGGGGCCGGTCTTGTTGCAGTGCAGGCCCATCTGGTACCAGAGCGAGGGCATCTGGGGCGCCAGGTGCGGGTCGTTGGCCAGCAGCGGCTTGCCGGTCGTCGTGTACTTGCCGGAGACGACCCAGGAGTTGGAGCCGATGCCGTTGCCGCTCGGGCCCAGGAGCGCCGGGACCTTGTCGAGCGAGCTCGACAGCGCGGACAGGCTGGTACGCAGGCCGGTGGCGGCGGAGCCGCCGGTGGCCGGGTTCGTCGCACCGTTCTGCGCGCCCGCGGCCGGGGTGGCCTTGGGGTCGAAGGTCTTGGTGGCGGGGTCGACCGCGCCGCCGTCGACGATCGGCTGGTTCCGGTCGTACGGGTACGGCGGGTAGAGGTCCTCGATCTGCTTCGGGCTCAGCCGGGCCGCGGCGAGCGAGCGGTCGATCTCGTCGCGCATGTTGCCGCGCAGGTCCCAGGCCATGGCCTTGAGCCAGGCGACCGAGTCGACCGGGGTCCACTGCTCGGGCTTGTAGTCGTTCTGGAACTCCAGGGCCGCGTACTCGACCGAGAGGTCCTTGCCCTTGTGGTCCTTCAGATAGGCGTTGACGCCGTCGGAGTACGCCTGCAGGTACTTCTTGGTGGCCGGCGAGAGCTTGGTGTCGTACTCCTGCTGCGCCACCTTCCGCCAGCCCATGGTGCGCAGGAAGGCGTCGGTCTCCACCGTGGAGTCGCCGAACATCTCGGAGAGCCGGCCGGCCGTCATGTGACGGCGGACGTCCATCTCCCAGAACCGGTCCTGTGCCTGGACGAAGCCCTGGGCGCGGAACAAATCCTCGGCGTTGTCCGCATAGACCTGCGGAATGCCGTTGCCGTCGCGCACCACCTTGACCTGGCCCGACAGCCCCTTGAGCTGGAGCGTGCCGTTGGTCTTCGGGAACGAGGCGCGCACCGTGCCGACGCTCCAGTACGAGCCGTAGGCGACGCCCGCCACGAGCAGCAGCACGAGGGTGATCACGAGCAGGCGGGCGCGTCGGCCTTTCTTCTTCTTGCCGGAAGGGCCGGTCTTGTTGGCGGGCATCGCTGTCCTTGCTGTCCTTCGCGGGGCAGGGGGTCCGGGAGTGCTGGAAGCAACCATAGGCGCAGGGCGCAGGGCCACCCGACGCGGAGTCACCACCGGCGTCCGGGCGCCTGGGAAGCGATCGTCAACGAAACGCGTTAAGAACCCGTAAAATATTAGATGAGGAAATGAAGCTTCCTCCCGTCGCTTCCCGTTGCTCGTGAAAGGACCGGCCCCTGACTGTCCACCACCTCAACGAACTCCTGCTCATCTGCTCGCTCGTGCTGCTCGTCGCAGTGGCCGCGGTGCGGGTCTCCTCACGCAGCGGGCTCCCGAGCCTGCTCATCTATCTGGGCATCGGCGTGGCCATCGGCCAGGACGGCATCGGTGTCCACTTCAACGACGTCGGCCTGACCCAGGTCATCGGCTACGCGGCCCTGGTCGTGATCCTCGCCGAGGGCGGCCTCGGCACCAAGTGGCACGAGATAAGACCGTCGCTGCGCTCCGCCGCGGTGCTCTCCACCTTCGGCGTCGCGGTCAGCGTGGGCGTCACCGCCGCGGCCGCGCACTACCTGGCCGGCATGGAATGGCGCCAGTCACTGATCATCGGTGCGGTCGTGTCGTCCACGGACGCCGCCGCGGTCTTCTCCGTCCTGCGCAACGTCCCGCTCCCCGCCCGGCTCACGGGTGTACTGGAAGCGGAGTCCGGCTTCAACGACGCCCCCGTCGTCATCCTCGTCGTCGCCTTCTCGGCCGCCGGGCCCGTCGACCACTGGTACCTCCTGGTCGGCAAGATCGCCCTGGAACTGGCCATCGGCGCGGGCGTCGGCGTCGCGGTCGGCCTGATCGGCGCGTGCACGCTGCGCCGGGTCGCCCTGCCCGCCTCCGGTCTGTACCCGATCGCCGTCATGGCCTTCGCCACCGCCGCCTACGCGGGCGGCGCCCTGGCCCACGGCTCCGGCTTCCTCGCGGTCTACCTCGCCGCGCTGATCCTCGGCAACGCCAGGCTGCCGCACCAGCCGGCCACGCGGGGCTTCGCCGAGGGGCTCGGCTGGATCGCCCAGATCGGCATGTTCGTCCTGCTCGGCCTGCTCGTCACCCCGCACGAGCTGGGGCAGGACATCCTGCCCGCCCTCGTCGTCGGGCTGGTGCTGACCATGGTGGCCCGTCCGCTGTCCGTCTTCCTCAGTACGGCGCCCTTCCGCACCCCCTGGCAGGAGAAGGCCCTGCTGTCCTGGGCGGGGCTGCGCGGGGCGGTGCCGATCGTGCTGGCCACCATCCCGATGGTGGCCGAGGTGGACGACAGCCGGCGGATCTTCAACATCGTCTTCGTGCTGGTGATCGTCTACACCCTGGTCCAGGGCCCGACGCTGCCCTGGCTGGCCCGCCGGCTCGAACTGGGCGACACCGAGGCCGAGGACCTCGGCATCGAGTCCGCACCCCTGGAGCGGCTGCGCGGCCACCTGCTGTCGTTCGCGATACCCGACGGCTCGCGCATGCACGGTGTGGAGGTCTCGGAGCTGCGGCTGCCCGCCGGGGCGGCGGTCACGCTCGTCGTCCGGGACGGGGCGAGCTTCGTCCCGGCCCCCTCGACCGTCCTGCGGCACGGGGACGAACTGCTGGTGGTGGCCACGGACCCGGTGCGGGACGCCGCCGAGAAGCGGCTGCGGGCGGTCGCCGAGGGCGGCAAGCTGGCCGGCTGGCTGGGCGCGCAGCGCACGGCGGAGAACGGCAGCGGGCCACCGGATGTGACCGGGGTCATAGGTGCAGGAAAACGACCCCGTATGATAAAGAGGAAGTAATCAACAACTTCCCCAATCGAACCAACTCTGCCTGATGCAGAGCTGGCGCGACCGCACGGCGGCCGCGGCTGCGCAACCGAGGCGGCCGGAGCGGTATCTACCACGGTCCTGCGCGAGAGGACAGCTCTCGGCGCGCACCGTGCGGTCGCCCGTGCGGTGCGTGCTACCAGGCGGCGGAAAGGCCCGGACCGTGGCTGACACGGTCGACGACACCGCCGGGGCACGACCCGGATACGGCAGGCTGCTGCGTACGCGCGGCGCCTGGACCTTCCTCCTGCCCGGCTTCTTCGCCCGGCAGCCGTTCGCGATGCTGACCATAGGCATTCTGCTGCTGGTCCAGGACACCACCGGCTCGTACACCACCGCGGGCGCCGTCTCGGCGACCGCGGGGGTGTCGATGGCCCTGTTCGCCCCGCAGGGCGGCAAGCTCGCGGACCGCTTCGGGCAGGGCGCGGTGCTGGTCCCCGGCGTGCTCGTGCACGCCGCCGCGATCTCGCTGCTGATCTCTCTCGCCCTGTCGGACGCCCCGCTGTGGGCGCTGTTCGCCGCGGCGGTGCCCGCCGGTGCGTCCACCCCGCAGGTCGGCCCGATGGTGCGGGCCCGCTGGGCTGCCAAGCTGGACGGCTCGCCGCTGATGGCCACGTCGGCAGCGTTCGAGTCCGTCACCGACGAGTTCACGTTCGTGATCGGCCCGGTGCTGGCCACCGCGCTGTGCACGGGCATCCACCCGGCGGCCGGCCTGGTCGCCGAGGCGGTGCTGACCCTCTTCGGCGGTCTGCTGTTCGCCGCGCAGCGGCGCACGCAGCCGCAGCCGAGCCGCTCGCGCGGCGCGGGCGGGGCCGCGGAGAAGGGCCGCTCGGCACTGTCCGTCGCGGGCGTCCGCGTGCTGGCCGTGATCTTCCTGGGCATCGGCTCGGTCTTCGGCGGCATGCAGGTCTCGCTCGCCGCCTTCACCGAGGACATCGGCGAGCCGGGCCTGAACGGCCTGCTCTACGGCATCTTCGCGGCCGGGAACATGACCGCCGGCATCATCTGCGGCGCCATCGCCTGGCGCAGCAGCCCGCAGCGCCGTCTGCTGATCGCCTACCCGCTGCTGGTGCTGGCCACCGGCCCGCTGTGGGCGGCGCACTCGCTGCCGCTGCTGGGCGGGCTGGGCCTGGTCGTCGGCCTGTGCATCGCACCCGCGCTGATCACCGGATTCACGCTGGTCGAGAAGCTGGTGCCGGCCGGCATGCGCACCGAGGCGTTCACCTGGCTGACCGGCTCGGTCGGCCTCGGCCAGGCGGCCGGCGCGGCCCTCGGCGGCAGGCTGATCGACAAGTACAGCCCGCACGCGGGCTTCCTGGTGCCGCTCATCGGCACGGCGCTGGCGCTGGCCGTCCTGCTGGCGCTGCGCAAGGCGCTGGCGGTCCGGCCGGGGTCCGCCTCGCGGGTGGCGGCGAGTGGGGTCGGTCACCGCGAGCCGGTATCGGTGGACTGACGGGCAGGAATACTGCACTATGGACCGTCGTTAGCACTCATCGAGTGAGAGTGCCAGGAGGAGCAAGTGCCGACTTACCAGTACCAGTGCACCGAGTGCGGCGAGGGCCTCGAAGCGGTGCAGAAGTTCACCGACGACGCCCTGACCGTGTGCCCGCAGTGCGAGGGACGCCTGAAGAAGGTCTTCTCGGCGGTCGGCATCGTCTTCAAGGGCTCCGGCTTCTACCGGAACGACAGCCGCGGCGCGTCGTCCAGCAGCACGCCGGCCGGTTCGACTGCGTCGGGCTCGTCGAGCACGTCGTCGACCGGCACGTCGTCGACCAAGGCGTCGAGCCCGTCGAGCAGCAGCACGGCATCCTCCTCGGCTGCCTGATCTTTCTACGAGCGGAGCCCGTTGCCCCTTCAGGGGGCGGCGGGCTCCGTCGCGTTGCGGGGGCAGCCCCGTAGGGTGAGGCCATGGTCGACATCGGCACCGCGCGAGCGGACATAGGCGTCATCGGCGGATCGGGGTTCTACTCCTTCCTGGACGACGTCACCGAGATCCAGGTCAAGACCCCCTACGGCGCCCCCAGCGACTCCCTCTTCCTCGGCGAACTGGCGGGACGGCGCGTCGCCTTCCTCCCCCGGCACGGGCGCAGCCACACCGTGCCCCCGCACCGGATCAACTACCGCGCCAACCTCTGGGCGCTGCGCTCCGTCGGCGCCCGGCAGGTGCTGGGCCCCTGCGCCGTGGGCGGGCTGCAGTCCGCGTACGGGCCCGGCACGCTGCTGGTGCCGGACCAGCTCGTGGACCGGACGAAGTCCCGTACCCAGACGTTCTTCGACGGCGAGCCGCTCCCGGACGGCACCGTCCCCAACGTCGTGCACGCCACCTTCGCCGACCCCTACTGCCCCGCCGGCCGCACCGCGGTCGTGGCGGCGGCGCGCGGGCGCGACTGGGAGCCGGTGGACGGCGGCACGATGGTGGTGATCGAGGGGCCGCGCTTCTCGACCCGGGCCGAGTCCCGCTGGCACGCGGCGCAGGGCTGGTCCGTGGTCGGCATGACCGGGCACCCCGAGGCCGCCCTGGCCCGTGAGCTGGGCCTCTGCTACACGTCGATCTCGCTGGTCACGGACCTGGACGCGGGCGCGGAGACCGGCGAGGGCGTCTCGCACGACGAGGTCCTGCGGGTGTTCGCGGAGAACGTCGGACGGCTGCGCGAGGTGCTCTTCGACACGGTGAAGGGCCTCCCGGAGCCCGCCGACGCGGACTGCCTGTGTCGGCACGCGTATGAAGGGCAGGAACCCGGTATCGCGCTTCCGTAGGATCGGAACCGCACATTCCGGTACAGAGAGGCTCTCCGTGAGCGAGAAGAAGACAGGAGTCCTCGGCGGCTTCAAGGCATTCCTGATGCGCGGGAACGTCATCGACCTGGCAGTCGCCGTGGTCATCGGAGCAGCGTTCACGAACATCGTGAACTCCGTGGTCAAGGGCGTGATCAACCCGGTCGTCGGGGCCTTCGGCACCAAGGACCTGGAGCACTACGCGTCCTGCCTCAAGGGCCCGTGCGTGCGGAACGCCGCGGGCGAGGTCACGGAGGGCGTCTCCATCCAGTGGGGCTCGGTGCTCAGCGCCTCGCTCACGTTTCTGATCACCGCTGCGGTGGTGTATTTCCTGATGCTGCTGCCGATGAAGCGGTGGCAGGAGCGGAAGCCTCCGGCGGAGGCCGAGCCGAAGGGGCCGTCGGAGGTCGAGCTGCTCACCGAGATCCGTGATGCGCTGGTCGCTGCGCGGCGGGACGGGGATACGGTGCCTGCGCAGCGCTGAACCGTGCGGGTCCGTCTGGGCTGATCGCGCCCACGCGACGGAGCCGCAAATCGAAAGCAGCCCCGCGCCCCTTTCAGGGGCGCGGACGGGGCGCGGCCAATGCCTAGATGTGGTGCGGCGGCTTTTCGTCCAGGAAGCGGGCGAGGTCGCCGCCCGACGGGCGCTCGTCGCCCCAGCCTCGGTCCGTGTCGTCGGACGACGGGCGCGACAGCGGGTCGTCGAAGATCAGCGCGGCGGCGGAATCTCTGGGCTCGGGGGCGGTGCTCATGTCCTCAAGGGTAGGGGTACGCGCTCCGCGCGCGGGCCGGGGCGCCTGCGGTGAGAATCGGGCCATGAGCGTGCTGCGCCCCATGACCGAACGCGGACGCGAGGAGTCGCACCGCGCCGCGACGCCCCTGGAGCTGTTCTTCGACCTGTGCTTCGTGGTCGCGGTGGCCCAGGCGGGACGGCAGCTGGTGCACGCGCTCGCCGAGGGGCATCCGCAGCACGGCATCCTCGGCTACCTGATGATGTTCTTCGCCGTGTGGTGGGCCTGGATGAACTTCAGCTGGTTCTCCTCGGCGTACGACACGGACGACGCGCTCTACCGCGTCGTCACCCTCGTCCAGATCGCCGGTGTGCTGATCCTCGCCGGCGGCGTGCCCCGCGCCTTCGACCGCGGCGACTTCACGGCGGTCTGGTTCGGCTATCTCGTGATGCGGTTCGCCATGGTCTCGCAGTGGCTGCGGGCGGCGCACGGCTCGGAGGGCGAGGAGCGCAGCACGGCCCTGCGCTACGCGGCGGGCATCAGTCTGTGCCAGGTCGGCTGGCTGGGGCTGCTGTTGCTGCCGGGCCACGCCAAGTCGTGGCTGTTCCTGGGGATGGCGGTCCTGGAGATGTGCGTGCCGCCCGTCGCCGAGCGCCGTCACCAGACGGGCTGGCATCCGCACCACATCGCCGAGCGCTACGGCCTGTTCACGATCATCGTGCTCGGCGAGACCGTCTCCGCGGCCACGGTCGCCGTGCAGTCGGCGGTGGACGAGCACGGGTCGCTGGGCACCCTGCTGCCGATCGCGGCCGGCGGGCTGCTCATCATCTTCGCCGCGTACTGGATCTACTTCGCGGTGCCCATCCACCTCCATCTCGCCTCCAACAGACAGGCGTTCCTGTGGGGTTACGGGCACTACCCCGTCTTCGTCTCGGCGGCGGCGGTCGGGGCGGGCATCGAGGTCGCCCTCGAAGCGGCGACGGGCAAGGCGCACATCTCCACGGCCGCCGCCTCCGCGACGGTCACCGTCCCCACCGCCCTGTTCATGTTCACGGTGTGGCTGACCCACTCCCGGCACCAGAAGCGCGGCCTGGCCCAGCAGTCGGTGCTGCCGGTCTCCGCCGCGCTGGTGCTGC
The DNA here is from genome assembly GCF_058146165.1 of Streptomyces sp. AM25. Lineage (NCBI taxonomy): Bacteria > Bacillati > Actinomycetota > Actinomycetes > Kitasatosporales > Streptomycetaceae > Streptomyces > Streptomyces sp. AM25. The sequence continues at coordinate 45,917 of NZ_JBKIWN010000138.1, read as the reverse complement.
TGTGTACGTTCGCGGGCGGCAGGGCCGTCCTCGCAGCCGGTCTGGTGGCCGCTGCGACGGTCGTGGTGGGCGTCACTCTGACGTCCAGGGGGGCAGCGCGGGAGCGGAGTGCGTGATACGCATGCCCCATGACTGCATTGCTGCGCCCGGGCCCTCGTGATGCACTGACCGACGTGCCCGGTCTCCGCGTAGGACATGCCCAGTTGACCGGCGAGCGGGCCCTGAGCGGGACCACCGTCGTCCTCACCGAGCGGGGCGGCGCGGTCGCCGCCGTGGACGTCCGGGGCGGCGGGCCCGGGACGCGGGAGACGGACGCCCTCGACCCGCGCAACCTCGTCCAGCGCATCGAAGCGGTCGTCCTCACCGGCGGCAGCGCGTTCGGGCTGGAGGCGGCGTCCGGTGTGATGGCCTGGCTGGAGGAGGAGGGCCGGGGCGTGCAGGTGGGCCCGGACCCCGCCCAGGTGGTGCCGGTCGTCCCGGCCGCCGCCCTCTTCGACCTGGGCCGCGGCGGCGACTGGCGGGCCCGCCCGGACGCCGCCCTGGGCCGCCTGGCCGTCGAGGCCGCGGCGCGTACGGAGCCCGGGGCGCCGGTGGTACAGGGCAGCGTGGGAGCCGGCACCGGGGCGGTGGCCGGGGGCCTCAAAGGGGGCATCGGCACGGCGAGCGTGGTGCTGCCCTCGGGCGTGACGGTGGCCGCACTCGCCGCGGTCAACGCGGCCGGGGCGGTGGCCGATCCGCACACGGGCGTGCTGTACGGGCAGCTGTACGAGGGCAGTCGGGTCGCGTACCCGGAACCGGAGCGGCACGCGGCGGCGCAGCGCGCGCTGGACGCGGCGCGGCAGGAGTCGGCACGGCGCTGGGCGGGCTCCGTGCACCCGCCGCTCAACACCACGATCGCCGTGGTCGCGACGGACGCGGCCCTCACCCGCGCCCAGGCCCAGAAACTGGCCGGCACCGCCCACGACGGCCTGGCCCGCGCGGTGCGCCCGGTGCATCTGCTCACGGACGGCGACACGGTGTTCACCCTCGCGACGGGCGCTCACCCCCTGGCTGAGGACCAATCGCTGCCCAGCAGCGTGGACTTCGCGGCGGGACTCGTGAACGAGATCCTGGCGGCGGGGGCGGACGTCCTGACGCGGTGCGTCGTAAAAGCGGTGCGGGCCGCCGAGGGCGTCAACGGCCCCGGCGGGGTGTTCCCGTCGTACACGGAGCTGTACGGCTGACCGCCGCTGCTACGCCGTCGGGTGCGGGCCGCAGTACCGCGCCCCGTAAGGGGCGCGGGGAACTGCGCGACCAGCCACAGGCAACCCGCACCCGGCCTACTCGGCCACCTGCGCAGCAGCCCGGCGCCGCGGCAGCGCAAACATCAGCGCCAGCACAACCCCCAGCACCCCGGCAACCCACCACATGCCATGCCGGAACGCAGTGGCAAACGCCTCCCCCGTACGCCCAGCGGCCAGCGCCTTCGCGTCCAGCGCGTTGAAGAACACCACCGACACCAGCCCCAGCCCCACCGCATTGCCCAACTGCTGTGTCGTGCTGATGAGTCCGGACGCCGACCCGGCGTGCTCGCGCGGCACCTCGGAGAGGACCGCCTCGGTGAGCGGGGCGACGATCAGGCCCATGCCCAGGCCCATGACGATCAGCGGCGCAGCCATCTGCCACGGCTTGATGCCCGTCCCGTAGTGGCCGGCCTCCCAGATGTAGAGGAGGACGCCGGCCGCCATCGCCAGCGCACCGGTCTGCAGCACCTTGCGGCCGAAGCGCGGCACGAGCTTCTGGACGGACACGCCGGCCGCGACCGAGACGGCCAGCGAGAAGGGGATGCCGGTCAGGCCCGCGCGCAGCGGGCTCCAGCCGAGCCCGATCTGCATGTACAGCGTCCAGATCAGGAAGAAGATGCCGCAGGCCACACCGAAGGCGATCTCGACTCCGACGCCGGCGGCGAAGCTCTTGACGCGGAAGAGCGAGAGCTCGACGAGCGGGGAGCCGTCCTTGCGGGTCTTGTACCGCTCGTAGGCGACGAACCCGGCGAAGACGACCGCGCTGCCCGCCATGCAGAGGTGGCCCCACAGCGGCCAGCCCAGCTCGCGGCCCTGGGTCAGCGGGTAGAGCAGCATCAGCAGGCCGCCCGAGGCCAGCAGCACGCCCACCAGGTCGAGCTTGAGCGCCTTGGGGGCGCGGGACTCGGAGATGTAGCGGCGGCCGAGCAGCAGACCGGCGATGCCGACGGGCAGGTTGACCAGGAAGATCGGCCGCCACTCCAGGCCGAAGAGGTTCCACTGGGTGAGCAGCGCGCCCAGGATCGGGCCGGAGACGGCGCCGAGGCCGACGACGGCGCCGAACATGCCGAAGACCTTGCCGCGTTCGTGCGCCGGGAAGGTGGCGTGGACGATGGCCAGCACCTGCGGAACCATCAGGGCCGCCGTCGCGCCCTGCAACACCCGTGCCGCGACGAGGAGATGGGGGTCGCCGGCTATGCCGCACAGCATCGAGGCGAGCGTGAAACCGGTCATGCCGAGGAGGAACATCCGCCGCCGGCCGTAGATGTCCCCGAGCCGGCCGCCGGTGATCAGGCCGGCCGCGAAGGCGAGCGCGTAGCCCTCGGTGATCCACTGCAGGACGCTGAAGGAGGCGCCGATGTCCTTCTGGATGCTCGGCATGGCGATGTTGACGATGGTGACGTCGACCAGGTCCATGAAGGACGCGGTCATGACGACCGCGAGCGCCAGCCAGCGGCGGCGGTCGGCCGGGGCCTGCTGTGCGGCCTCAGCGGCCTCGGTGGCCGGCGGGTCGGTGGCGGTGACGGACACGCGTACTGCCTTTCGTGCTGATTTTCCGGGGGTGACCGAAAACCTAACCCGGGTGTAGGTCAGGTCGTGTCCTATTTCGCTGGCAGGCTGAGTGACATGACGGACACCCCGGCACGGCTGCTGACCCTGCTCTCGCTGCTCCAGACCCCGCGCGAATGGCCGGGCCGCGAGCTCGCCCAGCGGCTGGACGTCACCACGCGCACGATCCGCCGCGACGTCGAGCGCCTCCGCGACCTCGGCTATCCCGTCCAGGCGACGATGGGCGCCGACGGCGGGTACCGGCTGGCCGCCGGGGCCGCCATGCCGCCGCTCGTCCTCGACGACGAGGAGGCGGTGGCCATCGCGGTCGGGCTGCGCGCCGGGGCCGGGCACGCCGTCGACGGCATCGAGGAGGCCTCGGTGCGCGCGCTGGCCAAGCTGGAGCAGGTGCTTCCGTCGCGGCTGCGGCACCGGGTCGCCACGCTGCAGGCGGCCACCGTGCCGCTCGTGTGGGGCGCGGGGGACGGGGCGACCATCGATCCCCGGTCCCTGACCGTCATGGCGGCGGCCGCGACCGGTCACGAGCGGCTGCGCTTCGGCTACCGCAAGGGCGACGGCACCGGGACGAAGCGGCTGGTCGAGCCGCACCGGCTGGTGAGCACGGGGCGCCGGTGGTACCTGGTCGCGTACGACGTCGACCGCGAGGACTGGCGCACGTTCCGGGTGGACCGGATCAGCGAGCCCTTCGCGACGGGCGCGCGGTTCACCCCGCGGGAGCTGCCGGCGGCGGACGCGGCGGAGTACATGAGCCGCTCGATGTCCCGGTCCCAGCCGCGCTACCGGGTCGTGGCGGCCCTGCGCGCTCCGGCGGAGTTCGTGGCGGCCCGGATGCCGCAGTCGGTCGGCACTCCGGTGCCGACGGGCGAGGACAGCTGCCGGCTGGAGTTCGAGACGTCCGACTCGCTGGAGTGGATCGCCATGCGACTGGCCTTGATCGACTGCGAGTTCGAGGTGACCGAGCCGCGGGCCCTGGTGGACCACCTGCGGGAACTGGGCGCCCGGCTGGGCCGGGCGGCCGGCGCGTAGCCGCACCCCTCACGGGGACACGGGGACGAAAAAGGACCCCGACGCAGGGGGGGGAGGCGCCGGGGCCCGTCCTTGGGGTCGATTCCAGGCTATGCCGTTCAGGCCGCTGCGTCGAACCCTGTGTCGTGGGCCATCTTCTTCAGCTCCAGCAACGCGTGCTTCTCGATCTGCCGGATGCGCTCGCGCGTGAGGCCGTGCTGCTTCCCGACCTCGGTGAGCGTGCGCTCACGGCCGTCCTCGATGCCGTACCGCGCCTTGATGATCGACGCGGTGCGGTGGTCGAGACGGCCGATCAGGCCCTCCAGCTCCTCGCTGCGCAGCAGCGCGATCACGGACTGCTCCGGGGAGATGGCGGAGGTGTCCTCCAGCAGGTCGCCGAACTGGGTCTCGCCCTCGTCGTCCACCGACATGTTCAGGCTGACCGGGTCGCGCGCCCAGTCCAGGACGTCACCGACGCGCTCGGGCGTGGTGTCCAGCTCGGCGGCTATCTCCCCGTGCTCGGGGTCGCGGCCGTGCTCCCGGTTGAACTCGCGCTGCACCCGGCGGATCCGGCCGAGCTCCTCCACGAGGTGGACGGGGAGCCGGATCGTGCGGGACTGGTCGGCGATGGAGCGGGTGATGGCCTGGCGGATCCACCAGGTCGCGTACGTGGAGAACTTGAAGCCCTTGGTGTAGTCGAACTTCTCCACGGCGCGCACCAGGCCCGCGTTGCCCTCCTGGATGAGGTCGAGGAGGGGCAGGCCGCTGCGCGGGTAGCGCCGGGCCACGGCGACGACCAGGCGGAGGTTCGACTTGATGAAGACGTCCTTGGCGCGGGCCCCCTCGGCGGCTATCGCCTCGAGCTCCTCGCGCGAGGCGCCTGAGGCCCCGGCTCCTTCTTCCAGGCCGTCGAGGAGCTGCTGGGCGTACACGCCCGCCTCGATGGTCTGCGAGAGCTCGACCTCCTTGGCGGCGTCGAGCAGGGGCGTACGCGCGATCTCGTCGAGGTACATGCCGACCAGGTCGCGATCGGCGATCTCCCCGCCCGAGGCGCGAACACTGCTGGCCTCGTCGGCCCCCGGAGAGGCGGTCTTACGACGGGCGACGGCACGGGTTGCCATGCGTACTCCCTTGCGATGAGTGGGTCGCGGGGTGGAGACGGTGCCCCTGACGGGTAGCCGTCCGAAGGAAACAACGGCCGGAATCAGGACAGAATTCCCAGGGACGTCTTCTTTTTTGTGATCATGCAGTACCCTGTCCGGCCGCAAGGGGGACCACTGGGCGTCACCGTCGGGAAAACCGCAGGTCGGACGCGGACTCGGCCAGGGGTGAACCGGCGGGCGGCACTGCCCCTCGGCCCTCGGCGGGCTCCGGCCCCTGCCCCCGTAGACGCTGCGCACCGGCCGCCGGTTGCCCGGAGGGCACCCCGGACGGGCGGAGGGGCGCCGTGATCGATTTGCCGGGCCTGTGGGACGGGTGTGCGCTAGGGGGTGTCTGACCCACCGGACACACCCCCTGGGTCAGGAGCCAGCGAAGGGAGCCCGTCATGCCGGCACACGCCGTCCACGAGGGCCCGGGCCCGGTGGCCCGCCGCACGCATCTTCCCCAGACCCGCCGCACCGCGGAGACCGGCCACGCGGCCCGGTGGGAGTGGGCCGTCCCCGTCACCGGCGGCATCGCCCTGGGCCTCTACGCCGTCTTCATCTCCTCACAGAGCGGCGATTCCACGGGGCACGCCTGGCTGGTGGGCCTCGTCACCGCCCTGGTGTCCATCGCCGTCGGGCACGTCCTGCTCCGCGAACGGCACCGGATGATCGCCGAGGTGCGCGCCGGCGCCTTCGGCGCGTTCTTCGGCATCTGCATGGGGTTCCTCTGCAGCCTGTCCGGGGGCTCCGTGCTCCGGTCGTCGGCGATCGGACTCCCGCTGGGGCTGGGGATGGGCCTGGTCGCGTACTACGTCTTCTACATCCACGAGCACTGAGGCGTACGCCTCCGCGCTCACCCGAACTGGACGGACCGCTTCGCGAGCCCGCCCCAGAAGCCGTCGATCACGCTGCGCCCGCTGCCCAGTTCGTCCTCGGCCGCGCCGAGCGTGACGAAGAGGGGGGCGAAGTGCTCGGTGCGCGGGTGCGCGAGCGCGGCGGCGGGGGCGGCGTGCGCGAAGTCCAGCAGCGCGTCGACGTCCTGCGCCCGCAGGGCCTCGTCGCCCCACGCGTCGAACTCCGCCGACCACGCGGGCGGCTGCGGCCCGGCGTGCCGCAGGGCCGCCAGGTTGTGGGTGAAGAAGCCGCTGCCGGTGATCAGTACGCCCTCGTCGCGCAACGGCGCGAGCCTGCGGCCCAGTTGCAGCAGCTTCTGCGGGTCGAGCGTGGGCATCGAGAGCTGCAGCACGGGGATGTCGGCCTCGGGGAACATCTCGACGAGCGGGACGTACGCGCCGTGGTCCAGCCCCCGGTCCGGCAGGTCCTGGACGGGCGCGCCGGCGCCGCGCAGCATCTTGCGGACGCGGTCGGCCAGCGCGGGGGCGCCGGGGGCCGCGTACCGCACCCGGTAGTAGCGCTCGGGGAAGCCCCAGAAGTCGTGGACCAGCGGCACCGTCGTGGTCGCGCCCAGCGCGAGCGGGGCCTCCTCCCAGTGCGCCGAGATCATCAGGATGGCGGCGGGGCGGGGCAGCGTGGCGGACCAGTCCGCGAGCTGGCCGGTCCAGAGGGCGTCGTCGGCCAGCGGCGGGGCACCGTGCGAGAGATAGAGGGCGGGCATCCGCCCGGGGGTCTCCGACATGACACTCTCCCGGCTCACTGCTTGAATCCTCAAGCTCCATGAGGGATCTTACTCCTTGTTGATTGAAACTTCAAGGAACAAGGCGGTGTGCAGGAAGTGGAACAGTGGATGCCATGACCAACCAACCCGCATCGGACGACCTCGCGGAGGAGCCGCGCTGGCTGACCGAGGAAGAACAGGGCGCCTGGCGTGCGTACATGCACGCGACCCGGCTCCTGGAGGATCACCTCGACCGCCAGCTCCAGCGCGATGCCGAGATGCCGCACGTCTATTACGGACTGCTCGTCCAGCTCTCCGAGGCCCCGCGCCGCCGGATGCGGATGACCGAACTCGCCCAGCAGGCCAAGATCACCCGATCCCGGCTCTCGCACGCCGTCGCCCGCCTGGAGAAGAACGGCTGGGTACGCCGCGAGGAGTGCCCGTCCGACAAACGCGGCCAGCTGGCGGTCCTCACGGACGCGGGCTACTCGATGCTGAACCGCTCGGCGCCGGGCCATGTGGCCGCGGTGCGCGCGGCGGTCTTCGACCGGCTCACGCCGGAACAGGTCCAGCATTTCGGCGAGGTGTGCCGGGCGATCGCGACGGGCCTGGAGCCGGAGGGCGCGGACCTGCCCTGGCTGCGCTGACCCGCTGGGCACGCGCAAGGGCCCTTGCCGGAACCGGAGTTCCCGCAAGGGCCCTTGCATGTGCTGCGACGTTCAGTGCGCCATCACCGGGACCGCGTCCTCGGCCGCGGCATCGCCCGCACCGCCGGACGCGACGGTGGAACCCTCACTGCCGGGGCGGTGGTTGACGAAGGTCAGCGCGATCAGCGCGGACAGTGTGAGGATGCCGGCCGCCCACCAGATGGCGGTGGTGTAGCCGTGCACCGCCGACTGGAACTGCAGCAGCTTGGGATCGGCCGCTGCTGCGGGCGTCATGTGCGACTTGAGGTAGTCGGTGGTCGCACTGGCGGCGATCGTGTTCAGCAGGGCCGTACCGATCGCGCCGCCCACCTGCTGCGAGGTGTTGACCATCGCCGAGGCGACGCCCGCGTCCCGCGCCTGCACGCCGATCGTGGCGAGGCTCATGGCGGGCATGAAGGCGGTGCCCATGCCGAGGCCCATCAGCATCAGCGCGGGCAGGATGCCGGTGGCGTACGAGGTGTTGAGGTCGATCCGCGTGAGCAGCACCATGCCGAGGGCGGCGAGCAGGAAGCCCGGGCCCATCAGGAAGCGCGGCGGCACGCGGTTCATCAGCCGGGCGCCGACCTGGGTCGAGCCGGTGATCATCGTGGCGATCATCGGGAGGAAGGACAGGCCCGTCTTGACCGGGCTGTAGCCCCGGGTGACCTGCAGGTAGTAGGTCAGGAAGAGGAACAGGCCGAACATGGCGATGGCGGCGAGGCCGAGCGCGGCGTAGACGCCGCCGCGGTTGCGGTCGGTGACCACGCGCAGCGGCAGCAGCGGCGCCTTCACTCTGGACTCCACGGCCACGAAGGCGCCCAGCAGCACGACGGCCGCGACGAAGAAGGCGATCGTGGCGCCGGCCGTCCAGCCGTCGCTCTCCGCGCGGGTGAAGCCGTACACGAGCGAGACGAGACCGAGGGTGGCCAGGATGACGCCCGGGACGTCCAGGCGGGAGGAGTTGCGGCTGCCCGCGGGCTCGCGGATGACGGCTATCGCACCGGTCGCGGCGACGATGGCGAAGGGGATGTTCACGAAGAACGTCCAGCGCCAGTTCATGTACTCGGTGAACACGCCGCCGAGGATGAGGCCGACGGCGCCGCCGCCACCGGCGATGGCACCGAAGATGCCGAACGCCTTGGCGCGCTCCTTGGCCTCGGTGAACGTCACGGCGAGCAGCGACAGGGCGGCCGGCGCCAGCAGCGCACCGAAGACGCCCTGCAGGGCGCGGGCGCCCATCAGCATGGGCGTGTTCACCGCGGCGCCGCCGATCGCCGAGGCGGCGGCGAAGCCTATGAGGCCGGTGACGAACGTGCGCTTGCGGCCCCACATGTCGGACACCCGGCCGCCGAACAGCAGCAGCCCGCCGAAGGCGAGGGCGTAGGCGGTGATGACCCACTGCCGGTTCCCGTCCGAGATGCCGAGGTCGGTCTGGGCGGAGGGCAGGGCGATGTTCACGATGGTCGCGTCGAGGACGACCATCAGCTGGGCGAGGGCGATGAAGACGAGCGCTTTCCAGCGCCGGGGATCCGGGTGGGGGGCGGTGTGTGACATGGAAGGGGCCTATCTGGCGTGGCGGGGTGCGAAAACTCGGGAGGGTCGGGGCGGTTGGAGGCCCGTTGGAAGAACGATGGCACGAGGCACTGACAACGGCCCGGGCAACGGCCCGGCGTGCGGCCTCACTTCTGGCGGAGGTCCTCCAACGTGACGGCGTCTCCCGGGAGCTGGGAGCGGGCGGGGGCCATCAGCCCGTCCAGGAAGATCTGCAGGTGCCGGTGCACGAACTGGTCGAAGTGCATGCAGCCGGTCCCCGGCAGGGGCCTGGTGAGCTGGGTGATGGCCACCATCAGATCGCCGACGGAGATGTCGGCGCGCAGCTGACCGGCCGCGCGGCCGGCCGCCATGAGCGCCTCGATCCCCTGGTCGAGCCGCTCGCGCGCCGCGACGTGCTCGACATGGCTCTTGTCGACACCCTCGGCGAGCAGCGGGCAGAGCGCCCCGATCCGCTCGTCCGCCGCGGCGTGGACGAAGCGCCTCAGCGCCAGGAAGGCATCGGGCTCCTCGGCTCGCGCCGCCTCGGCGCGGTCCGCGAGGCGGGCCATGACCGAGAGGGTGACGTGGTGGATCAGCTCGCGGCGGTCCGCGAAGTGCCGGTACAGCGTGGCATTGCCGACGCCCGCGCGTCGAGCGATTTCGTCGAGCGAGGATTCGGCTCCGTGCTCGACGAGCGCCTCGCGGGCGGCCGAGATGATCCGCTCGCGGTTGCGCAGGGCGTCGGCGCGGAGGCGGGGCTGCGAGGCGGCGACCACGGCGGCTTCTCCTTGGGGTGGGGGGTATCCGGGGATCAGCTCCCCGTTTGACAGGAACGCTCACTTAAACGGGGGGAGGTTCCCCGGATATTTCGGCGTGGCCGGGTGAGCCGCCTCACATGACACTCCGTGCCGTCCCGTGCCGCCGCCGTCACGCGTCTGCCGCAGTCCGGGGAGCGCACCGGCCCGGCACGGCACAGGGTGAGGAACATGAAGACCCTGGTCGTCACGGTCCTGGCGGTGACGGTGCTGGCGCTCACGTCCCCCGTGCCGTCCGAGGCGGACCCGTACACACCGGACACCGCAGGCGCCCCCGCGGCGGACCGGGCCGGCCGGCGCCCGTCCGGACCCTGCGCCCTCCGCACGGTCACCCAGAACGTCTCCGAGGGCGCCCGCACCCCGTACGGCTACGCGCGCTCCAGCGGAACCGTGCGGGCGGTCACCCTCTTCATCGACTTCCCCGACGCGCGGGCCAGGATCACCCCGAAGGAGCGCTACGCGGAGTTCTTCCCGGCCGTCGCCGACTACTTCCGCCGCAGCTCGTACGGGCGCCTCGACTACCGCTCGACCCCGTTCCTGCACTGGATCCGCATGGCGCACCCGTACCGCTGGTACGGCATCACCCGCGGCTCGGCCTTCGACCCGAACCACGACGACGGCTACCACGCGATCTCCAAGGAGATCCTCGCGGCCGTCGACGACCGGGTCGACTTCTCCCGCTACGACCTGGTCAACGTCCTGGCCGCCCCCAATGCCGGGCCGCCCGCCGTGCAGGACGTCCGCTCGGTGACCTTCGCCGGCGCCGCCACGGGCCTGGAGACGTACGACGGCACGCCGTTCCGGAACGTCTCCTTCATCTGGAGCCGGCAGACCGGCGACAGCCCGTACCGCGTCCTCACCCACGAGAACGCCCACAGCTTCGGCCTCCCCGACCTCTACACCGCCGGCCACAGCCGGGCGGTCCGCACGCCCGTGGGCCACTGGGACCCCATGGACGAGGACTGGGGCCCCTCCAACGACTTCCTCGCCTGGCACAAGTGGAAGCTGGGCTGGCTGGCCCCGCGCGAGGTCCACTGCCTCGACCGCCCGGGCACCCGGACCGTCACCCTCACCCCGACCTCCCGCCGCGGCGGCGCCAAGCTCGCCGTCATCCCCCTCTCCCCCACCCGCGCGATCACCCTGGAGGCCCGCGCCCCCGGCCCCCTCGACCACACGGTCTGCCGCCCCGGCGTCCTGGTCACCACGGTGGCCTCGGACCTCCCCTCCGGCACGGGCCCGGTCCGCGCCTCCGACGCCACCCCCGGCAGCGCGGGCTGCTACACCACGGACCCCAACGTGAGCGCCCCCCTCTCGGACGCCCCCTACCTCGCGGGCCAGCGGTGCACGGCCCCCGGCGTCACGATCGACGTCCTGCGCCAGGAGCGCGACGGCAGCTGGCGGGTGAGGGTGAGGCAGCGGGACTGAGCCGCGGCGGCCCATCGCCCTGCCGACCTGCCGCCCGGCCTGGCCCACCCGCTACACTGACGGCTGCCCCGCCTCCGTAGCTCAGGGGATAGAGCACCGCTCTCCTAAAGCGGGTGTCGGCAGTTCGAATCTGCCCGGGGGCACACGACGAAGGGCCAGTCCGGAGGCATGATCTCCCTGGACTGGCCCTTCGGCATGATCGCGGCTGTGCCACACCCGTGCCAGATGCCTTGCTAGGTGGGTTCCACGTCGCCCCGCGTCTTACGGATCGCTGCACCAAGCCGGTTGGCAATCTCCCGGTCACGGCCGTTGACCATGTGCTGATAGATCAGCGCGGCCCGCGGCGTACTGTGCCCCATCCTCGTCATCAGCTCACGCAGACTGGCGCCAGAGGCAGCAAGAGTGTTCCCGGTGTGCCGAAGGTCGTGGAAGTGGACGGCAGTCGGGACGCCCGCCTTGGTCCGCGCAGTGATCCAGTCGTCGCGGAAGTTGCTCCGCCGCAGCTGTCCGCCCCGGGGACCAAGGAACAAGTGCGCGTCCTTGCCTGAGCCGGCGAAGCGGTCGAGGTGGCGTTTCACGTCCGGCAGGAGCTCGGCCGGAAAGGCCACCGGACGGACCCCGGCACGGGACTTGGGCGCCTTGTCGACGAGCGCTCCTGTCTGCATCTCCGCCTGAGAACGCCGGACACTCAGCCCGGCATTCACGGTGTCGACGTCCCGGCACCGGAGGGAGGCCAGCTCCCCAAAGCGGAGCCCGGTGAAGGCGGCGAGGAGTACGAGCAGCCGGTAGCGCGGGATGATCGCGTCGGCGATGGCGAACACCTCCTCAACGGTGAGGACGGGCCGTTCGGGCACCTCGTACTGGTCGGCACCCTTGATCCGACAGGGGTTCCGCCGGATCAGCTCATCGTCAACGGCCGTGTTCATGATGGCTCGCATGATCTGGTACGCCTTGACCACGGTCGGTTCCCCAACGCCCGCGGAGAGCAGAGCCGTCCGCCAGGACCGGACCTGACGCGTCGTGACCGAGGACAGCGACCGCATGTCGAAGGTGGGCAGCAGGTACAGCCGGATCACCGCCTCGTGCCGCTCACGGGTGCGGGCCGCAAGTTTGCGGTCCTTGAGCCACCCGATGGCGTACGTGCCGAACTGCTCCTTGCCCACGTCCGGATCAGCCCACTGACCGCGGGTGATGTCCGCCTCAATGTGGGTCAGTGCTACCTCCGCGTCCGTCTTGGTGGCGTACGTCTCCTCAGCGCCGCGCAACTGGCCAGTACCGGGGTCGCGGTACCGAGCCTGCCAGCGGCCGGACTTGAGCTGACGGACGGACCCGAACCGGCGGCGCCTGCCCTGCTTGTTCGACATCAGGCAGCCCTCACGTACGAAGAGCGCCGGAGCGTGACCGGCTCCACGGTGTGGGCGGCGACGAAGTCCTTCAGAACGCTCTCGGGGATGCGCACGTGCCGACCCACCTTCACGAAGGTGATCCGGCGTTCTTCGATGAGCCTCCGGGGGAAACGCACAGTCGTGCCGAGCACCTCGGCAGCCTGCTGCACGGTGAGGAGTCGGTCCATGGGTCACCACCTTTCTAGGTCGTCGTTGTTCGCCATGGCTTCGCGGGCGGTTTCGCGGTTGGTGCGGATACCGGCGGCGATGGTGGCGGCGAGGGTGGATTCGCCGGGGGTGTGGCCGTGTCCGGCGTACTGCCAGTCGGCGAGGACGAGCACGGTGTCCGGTTCGTGGTCCTCCAGGCCGAGGGCTTCGCGTTCCTGGGTGGCGCGGTAGTCGGCGCGTGCCTGGCGGAGGGCGCCGAGCGTGACCGAGTAGCGGCGGGATTTGGTGGAGAAGTGGCCGCGGAAACCGAGCATGTGCGCCCACGCCCACAGGCGCCGTTCCGGGTACAGCTCGTCGAGGTCACGGCAGGCGGTGATCAGTCGGCGGGCGTGGTCGGGGACGCCGTGGCGGTCGAGTTCGGCGAGTTCGCCGATGCGCCGGTCGAGGGTTCCGGTGTTCTCGGCTGCCTTGGTGGCGTACTTGGCGACGTAGGAGGCAACGGCCTGTTCGGTGATCTCGGAGCCGTCGCCGAACGCCGCGATGGGGCGGACGTCGAGCTGGGTGCCCCAACGGAACGTGCGGGCAGGCTGGTTACCGGAGGCCGGGACAGACACCGAGGTGTACGGGTGCTGACTGGCGGCGCGGATCGCGTCGGTGAGCAGGTCGACGCTCGCCCAAGACGGCGGCGCGGTGTCGGGCCCGTCGGGTCCGTCGAGGCGGATGACGGCGTGGAAGTGGATGGCACCGCGTTTTTGGAACTCGGCGACCTTGGCGTAGGACAGGCGGGCGGTGTCGGCGAGGGTGCGTTGGGTGATCCCGGCACGCTTGGCGATCTCGCGGCGGAGCCGGTTGGTGAAGCGCTGCCACAACTGGCCCGCGTGGTTGTTGAAGAGCACCGCGCCCGCGTAGTCGTACGTCTCCGGGTCGAGAGCAGTGCCGAGGGCTGGATCGTCCGGGGTGTGCTGGGTGCCGCAGCGGCAGGCGCCGCGGTCGGGCCGGTTGTGGACGGGGCCGAAGGACGGGGCGGTCAGGGTGGCGAAGACGCGGGGGCAGTCGCGGACGGTGGCGGGGATGTCGCGGCGGTCGTCTCCGGCGAGCCCGGCACGGATCAGGTGGTAGGTGTCTGCGGCGTAGGTCCAGGCGCAGGAGGGGCAGCGGGAGGCGCGGCGGTTGCCGCAGGCGATCCGCAGCCGGCCGCCGGGTTCGTTCTGCGTGGTGTAGCGGTGGAGCGCTTCTCCGGTGGTCTTGTCCCGGGTTACGGTCCAGCCGGTGAGGTGGACGGGGTCGGCACATCCGCCGGTTCGGCGGATCTGCTCGTGCCATCGGTGGTAGTCGGGGGCGGAGGCCACCCTCAGCAGATCGCCGAGGGTGACCGGGTCCAGCCCCGCGAAGACCGCGGGACCGGCCATCAATGCCCCCGGCTCTTGTCCGGGCAGGTCTTGCCGTGGTCGTTCCAGCTCTTGACCAGTCCCTGGACCTGTCCTGCTCCGGTGGCTTCGGCCTTCTTGCCGCAGCGGCAGGCGTAGGAGGCGCGCGGGGTGTCGCCGCGGTCTTCGGGAACGTGGTTGGTGAGCTCCATTCCGCTGGCGCTGGACGGGTATTCGGGCGAGCGCTCGTCACCGGCGGGGGCGTAGATGTGCAGGCCGGGGTTGTCGCGGGTGGGCTTGCGCATGGTCACCGTTCCTCCTTCCTGGGGTGGGTGTCGAGCCAGCGTTCGGCGCAGACCTTGTGGACGGGTTTTCCGCGGTCGGAGCGCAGGGGTGTGGGCTTGCCACAGCACACGCAGGGCTTGTCGCCGGAGCGGTCGTAGTGCTTCGCGTCGCGCCAGTCGAGGAGGGTCACCGGGTCACCTCCTGGTGTTCGCGCGGGGTGGCGGTGATGGCTTCGACGAGCGCGGAGAGGAGGACTTCGGCGACGGGCGGGGTGACAGCGTTGCCGTACTGGCGGACCTTCTCGCGCTTGGTGCCCAGGACGCGGTAGGTGTCGGCGAAGGCCATGGCCCGGCCGATCTCGCCCGGTTCCAGCATCCGGAACCGCATCTGTTCGACCGTGACGGACGTGCCGGTGATCAGGGCGTAGCGGTCGCGGGTCGAGAGGGTGCCGATGGGCTCGGCGACGCGGCGGGCGGTGCCGTTGCCGTAGTACGGGACCAGAAGGGCCGCATCCTCGGGCGTGAAGCCGGGGCCGATGGCCAGGCCGTGGTGGTTGCCGGAGGCCGTGACCGTGGTCAGTGCTTCGGTGACGGGGCGGGTGCGTTCCTTGTCGCCTCCGCCGCGGAGCGGGATGAGGTAGGGCAGCCAGGCGAGGCCGGTTTCGTTGCGGGCGGTCTGCGTCCGCATCGGAGCGGTGGCGGGGGCGGCCTGCTTGCCGTCGCGGCCTTCCACCGGGACCAGCAGCGCGGGCGCCTGCGGGACCGGGTACTTGGCCAGTCCGGCGCGGATGCGGTCAACGGTGGCCGCAGCGAGAGGCTTGGTGCGGTCGCCGATGCGCTCCGCGGGCAACATCCAGTCGATGACCGCGGCAGCCGGCTGCGCCTCGGGCTCAAGGACCGTGTTCCGGCAGGAGACGCGGGGGCAGCGGTAGAGATACTGCTGCCGGTAACGGCCCATGTCCCGGCGGGGGTTCTTGAACGCCTGCACCGCGGAGACGGTCTCCTCGCAGACCGGGCACCAGGCCCGGGGCCGCAGCCACTTGTCCCACTCCGGGGTACGGCCCAGGCTGCGACGCCAGTAGGCGAGGTAGAGCCGGTCACGGGACTGCGGTGCCCACGCGGTGGTGACCGGGCAGGCGTGCATGGAATTCAGCGCGATCAACCGGGTGTCGTAGCCGAGATTGCGGATCTCCGTGCGCCAGCTCTGCCACAGGTCCCACGCGCGGACGTCGATGACGTTCTCGACCACTCCGGCCAGGACCGGTCGGCCGCGGCGCAGGGTGCTGTCCAGGTAGCGGGGCACGTCCCACATCAGGGCACGGGAACGGTCGGCCGCAGCATCGGGCAGGGTCTCGCCGAAGAGATCGGGCTGCTTGTCGAAGTCCCGGTGCCTGCCGCGGGCGTTGGACCACTGCGGGCACTCCGGCGAGGCCCAGAACAGATCCGCGGCCGGGAAGCGGGCGACGTCCGCGTCGTGCAGATCACCGGTGAAGTGCTCCGCGTCGGGGAAGTTCGCCGCATGCGAAGTGATCGCCCGCTCCCAGTGGTTCGCGGCAAGCACCGGCTGCACACCGGGGACCGCGGCAGCACCGGAGGAGGAACCGCCTGCGCCGCAGAAGAAGTCGATGTAGGTCAGCACGGCGCACCTGCCTTGCTGCGGATCGGAGCGGAAGGGCGCCGGGACTGGGTGCCGGTGCCGTGACAGGCCGGGCAGTGTGCGGTGATGGTGCGCAGGTGGCCGTGGGTGTCGCGTCCGCCGAGGGTGATGGCGACGGAGGCGAAACCGTTGCAGTCCGGGCAAGGGCGTAAGCGGGCGTGGATGTGCTGGGGCATGATGGAGCTCTGCCTTTCGGGTCCGTTGGATCTGGAAGAGGTGGGACCGTCCGGGGCGGCGGAAGTTTGGCGACCGAGGCCGCCCCGGAGGGTGTTACTTGGTGCGACCGGCGCGCGTGCGTCCGGCATTGAAGACGCGCTTGTCCTTGCGCGTGGCAGTGCCGTCGTTGATCCTCTCGGCTGCTTCCTTCCGCAGCCGCGCGCCTTCGCGCTTGGCCTGCTGAAGCTCCCGGTCCTGCTGGACGGGGTCTGCGGCGGGACGCTTGCTGAAGATGCCCATATCAGTGACCTTTCTGGTTGTTGAGGAGAGCGCGGACGACGAGCGCGCACACCGCGACCGAGGCGGCGGTGATGGCGACCGCGAGGAGCATCGAGACCAGGACAGCCCCGACGACCAGGACCACGGCGGTGCCGCCGCCGATGACGGCGAGCAGGGCGCCGGGGGTGAGCTGCACCGTGGGCCGGGACGGCACCGGGGCCACCGGCGCGGGCACCGGAACAGGGGTGTGCTGTTCGACAACGGCCGGCTCGGCGACGCGGGGCGGGGCGACCATGCCTGTCGGCATGGGGTTGGTCGGGATCTTCGGCTGAAGCACAGCGGTTACTCCCTTCCGGGGCGGGTTACTTGACGACGGTCCCGATGGCCGGGGCGACGAGGCTGTGGGCGAGGAGGTAGCCGCCCAGGAGGAGCACGGCCACGAGCCAGGCGGGCGGGCGGACGAGCTTGATGCCGAGGTAGCCGACGACGACCAGGGCGAGCCAGAGCGGGACAGTCACGGCGGGGCCTCTTCCGTCAGTCGGTCAGGCGGCAGTGGTGAGTGCGGGCGGCGAGCTGGGCGGCGGCCTGGCTGGAGTAGTCGGCGGACCAGCCGCACTGGTCGTTGGTGCACACCGCGGTGTGCTTGGTGCGGCCGTTCCGGTCGCGGTGCGTGCCGATCTGCACCGGGCCGATCCGCAACAGCGAGTGGAAGTAGTCACGAGCAGTCATGACAGGTGAACCCTCCTTTCGGATCAGGTGAGTTGGGCGGCGATCGCGTCGGCCATCGGGGCCGGAACTCCGAGGCGGGCGCGCAGGGTCTCGGTGTCGATCCGGGTGCCGGTACGGGCGTGATGGTCGTCGGCGACCTTGCGGGCATGAGCGACCAGCCCGGCAGACACCGCAGGCGCCGTGTCCGCGGCAGGCAAGGCCGGGGCATCCTCAGTGGTGACGCTGATCGGCTCAGGCTCCAGGGCGGCATCCGGCTCGACGGCATCCACTTCGGGGGCCGGGGCTGCGGGCGCCGCCGGAGCAGTCACCTGGTCCCCGGCCGGGTCCGGGGTGTGGGTCAGGAGAGTGCCGCCGAGGAAGGCGAGGGCGGGCCATCCAGCGACGCCGAACCGCAGCCACGCCGGAGGGTGCGCCAGATCGAGGAACCCGGCCGTGGCCACATTGGCTCCGAGCGAGGCCACCAAGGCGATCAGGAACCAGCACCACGCCAGCCGCGAGGTACCGCCCGCCCGCAGGAGTCGCCACGCGGCGACCAAGAGCAGGTCGACGCTTACCGGATAGGCCCAGGCCTTCCAGCCGGACTGCCCGGCAGCGGCGGCAAGGTCGTGCAGGTGGGCGAAGGACAAGGCGCCAGCAATGACGGCTTGGACGAGGACGGCGTCCAGTCGGATCGTGCGGCTCATGTCTTCACCTCCTTCGCATCGCGGGGTTGGGACCGGGCCGGGGCGGTCGCGAGACACCGGCCGCCCCGGCCCGGCGGCGGTTCAGCCGGTGGGCGCTTGGCCCGTGCCAAGGCAGGCCAGGCACAAAGCGGCCTGCCGGTCGGCGGTCTCCCGGCCTGTGCGGGCGCGGCCGACGCGGACGGACTCGGTGATCTCGCCGGTGCCCTTGCAGTCCGGGCACTTCTTCGCCCGGGGCGTGCGGGCAGTGGTCTTCCGCGGGGTCACAGCGCTCACCGGACCTGGATGTAGCGGCAGTGAATGACCTTGCCGCCGTGCAGATCCGGACGCTTGCGGGCGATTTCCGCCAGGGCTTCCCGGGCCAGGTATTCGGGTCCGGCTTCGTCTTCGGCAAACGAATCGCCGTCGAAGGTGTAGATCCCTATGCTCGTCAGGATGGCGATCTCGAACTTCCAGTGCTTCATGTCTGCCTCCTTGTCGCGTCAATGAGTTGAGGGGTAGCCGTGCCCGTCGGGCGGGTACATCCCGCGCTCCCGGACATCGATCTCGGCGAGAGTGGCCGCGTAGAGGACGGCGGCGAATTCCGGGTCATGGTCCGGATCACACGTGTACTCACTGACGTGATAGGTCAGGTGGAAATACCGGTGCTCATCCGCTGTCTGCGGGTCACGGTCGTGTGACATGGCGGTCACCGGCCCTCGCGGGGGTAACCGTGGCCCTTCGGCGGGTACGTACCGGCGATCTCGGCGCGGATCTGTGCCTTCATCGAGCCGTAGATCGTGGCGGCGAACTCTTCCTCGGACGAGTCGTGCTCCGCATAGTCGTAGAGATCCTGCGCGGACTGCAACAGGCGGTGGCTGCGCGCTCCGTCGTCCTTCTGCTGGCGGTTGAACATGGTCTTCCTCCTTGATCGGTTCGGTTTCGGGCATGGAATGGGTAGGGACCTGGCGCGACACGGTCACGCCGACCGATGGAGCAAGGTGGGTCAGACCGAGGCCGGAACGTTCTCGACTGCCGGGGCCGGCTCCTTGGCCGGTTGAGGCAGCACGGGCCGGAAGCAGGCGAGTTCGGGCAGGTCCGGGGTCAGGCTCGCGTGCCGGTTGCAGACGTTCACGGCCTGGCGCAGCGAGGTGTGCGGGGCGCGGATGCGGGCCCAACCGCCGGTTGCATCAGCGGCGATGGCGATGCCGGGGGTGTCGGCGGGGATCTGGATGGCGGCGAGGACAGCGTCCGGGGCGATGTCGCCGAAGGCCATCTTGGCGCTTGATTCGTCGTTGACCCGGTGTGCGGTCCGCCCGGTCAGCTGGGCACGCAGCATCGTGATGCCCTTGCCGAGTTCGGAGCCGAAGCGCTGTCCGCAGATCTCCAGGTAGATCCCGGCGGCGCGGCCGAGCTGGACGAGGCGGACCATTGCGGTGATGATCCGGTCCCGGCGCTTTTCCTCCTCCTTATTGCCTGAGTTCCGCAGTTAGCTGTGTCGGCTAGGACACGAAAAGGTGGGTTGACCTGTGGAAATGCCTGTGAGCACGCCGGGGAGGCGTGTCACTAGGCGTGGGGGTAGTGCCTGGTCAGCGGCCTGCGGTCAGGTCGATGATCTTCTTGGGCGGGGTGACGTTCAGAGCGGTGAAGATGTCGCGTTGGGGCTTGGTGAGGTCGGTGGCCTGGCGGAAGGTGCCGGCCGGGCCGGTGTAGCTGACGGCGTGCAGGCGGTTCAGTTCCTTGCGGAGGCGGTTCCAGGTCTGTCCGGTGGAGGTCTCGGCGACGCGGATCAGCAGCAGGGCGAGCCAGCACAGGACGACGTGGGCGCGTATGCGGTCCTCGCGCCGGTGGTAGACGGGTCGGAGGTCGATGATCTGCTTCATGTCCCTCCAGCCTCGTTCCACCTCAAGAAGTTGCTTGTATCCCAGAGCGATGTCCTCGGCGCTCAGCTTGGGGTCGGAGGAGCGCAGGAGGTACTTCCCGTCGAGCCGTTCCTCGGCGGCGATCTTCTTCTTGTCGATGCGCAACAGTCCGCCGGGGGTCTGCCTCAGGAACCGCTTCAGTCCCGGCTTGGTCGACAACGACCCGGCCAGCCGGTCGCGTTCGGGGCGGGGCAGCTTGTCGGTGTCGGTGATGGCCTCTTCGAGTCGGGTGAGAAGCTGGGTGCGGATCGCGGCGTCGCGGGTGGCCTGTTCGGGGTTGAAGCAGATGACGAAGCGGTCGTCGGAGCCGATGTTGACCTCTTTGACCTGCATGTTGTCGCGCACGGTCGCATAGCGGCCCTGGCGGGACAGGGCGGCTTGGACTTCGGGGCTGTCGGTGCGGAGCTTCTCTCCGATGATGTATCCGCCGCCGCCTCGCATGAGGGCGCGACGGTTCTCGGCGGAGGAGAAGCCCCGGTCGGCGACCCACACGACGCGCGAGAGCGTCCATTCGCGCAGTTCCTCGCGGACCTGGCGGATCAGTGCCTGGTCGCCGGTGCTGCCGGGCCAGGACCACACGCGCACGGGGATGCCCTCGCGGGTGACGGCCATGCCGACGACGACCTGGGGCAGGTCGTCGCGGGAGTCCTTGGACTTCCCGTGGACGCGAAACCCTCTCTCCTTGTCGGCGGTCGAGGGATCGGCGTCCTCGGGCAGGCGTCGGCCGTGGCTGTCACGGGCGACCGCCTCGTCGGCGTCCTCGGTCTCGAAGTAGGTGGAGGTGGTGTCGAAGAACAGCAGGTCCACCTCCAGGTTGAGGAGGTCGGTGAGCTGGAAGTACGCCTCCTTGGCCAGGGCCGGCTCGATGGTCAGCAGGTAGTCCATGGCCCGGTAGCAGGCGTCGTCGGTGATCGTGTCGAGGCCCTCGATGTGGACGTCGTCGGTGATCCACTCGGTGGCGGCGAGCTTGCTGGAGGCGGCCAGGGCGCGGTTGGCTGCCAGCGCGAACAACACCCGTTCCACGCGTGGGTCCGGGCGCCGGCCTTCGAGTTGGCGGCGGATCACCGCGTCGAGTCCGAGCCGGTGCCACAGCCCGTCCAGGGCATGGGTGCCGCCCAGCGGGCGCGAGCCGGTCAGCGACAGGTCGCCCGGCGTGGTGGCGGCCAGGGCCTCGGCGGGGTCGAGGAGCCGCGTCAGTGCGGCGACCAGGCGCTTGATGGCCTCGCGGTCGACCTCGTTCTCCCGGCCGAAGGAGTGCAGCACCTTCGTACGTGAGCGCCCGGCGTCCGCGTCCCACTCGTTGTGGGCCAGCTGCAGATACCGCACCGTCTGCCCGCTCTTGTTCCGACGAGACGAAGCCTTCACATACATGCCACTAGACACTACACCTATTCAACCAGGCCAAATCCACTCTGATCGCACATTCGTGTCACTAGGAGTTTCCGGCCCCCGCCGCTAGACGCAACCCGCTGACCTGCAATGATCCCGAATCTTTCCCCTCGGAACCTCGATTAGCTGCGGAACCCGGGTATTGGCGAACAGGGCAAGTTCGGCGACCTCATCGACCAGGATCACGACCGGAGTGGGGCGCAGCTCTGGGGGCAGGTCCCAGATGTCAGCGGCGATCTCCGCATCTGGCACGTCAGCCGCAATGCGCTGTTCAGTACGGATCAGTTGATAGATGCCCTCCATGCGGGAGACCAGCACGTCAAGGAGGTCTGCCGCGGTGTCGGGATTGTCGGCCAGCGCGGAGAACCGGCGGGCCAGCGGGAAGAGCTCAACCCCCTGCTTGCAGTCGATACCGACCAAGGCAACGTCCCGCGGGGCGAGTTCGGCCACAAGGTTACGCTGATAGACGGACTTGCCGGACTCCGTGGCACCGAGGGTGAGTGCGTGAGGAACAGCGCGGTAATCGCGGTAGTGCACCGCGCCGTCCTCGCGCAGAGCGACCGGGATGCGCATCGGCGCGCAGTCGACCTTGGCGGGCATCTGCACCCGCTTGAGCACGTCGTAGCCGGTCATCCGCACTTCCACGACGCCCGAGCGCACCTCACGGGAGGTCACTCCGTACATCGCGAAGGAGTGACGCAGCCGGTCAGTAGCGGCAGAGACATCGAAGGCGTCCTGCCCGGGCTGGAGTTTGAGCCGTAAGACCAGTCCGGTCCGCGTGGGACGCATCCGCAGGATGCGCGGAGCCCGCGATTCAGGAACGGGACGGTTCGCGACCCGGGCCAGAGCCAGACGCCAGCGCGACGGCGGGACGGTCAGCCGGCACGCGTCCATCACCGAGCTGTACCGGACCAGGACCCGCAGCACGGCGAGAGTGACCCCGAAGGTCAGCCAGTACCAGGCGGGGCACCGCCACCGCAGCAGACCCGCGACGGCGACAACCACCAGCACCGCGACCGTTAACCCAGTCACGGTCAGGCTGCCTTCGGCTTCGAGGCACCGGCGGCGAGCGAGGTCACAGCCACCGCACGGAAGCTGATCCCGTGCCGCTTCTGGCCGTTGAACTCGTTCTCCCACGGCCGGGCAACCAACCCGGTCACAGCCACCAGGGTCCCCATCCCGAGATCACCCGAGATGCCGGTCTCCGGGACGGTCACGGACAGGATCTCCACCTCACCGTTGGCCGCGAACATCACGTCCACGGTCGACAGCGGGGCACCCGTCTCAACATCCATCGCACGCTCACCGGTACGACGGTCCTTGACCTTGGACTGCGGAGGCTGCGCCACCATCACGGTGGCCGCGGAAGTGTCTACAGGGATCTGACGCATGAGAGGGGACTCCCTTCTCGACGCCCCCGGACGTGCAAGCCGCTCGGGAGCGAACCTGTCGGGTGGAACAGTTCGAAGGTAGTCGCAGAAAAACTGTGGGTCAATAGAAAAACTGTGGGTGGTAGGAAATGTGCTCTTCTGGGATCCTGGAGGTGCCGCAAAGGAGGCGAGAATGGGGCAATTCGGTTTGTTTGTCCGCTTCACCCTCAAGGAAGGTGGAGCAACAGGCTTCGACGCCCTGGTCCGAGAGACCACGGCCGCCATCCAGGCGAAGGAGTCAAGAACTCTGATCTACGCCTGCAACGAGGTTGAGGGTGCACCAGACCAGCGCGTGTTCTTCGAGCTGTACGCCGACCACGCAGCGTTCGAAGAGCACGAACGCCAGCCGCACACACAGCACTTCCTGGGAGAGCGAACGAAGTTTGTGGTCGCCACCGAGGTGGACCGACTGTCACCGTACGCGGGAAAGATCTCGGCGGAGGTTGATCAGTGACTGACCCCGACCGTGCAGCAACTGGGCGCCGCATCTCGGGACTACGACGCCAACGCGGCATGAGCCAACGGGAGCTAGCCGCCGCCATGGGGCGGTCTGAGAGCTGGGTTTCTCAGGTCGAGCGCGGCGTCCAGCCGCTGGAACGGCTACCTGTACGCCAAACCCTGGCGGATGTACTCGGCGTAGCGCAGCACGACATTTGGCCCGAGATAGCGGCCGTTCCTGAGGCCGACGACCAGCCAAAGAGCAATGATCTCGACGGCGTGAGAGTCGTTCTCAGCGGACACCCAGCGCTCGGCAGTCTTTTCGATCAAACGCAGCCAGAGGCCATGCCGGCTGTCGCAGACTTGCGGGCACAGGTCGACGAGGTCTGGCAACTCGCTCATGCATCCAGCTACGCAGAACTCACCGAGCTGCTGTCTACCTTGTTGCCGGAGGTTGAGAGGGCAGTCCGACACGCCCCCATGACCGCCCAAGCGGAACTGCACGCACTCCGCGCACGGATCTACCAAGCCGCCGCGGCAAGCTTCGCGCGCCAAGACGAGGCTGATGCCGCCTGGGTCGCCGCAGATCGAGCATTGCAAGCCGCAGAACTCGCCGGGCAGCCTTTGGAAGTCGTAGCCGGCCTCTTCCGCATGGCTCACGCGTTCATTCGCCAGAGGCGGACCGATCAAGCCACGCACGCTGCCTCGTCGGCCGTTGGTGTCCTTACACCGCGGTGCGAAGCACCAGATGCTCCACTCGAAGAGTTGTCTCTCCTAGGGGCAATGCACTTGGTGCTCTCCGTCATCAACGCCCAAGACAGCAACCGGGCGGCGACGCACGAGCACATCCAGGAAGCGCGGAAGATCGCGAAGCGTCTGGGTGGGGATCGGAATGACTTCGACACCGAGTTTGGCCCAACTAACGTCGAGTTGCACGCAGTAAGCACAGCGATTGATCTTGGAGACGCAGGGTTTGCACTAGACCTTGCAGCCAAGATCGATGCATCGTCACTCTCTGCGGAGCGCCAATCGCGGTTCCTGGTTGACGTGGCACGAGCACATGCGCAACGACGTCACGTCGGCGAGGCGGTATCCGCGCTGATCAAAGCGGAAGAGCTCACGCAAGAACACATCCGCGCCCACCACCTAGTCCGTGAAGTAGTACAAGAGTTGGTGCAGCTCTCGGGCAACCGCGTTCCTGAGCAGCTCGCCAGGCTAGCCGAACGAACGGGCGTCCTGTGATCCCTCAGGCTGTACCCCTGCACCCCATGCCAATGGTCGGGGCAGCCGTCCAGGACGACGGGCGTGTTCCGGCGGTCCAGCGAGCAGGCAACAGGAGGCTCGCCGCTGGGTAACTCACCTGGGACAGCTGTACTCTGACCCGCATGGTGACCCCAGGTGGCGGGCAAAAGGTGCTCCCGAGTAAGCGCATCGCCAATGACCTGCGGGGCCAGATCTTGGACGGGATCCTTGGGCCGGGCCAGAAGCTTCCCTCCGAACGGATGCTTGCTCAGCAGTACGGCACCGCTCGTAACACAGCACGCGAAGCCATCCGTCTTCTCTCTGAACAGGGACTCGTGATCGCCGAGCATGGCCGGGGAGTCTTTGTCTCTATGGATAGCAACCGGATCAGCACCCGGTCCACGCTCCTTCACTCCGTCTCGGTGGCAGGGGCTGTGGTCCGGGACGATGGCCGCATGCTGGTGGTACAGCGAGCGGACAACAAAGCGTGGGAGCCTCCGGGTGGCGTACTAGAGATCCACGAAGCCCCCGAGGCAGGCGTCCGTCGCGAAGCCTACGAAGAGACTGGGATCACGGTCGAAGTTCAGCAACTGACCGGGGTGTACAAGAACACTTCCGCCGGAGTGCTCGCCCTGGTCTTTCGCTGCAAGCCCTCCGGGGGTAGCGAGCGCACGTCCAGCGAGTCCATCGCGGTGGGCTGGCTCACGCCAGAAGAGGTGAGCGAGCGGATGTCCGAGGTCTTCGCGATCCGCCTTCTCGATGCCCTAGATGGCAACGGCCCTCACGTACGGAGCCACGATGGCAAGCGCTTGATCCTGGCGCGGTAGAACTTTCCCTACTTCATCAAGGCACCCGGCTGCGCTCCGCTTCGCCGGGCGCGCTTTCGGCTCCGGTCGCGCTGCCGCTCCTGCCTTCGGCCCGCTCCGCGCGCCTGCGCCGACACGCGCCCTGGTTACGGCACGGCCGGAGCCTGGGGAGGAAGAGCCGGCCACGGGATGGGCCGGGCGGCTCTGCGGCTTTACCCACCTCCCCGGTCCGGGTCCCGCGTCGGGCAAGACCAGGGGGCCACTCGGACACATTGCGGGCAGGGGAGAAGCCTGCCCGAGTTGCCAGCAAGCGTACGGCCCCCTGGCCATGCCCGACCCCAGACCGGGCAGGACACCGGCCAAACCCGCAGAGCCGCCCTCACGCCGTCGCGTATTTCGGAAGCACGCTGGCTAGGAGGGGAGGTGGGCGGTGCCGGGCCGGTTCGCGTACCGCAGCAACCGCAGAGTCGAGCGCCGTACTCACGCCGTCGCACATGCACGAGCGTGAGGAGATCGCACCGCCCGGTCTAGGCTGAGGGGGAGCCAGCTGCTACCGCGCTGTGGCTAAGCCCGTCAGGGGCGCTCCGCT
This sequence comes from Streptomyces sp. AM25, assembly GCF_058146165.1. Taxonomy (NCBI): domain Bacteria; kingdom Bacillati; phylum Actinomycetota; class Actinomycetes; order Kitasatosporales; family Streptomycetaceae; genus Streptomyces; species Streptomyces sp. AM25. Next base: position 20,341 of record NZ_JBKIWN010000138.1, on the reverse strand, counting down.
CAGCTCGCCACCATCGTGGCAGACCGCCCGGCCGCACGTGGTGAGTCGTGCCACATCCGTGCCAGATCGAGCAGGGAACAGCGGGGAATCGCGGCACACAGCGGCTCAAGCTCCAGCCCGATCCCTGCCCAGTGAATGCGCAGGTCAGCCGTACTGATCCCCTGCCGCTCTCCTAAAGCGGGTGTCGGCAGTTCGAATCTGCCCGGGGGCACCGGCGCCGTCGGCGCGAAGGCCCAGGCCGGAAATTCTTCCGTCCTGGGCCTTCTCCGTTCCACCGGTCCGGTTCCCGCCGGCAGCCGCTTCAACTCTCCCCAGCAGCAACACACTTCACGTCCATCCCCACTTGCACTCCCAACCCACCCCGTGGTTAATGGTGTCCACTCAGTCACGGGACATCGGGCCCAGGCCCCGGGGGGACGGACGGCACGTGCAGACGACAGATCCGACGGGCGGGCCGCAAGGTGCCCCGCAGAGTGCCCCGCAGGCCGCCCCGCCCATGCCTTCGCTGCCCCCGCGGCCCGTCCGCAGTATCGATCTGCGGGTCAGCAAGCGGCTGCTGTGGGTGGACAGCGCCGCGTATCCCCTGCAGAACATCGCGCGGGTGTACACGTTCACGCTGCACCCCAAGCGCAAGGAAGCCGTCGCCAACTTCCTGAAGAACGCCGGGATCACGCTCTCCGTGGCGATCGCCCTGACCGTCCTCGGCGGCATGGCGTCCTTCGCGAGCCGGAACGCGGGCGGCGGGATCCTCGTCTTCGTCTGGGTCGGCGCCATCGCGACGTTGATCTACTTCTGCGCGGTCCTGCTGTCGGTCCTGACGGCCCAGTCGCACTACGTGCTGGCCGTCGAGACGGCGGGCCCGTCGACGGCGGTGGTCACCAGTGACAACCCGCAGCACCTGAACCAGCTCGTCGGCTACATCGCCCACGCGATCGAGAACCCCGAGACCGAGTTCCAGGTGAAGGTGGACAGCATCACGATCAGCCCGAAGAATTACTACTTCGGCGACAACGTCAACATGTACGGCGGCAACGGCAACGTGGGAATGGCGAGTTGATGAGCGGCGACACCTTCTACTTCGGCGACAGCGTCACCATGCACGGCGGCACGGGCAACACCGGCATCGTCAAGAACCAGGCGCCGGCCGCCGATCCGTCGGCCGCGTCCCCCGCTCTCCAGGCGGCGGTCCAGGAGCTCCTGCAGCTGGTGGACGGGCTCCGTGACAGGCTCCCGGCCGCGAGTGCCCAGGCACTGGACGACTCCCTGCCGGGCGTCACCGCCGACGCCGGTGCGCAGCCGCAGGAGCGGCACCGTGCCCTGCTGGCCGTCGCGGGCATCGCCGCCACCGTCGGCACGGTCGGGCAGCCGGTCCTCGAGGCGGTCAACAGAATCCTGGACCTGCTGGGCACGCAGTAGCCGCCCTCAGGCCGACAGCCCGTCGGCCCGGCCCGCCGGCCCCATCATCGTCTCGACGGCCGCCGTCAGCCGTGGGTCCGTCACCGCATAGATCTGGTGCCGGCCCTCGCTGCGGGAACGGACGGCACCGGCGAGTTTCAGCCGGGCCAGGTGCTGGCTGACGGCCTGGGGGCGGGCGCCCACACGGCGGGCCAGCTGTGTGACATCGCTCTCACGGCGGGCCAGTGCCCATACGATGTGCAGGCGCAGTGGAGAGGACAGCAGTCCGAACTTCAGGGCCGCGGCGTTGAGCGCCTGTTCCGAAGGCTCCCCTGGTGCCGCCATCGGCGTGGCTCCTCCCCCGTCTGCGGTTGCGTTCACGGGATTCCTCCCGGACACCCGCACAGCCTAGCCGGAACACTTGCTACATTGCGCAACTATGCAACCCGGAATGCCCACGGCAGGCCAGCGGGCCGGAGCCCCGGACAGGGCCGCGAGGCCCTCGCCGGACCCGGCCGCCTCCCGTCCCCGCGCGCAAGGATCACGCCGGGTCCCGGCCCCGCGGGGCCGGTCTTCGGCGCGCGGCGGAAGAAGCGGAAGCGGAAGAACGCGGGCGCAGGCGCGCAGAGCGGCGCTGGTCGCTCTGGTGCTGCCGGTGGCCGGCGCCTTCGCCGACGAGCTGGTCACGGCCTCGCTGGGCTGGATCTTCGCGCTCACGGCGGTCGCCGGGGCGGTGCTGGCGGCCCTGACCTGCTCGCGGGCGGGTGCCTGGTGGGTCGCGTACGCGCCGCCCCCCGTGGTGCTGCTGATCACCGTGGCCGCCGAGCTGGCGGCGGGCCCGAAGGACTCCCAGGCCAAGGGAGCCACCACCGGAGCCGTCCACTGGGCGATCGACGCCTTTCCGGCGATGGCGGCGGCAGAGATCGCGCTGCTGCTGGTGCTGACGGTGCGGTGGATGCGAGCGAGGCGAGGCGTGACGCCCGGCCGAGGGGCGAGGAAGAGCGGTGCGTACCGTGCGCGATAAACCGGGCGCCGAGCGGCGCACCAGCAGCGACAGGCCCGGCGGCCGCCGTGCGCCCCACCGCCGGGGCGGCAGCGGTTCCCGCACCCCCCGCGGGGTGATCGTCGGACGGACCGTCGCCGGCCTGACCTCGGCCGCCGTGCTGGCGACCTGCGGGGTCTCCTGGGCCGCGTACCACTGGATCACCAGCGGCCTCAACACCTCCGACGCGCTCGGCAAGGTGGGCCGCAAGCACCTCGACAACTCGGTCAACCTGCTGCTGATCGGCCTCGATTCGCGCAAGGACATGAACGGCAACGACCTGCCGAAGGAGTTCGTCCAGGACGAACTCCACGCGGGATCGAGCGACATCGGCTACTACAACACCAACACCCTCATCCTGATGCACATCCCCGCCGACGGCGGGAAGGTCCAGGCGTTCTCCATCCCCCGGGACGACTACGTCCAGACGTTCAACGGCGACGGTTCGACGCAGGGGCACTACAAGATCAAGGAGGCGTACTCCAACGCCTACACGGGCGCCCGCGAGCGGCTCTACAAGGAGGGCAAGCGGGGCGCCGACCTGGAGGCGGGCAGCCGGGAGGCGGGCCGCGAGGCCACGCTGGCGACCGTGCAGAACTTCCTCGACGTGCCGATCGACCACTTCGCCGAGGTCAATCTGCTGGGCTTCTACGACATCGCCAAGGTGCTCCAGCCCATCCAGGTGTGTCTCAAGCACCCGGTGAAGGACCGGTATTCGGGAGCCGACTTCCCCGCCGGCCTCCAGGAGGTCAACCCCCGGCAGGCGCTGGCCTTCGTCCGCCAGCGGCACGGCCTGGACGGCGGCGACCTGGACCGCACCCACCGCCAGCAGGCGTTCCTCTCCTCCGTCACCCACAAGCTGAAGGGCGAGGGCGTCTTCGACAGCCTGGGCAAGCTGCAGGGCCTGTTCGGCGTGGTGAAGAAGGACCTGGTCATCGACAGCAAGCTGAACGTCATCGACTTCGCCCAGCAGGCCACCAACCTGACCGGCGGCAAGGTCGAATTCAACACGCTGCCGACGGAGGGCTCGGCCACGCGCAACCGCGAGGACGTGCAGCTGGTGAACCCGGAGAAGATCCGGGCGCTGGTACGGGACCGGTTCGGCAACGCCTCGTCGTCGGCCTCGCCGAGCGCGGGCGGATCGTCCGCCGCCCCGGCGAAGCCCGCCCCCGGCACCGTCGACGTGCTGAACGGCTCGGGCCGGACGGGCGCGGCGGCCGAGGAGCTCAAGTCCCTGAAGGACGCGGGCTACACGGAGGGCCGTGCGTCCAACACGGTGCCCCAGCCCCACACCACCGTCGTCTACGGCAAGGGCGCGGAGGACGCGGGCCGGCAGATCGCGGGCCGCCTCGGCGTGACGGCGGCCCCGCTGGCCAGCCCGACGGTGCCGGCGGGCCATGTGCAGGTGACGCTGGGGCAGGACTTCAAGGGGGTGTCGGCGGGCGCGAGCTCGTCCCCGAGCCCGTCGGACTCACCCTCCGATGCGCCGGGTTCGTCCTCCTCCGGCGACAAGTCGGACGACAAGTTCGCCGGTGATGCGGTGAAGGGCGGCATCCCCTGCGTCAACTGACGTGATCCGGGGAACCGGGGCCGGCACCTCCACGGCCGGCCCCGGCCGGTGCCGGATCAGAAGTTCCAGAAGTGGTCCGGCCAGTCACCGCACGGCCATTGGATGACCTTCTCGCCCTGCGCCATGCTGGCGCCCGGGACGGCCAGGCACTGGCCGCTGTTCCAGTTCACCAGCCGGGTGCCCCGGTCGGTGTACTCGATGCCCCAGTAGTGGTCCGCCCAGCCGCCGCAGGGCCACTGGATGACCTCGATGCCGGGTGTCTTGCTGGCGCCCGGGACGGCCAGGCACTGCTGGCTGTTGAGGTTGCGGATGTGGTAGTAGTTCAGCCCGCCACTGCTGAAGGCGTACTCGAACTGCCAGAAGTGGTCGCGCCAGGTGCCGCAGCCCCACTGGATGAGACCCATCCCGTTCGCCGTGCTGGCGCCCGGGACGGCCAGGCAGTGACCGCTGTTGGCGTTGCGGATCCAGCCGTAGTCCTCCGCACCGGCGGGTCTGGAGGTGCGCTCCGGGCTCTGCGGCGCTGCGGAGGCCTGGGTCGTACCGGTCACGACGGCGCCGAGCACGAGCGCTGCTGCGGCGGCGACGATGCCGGGTAGGCGATAGTGCGACTTCATGTGTCCTCTTCTCTTCGTGGAGTGGACCAGGAGCCGTACTGCGCGCGCGGTGCGCAGGCTATAGCCGAAGCCCGCGGGGCGGCAGGCACGGCTTGCGCCACCGTCAAGTTGGCCCGAAGGCAACGCCGTTGGCAGTGCCATCCACCACCGCGTCCTGACGTCGGCTCAGCCCCCTAAAATTGCCCCGTAACCGCTGGTCAACGAACGGTTTCCGGGGCTGGGCCGGTCTCGGGGGGAGGGATGGGTCCGCAATGAGCCGACGCTCCAACGGACTGATGGGGGTCTGGGCCGAGGCCCAGCGGCAGCAGCAGCGGCAGCAGGAGGCGCGGCAGCGGGCTGCCGTGCAGGCGCAGCGGGAGGCCGAGCGGCAGCAGCGGGCCCTGGAGCGGGAGCGGGCCCGGCTCGACCGGGAGCAGCGGCAGGCGTACCGGCAGAGCCGGGAGGCCGAGGTCCGGCGGCGGAACGAGGAGCTGGACGCCCAGGTCGAGGCGCTGTCCTCGCTCCTCGCCGAGGGCTGCCGGGCCCCCGCCTTCAGCACCGCCGCCCTCGCCCGTCCCGAGCAGGTGCCGGCCTTCTCCCCCGGACACCTCGGGCAGCCCGTCGTCCTGCCCGACCCCAACCGGTACCGCGGGTTCGGCAGCCGGGCCCAGTACGAGCGCGACCGGCAGGCCGCTCAGGCCGCCGAGGCGCAGCGGCAGCAGCAACTCGCCGCCTACCGGCAGCAGTACGACCAGTGGGCCGCCGCCCAGCTGCAGGAGGTCCGGCAGTACAACGCCGGGGTGGGCGAGCTCGTCGCCGCCCTGGGGCAGGGTGACCCGGACGCCGTCGTCGAGTACTTCTCGGCCGCCCTCTACGCCTTCGCCCGGCCCGACGACTTCCCCCACCGGCTCTCCGCCGCCTACGACCCCGGGCCCCGGCAGCTGGTCGTCGACTGGGAGCTGCCCGGCCCCGACGTCGTGCCGGCCGTGAAGTCCGTGCGCTACATGCCCACCGCCGACGAGGAGAAGGAGACCGCGCGGCCCGTCACGCAGCGCCGCGCGATCCACCGGGACCTGCTCGCGCAGTGCGTGCTGCTGGCCGTGCACGAGCTGTTCGCCGCCGACGAGTTCGGGATGCTGGAGTCCGTCGTCCTCAACGGCTTCGTCGACGACCACGACCCCGTCACCGGGCAGCGCGCGCAGATCGTGCTCGCGTCCGTGTCCGTCGCCCGGCCGGTCTTCTCCGGGCTGCGGCTGGCACAGGTCAGTGCCGTCGACTGCCTCGTCGAGGGGCTCGGCGGGCAACTCTCCGCCCGGCCGGACCAGTTGGCGGCGGTGCGGCCCGCGCGGCAGCCCGGCGACGTGGGCCGCGGGGTGGTGTCGCACGGCGGGGACGACGACCCGGACCTCTTCGAGATGGACCCGATCGCCTTCGAGGTACTCGTCGCCGAGCTCTTCCGGGCCCGCGGCATGCAGGCCGTGATGACCCAGCGGTCGAACGACGGCGGCGTCGACGTCGAGGCCCTCGACCCCGACCCGATCAGCGGCGGGCGGATCATCGTGCAGGTCAAGCGGTACCGGAAGACGGTGCCGCCGACCGCCGTGCGCGATCTCTACGGGACCGTGCAGGGCGCCGGCGCCAACAAGGGCGTGCTCGTCACGACCTCCGGGTTCGGGCCCGGGTCGTACGCCTTCGCGGGCGGGAAGCCACTGACGCTCGTCTCCGGCGAGGAGCTGGTGGGGCTGCTGCAGGAGCACGGGCTGCGGGGGCGGCTGGGGCCCGGGAGCCCCGCGAGCAGTGGGCCGGCTCCCGTCACCGACGGGCCCGCCGAGCACAACGTGCTCGGCATGTCCTGGTCCGGCCGCGTCGCCCTCGACGTCTGCGCCCTCGTCTGCACCGGCGACCGGGTCCTCGGCGACGATCACTTCGTCTTCTACAACAACCCGCGCACGCCCGACGGCGCCGTCCGCGCCGTCGCCCCCTCCGCCGCGGACAAGGCCGCCCTGCGCGTCGCCTTCGAGGCACTGCCCGCGCAGGCGGACCGGCTGGTGCTCGCGGCCGCCATAGACCCGGCCGTGAACCCGGACGCCGACCTCTCCGGCTTCACCGACGCCCGGATCCGGCTCGCGGACGCGGCCGGGAGCGAGCTCGGACAGCTGGAGGTGTCCGACGGCCGGGCCGGCGAGACCGCGCTCGTCCTCGGGTCCTTCCGGAAGCGGGCGAGCGGGGACTGGGACTTCGTCGTGGGCGGGAAGGGGTACGTCGGGGGCCTGGAGGCGTTGGTGCGGGAGTTCGGGATCGAGGTGGCGTAGTCGGTCGGGTGCGGGTCGGCTCCGGTTGCTCGCGCAGTTCCCCGCGCCCCTTGCGGGGCGCGTACGAGCGCGCGCCCCTGGTTGTCCACATCCCCCATTCGTGTCACCCCTTCCCCCCTACACTTCCGGAATGGACACCAACGACAGCGACGCCCTGCGCTGCCTCCGGCGCGTCTTCGGCTACGACGCCTTCCGCGGCGAGCAGCAGGAGATCATCGAGCACGTCGTCGACGGCGGGGACGCGCTCGTCCTGATGCCCACCGGCGGCGGCAAGTCGCTGTGCTACCAGATCCCGGCCCTCGTGCGCCCCGGTGTCGGCATCGTCGTCTCCCCGCTGATCGCCCTCATGCAGGACCAGGTCGACGCGCTCCGTGCACTCGGCGTGCGGGCCGGCTTCCTGAACTCCACGCAGGATCCGGACGAACGGCGCATGGTCGAGGCCGAGTTCCTCGCGGGCGAGCTGGATCTGCTCTACCTCGCCCCGGAGCGGCTGCGCGTCGAGGCCACGCTGCGGCTGCTCGACCGCGGCAAGATCTCCCTCTTCGCCATCGACGAGGCGCACTGCGTGGCCCAGTGGGGCCACGACTTCCGGCCCGACTACCTCGCGCTCTCCACGCTCCACGAGCGCTGGCCCGACGTGCCGCGCATCGCCCTCACCGCGACGGCCACCGAGGCCACGCGCAAGGAGATCGCGGCGCGGCTGCAGCTCGGCGGCGCCCGGCACTTCGTCGCCAGCTTCGACCGGCCGAACATCCAGTACCGCATCGTCCCGAAGAACGAGCCCAAGCGTCAGCTCCTGGAGCTGCTGCGCACCGAGCACGCGGGGGACGCGGGCGTCGTCTACTGCCTGTCCCGCAAGGGGGTCGAGGACACCGCCGCGTTCCTGGTGCAGAGCGGCATCGACGCCCTCCCGTACCACGCGGGGCTCGACGCGGCCACGCGCGCCACCCACCAGTCGCGCTTCCTGCGCGAGGACGGCATCGTCATGGTCGCCACCATCGCCTTCGGCATGGGCATCGACAAGCCCGACGTGCGCTTCGTCGCCCACCTCGACCTGCCGAAGTCCGTCGAGGGCTACTACCAGGAGACGGGCCGCGCCGGGCGCGACGGCCAGCCGTCCACCGCCTGGCTCGCCTACGGTCTGCAGGACGTGATCCAGCAGCGCAAGCTGATCGACGGCTCGGAGGGCGACGAGGCCCACCGCCGCCGGCTCGCCGCGCACCTGGAGGCGATGCTGGCGCTGTGCGAGACGGTCGAGTGCCGCCGGGTGCAGCTGCTGGCCTACTTCGGACAGCAGAGCGGCCCCTGCGGCAACTGCGACACCTGCCTCACCCCGCCGGTCACCTGGGACGGCACGATCGCCGCGCAGAAGTTCCTGTCGGCGGTCCTCCGGCTGGCCCGCGAGCGGCGGCAGAAGTTCGGTGCGGGGCAGATCATCGACATCCTGCTGGGCAAGAAGACCGCCAAGGTCATCCAGCACGACCACGACGCCCTCACCGTCTTCGGCATCGGCACGGAGCTGAGCATGGCCGAATGGCGGGGCGTCGTACGGCAGTTGCTCGCCCAGCGGCTGCTCGCGGTGGAGGGCGAGTACGGGACGCTGGTGCTCACCGACGCCAGCGGCGAGGTGCTCGGCTCGCAGCGGCAGGTGCTGCTGCGGCGCGAACCGGAGAAGGCGGCCAAGGCCGCCAAGTCCTCGAAGTCCGGCTCCGGTTCGGGTTCCGGCAAGCGCGCCCCCGTCGACCTGCCCGCCGAGGCGGTGCCGGTCTTCGAGGCGCTGCGCGCCTGGCGCGCGGCCACGGCCAAGGAGCAGGGCGTGCCCGCGTACGTGATCTTCCACGACGCGACGTTGCGCGAGATCGCGACGCGGATGCCTGCCGGCCTCGACGAGCTTGCGAGCATGAACGGCGTCGGAGAAAGCAAGCTGGCGAAGTACGGCCAGCCGATTCTCGATGCGCTCGCCGAGCTACGGGCGGCCTCACCGTCCTGACCCCGGTGCGGTACGCGCCCCGAAAGGGCGCGGGGAACTGCGCGAGCAACCACAGCCGACCCGCACCTACCGAACCGCACCCCTGGCGGAGCGCCGCGGTTTGATCCGCTGCTGCGCCGCCGACACCGCCGCCGCATAACGGGGGTCAGGGCGCAGCGCGTGCTCGCGCTGCGCCGCCTCGGTGAACTTGATGACGTGCTCGTCGCCGTGCTCCACCGCCCGCGCGACGAGCTCGTCGAACGGCGGCACGTCCTTCTCCGCCGCCGCCCGCGCGGCCCCGGCCTCGCTGCCACGGTGTTCGGTGAAGGTCACCAGCAGCGTCGCGTGCACCTGCCAGAGCGCGGCCACCGTCGGCCGGTGCAGGCCCTCCGGCAGGTGCGGCAGGACGAGGCGCACGGCGGCCGGGGCGGTGACGCCGTGGATCAGCGGGACGGGGAGGACCTCGGGGTGGCTCAGGTAGACGCCCGAGAACTCGGTGGTCATCTCGGTCAGCAGCCAGTCCGGGCGCTCCGTGGCGGCGGGGCCCAGCGCTTCGAGCGCCTCCGCGTATCCGGGCAGCCGGGCGGGGTCGGCCAGCCGCGCGCCCGCGGCGGCGCGGCCGCGCTTGCCCTCGTAGGGCGTCCGGGGCACGGAGGCGATGGCGGCGGCGAGGTCGTACGTGCCGCCGATCCGCACCTCGCCCGGGAGGTGGGCGAAGCGGGCGGCCCAGTAGGCCAGCCCCCTTGCCAGCTCGGTGAGTTGACGCTGCGTCGGCTCCTCCGTCGCCGCCAGGGAGCGGACCGCGTGGGCCGTGCGGATCAGGCCGTGGGTGAGGCCGGCGAGCATGCCCGGCAGCAGCCGGGGCCACCAGCGGACGAGCACCTCGCGCCAGGGCGCCCCGGCGAGTTCGCGCGCGAGGAGCCGCTCCCAGTCGCCCGCGCGGGAGAAGTCGCCGAGCGCGGGGCGCCAGGAGGACTCGTCGGCGGGGTCGAGGGCGAAGCGTGCCTCCGGCACCTCGTGGTGGGGCATGGCGGTGCGGTAGCCCTCGACCCACGCGGCGACCTCGGCGCCGTGCCCGAGGGCGGCGAGGGCCTCGGCGCCCATGGGGCCGTGGTTGGCGAGGCCGGTGCCGACTCCGCGCTCGTAGCCGAGGTCGTCCAGGCGCTCCAGCGCCTCGCCGAGCGCGTCGCGGTAGGTGACGGCGGGCATGGGTGTCCCCCTCGAAGTCCTTGGTTTGGCTTTCCAAACAGTTTGGATATCCGAAGCATCTAGACTCGCAGTATGCCGCACGCCCCCGCTCCCGGAAAGCACGGAAAGCCCGGTCAGCCCGGAAAGCACCGCCTCCCGACCGCCGAGGAGATGGAGGCCATCGGCCTCGTCCCGCTCGTCTCCCCCTACATGCGCAACGCGCTCACCGAGATGCCCGACCGTCTGCGCGCGGTCTTCGACGTGCACGGCCTCACGCCCCGGCACGGCGCGGTGCTGCCGCAGCTGATCGCGGAACAGCCGCTGGCCGTGGGCGAACTCGCCCGCCGGATGGGGCTGTCGCTGTCGACCGTCAGCGAGCTGGTGAGCGCGCTCAACAAGGCGGGGCTGGTGGAACGGCGCGAGGACCCGGGGAACCGGCGGCGGATGCTGGTGCGGATCGACGCCCGCTACCAGGCGCTCGTCGAGTCCTTCATCGCCCGGCGCTCCGCCCCGCTGCTGCGGGCGCTCGACAGCCTGACGCCGGACGAACGGGCGGGCTTCATCGCCGGGCTGGCGGCATGGGCCCGCGAGGCCCAGCCTTCCAGGGGCGGCTCCTGAGAGCGGCCTGCGGGCCCTGCAGCGGCTGGAGCACCGCCGTCAGGTGCGCGTACACCACCACGTTGCCCAGGTACTCCTCCGTCTCCTGCGAGAAGCCCCCGCCGCACGTGATCAGCCGCAACTCGGCCCGGCCCGTGGCCCCGTAGACCTTCCGGGACGGGAAGTCCGCCCGCTCGTACACCTCGATGGCGTCCGTCGTGAACACGGCGGTGCGGCCGTCGGCGCGCGCCACCTCGACCGTCTGCCCCTTCTTCACGGCGCCGAGGGAGTAGAAGACCGCAGGGCCGGACTCGGTGTCGACGTGACCGCCGATGACGGCGGTTCCGGTGGCGCCGGGGGCGGTGCCGGCCGCGTACCAGCCGGCGAGGTTCTTGTCGTCCTCCGGCGGGCTGGCGAGGGTCTCGTCGGGCAGCAGGCCGAGGGTGGTCAGGGGGGCGTCGACCTGGATGTCGGGGATCCGGATCCGGGTGGGCGGGGCGGGCGGCAGCGGCGGGATCAACTGGTCCGGGCGGATCACCCTGGCGGCTCCCGCGGCGAACGCCTCGGCGGCCGAGGGCTGCGGGGGCGGTATGTGCTCCCGGGTGCCCTCGCTGATCAGCGCGCCGCCCGTGCAGAGCGCGGCCCCGAGGGCCACGGCGGCCGTCGCCGTGGCGCACAGGTCGCGCAGGGCGTCACGGAGGGCCCGGAACGGGAGCCCGGGCGGACCGTCGCACCAGGCGGCCGGCCGGGCGTGCGGACGGGGGCGCCGTCGGGGGCGGTCCTTGCGCGTCTTCTTGCGCATCTTCTTGCGCATCGGAGTCCTCCACCACGGTCCGGGGACCGTGGCCCCGGTACCCGGACGCGTACGGGGTCCGGGTACCGGGGCGGTCCGGGCCGGCCGGAGCGCCGGCTTCGCGCGGCCGGCTCAGTACCGGCTGCCGGTGCCGCGACGGCGCAGGAACCAGACACCGCCGGCCGCCGCCATCGCCATCAGGGCCGCACCGGCCACGATGTCGGCCGTGCCCGACTCCTCGCTCGTCCCGCCGACGCCGGTCTTCATGCCGCCCTGCGGGGGCTTGGCCGGGGACATGCTCGGCATGGGCGAGGCCGCGGCCGAGGGCGAGCCGGAGGCGCTGCCCGAGGCGACGACCAGGTCGCCCGTGGCCTCCTTGCCGTTGGCGCACTTGGCACCGATGCCGTACGTACCGGGCTTGGCGTTCTTCGGCACCATGAACTGCCCGACCACGACCTCCTTGTGGGTGCCCGGCTTGAGGTCGAACGACGCGGGCCCGCCGACGGCGCTGGCGTCGCCCGTGCCGTGCCCCTTCGGACCGCAGGCCGTGGTGTTCACGGTGACCTCGGCGCCGGGCTGGACGGTGCCGGGGGTGACCTCGAGCTTCCCGAAGTCGCCCGCGAAGGCGGGAAGGGCGGTTATGGCCAGGGCGGTCCCTGCGGTCCCGGCGAGCACTCGTGCAGTACGCATGCTTCTTCCTCCGTGAGCGCGGATGCGGCACGCGGATGTGCCGCGCGGGGGGTGGGGGTTCCGCGCCCCTCCAAGGTCGAGCGAACCGGGGATCCGCGGGGGCCGCACTCCGGCGCCGGGACGCCGAGGGCCGAACGGGTGAGGGGGCCGTCACTCGGGGTGACCGCAGATTGCGGCTCCGCCGCACGGCGCGCGCAGCGCGGTCCGGGGTCCGGGGCGAAGCCCCGGGACCTCACCGCGCCATGTCGTCCGGGCACCCGGTCCCGCGCGGCAGCTTGTACCGCGCCACGACCCGGTAGCTCCCCGCGTGGGGCGCCTGCAGGACGGTCCAGTCGTCCTCGGGCTCCCCGGCCTTCGGCGGGGTCACCTGCTTCGTCAGGCAGCCGTGGACGTTGACCGGGGGCTCGCCCCCGGGCCCCGGCTTCGGCGGCTGGACGTCCTTGCCCTCCGCGTCCACCAGGCCCAGCCACGGCGAGTACGGCACCCGGATCAGCACCGGGCCCGGCTTCTTCACCGAGATCGTCAGGCCGTCGGGGTCCGTGCGCTCCACGACCGCGGGCGGCTCGGCCAGCGGGGTCGGGTTCTTCACCTCGTACAGCCGCCAGTTGTCGTCCGACCACACCTCGCGCAGGTACGGCTGCCCCTGCGAGACCAGCTTGGCCTCCTCCACGGCCGCGTTGTCCGGCTCGTCGGTCGGCAGCACCACGTAGGCCACCGCCCAGCGGCTGAGCCAGGCCTGGTAGCTGGCGGGGGTGAGCATGCCCTCCTCGTAGAAGAGCGGGTTGCGCTTGAGGTCGGCCTGCCGGTTCCAGCCGCGGGCCAGGTTCACGTACGGGGTCAGGGCCGAGGCCTCACGGTGGCTGCGGGCGGGGACGACCTCGACGCGGCCGCGCGCGGCGTCCACCTTCTGCAGCCGGTCCACCAGGGGGGCCAGCTCGCGCGCCCACGAGGCGGCGGGCGTGGTGTGGATGATGTCGCTTATGGAGTTGACCGACTGCCAGACCGTGCAGGTCAGCAGGGCGAGCACCATCACCGTCCACCGGCGGCCCCGCTTCAGCAGCTCGGACCGCGGCGGCACCTTCGTGCCCGTCAGCACGGCGACCATCACCACGCCGCCGAAGACCATGCCGAGGCGGGAGATGTTCGTGCCGATCTGCGAGGGGATCAGCCAGACCAGCAGCACGCCGAGGACGTAGAGCCCCGAGACGACCCGCACGGTGCGCCACTCCGCGGGCACCAGGAACATCCCGAACAGACCGGCCAGCAGCGGCAGGACCGTCGACGGGAACGCCATCGGCTGCTGTCCGGAGAACGGGAAGAGCCAGGCCGACAGCCCCACCACGATCACCGGGGTGACGCCCAGCGCGTACGCCGCCGGGCGGCGCCGGCCCAGCCAGAGCGCGGCCGCCACGATGCCCACGTACAGACCGGCGACCGGGCTCGACGCCGTGGCCAGCCCCGCCAGCACGCCCGCGAGCGCGGCCCGCGGCCAGCGGTACGAGCCGTCCGAGCGCCAGCGCACCGGCCACGCGAAGATCACGGCCACGGCCGCCAGGCCGAACATCATGCCGAGCCCGAACGTCACCCGCCCCGAGATCGCGTTGCACGTCAGCGCGAACGCGCCGTAGAGCGCGGGCCACAGCGGACGGCGCACCACGCGGCTGCGCACCAGGATCAGGGCGATCAGCCCGGCGGAGAGCGTGCCCGCGATCATCATCGTGGTGCGCACGCCCAGCACGGCCATCAGGTACGGCGAGATGACGCTGTACGAGACGGGGTGCATGCCGCCGTACCAGGCGAGGTTGTACGCCGAGGAGGGGTGCTGGAGCGCGAACTCCGCCCAGGCGTCCTGGGCGGCCAGGTCGCCGCCGCTGTTGGCGAAGACCCAGAACCACAGCACGTGCAGCACGGCCGCCGTGATCAGGGTGACCGGCACGGTCCGGGTCAGCGCCGCGCGCCAGCCCGTGCGCTGCGGGTCGGGCCGCAAGGCCCAGGAGGGCAGGCGCCGGCCCGGCGTGTCCGGGACTCGGTCCTCGTCCCCGGCATCATGTCCGGGCTCTCCCGGCGTACCGGCCCGCGCCGGTCCCACGGTGGTCACTGCGGCTCTCCCCGTCTTCCCCCCAGGTCGTCGTCACCCATTCTTCACGTTCATCACGTTCATCCGGATCACCTCGGCAATGGGCGGCACGGCGGGTCGGTCCGTGCAGACCTTCGAGGGTAGTGGCACTGGGCGGCCCCACGGTCGGTGCCCTCGATGCCCGGGTACCGGAGGCCCGCCGTCCGGACCGCCCGGTACCCACGGAAAGGCTCCCGCCAGCGGCCGATTTTTGGCGAAGACAGGTCGATTAATCCCCCATGTCCGCTTTAATGCATGTACCACCCATCTCTATCGCGTTGCTCGGAATCATCTTGATCCACATCGCCTGGCCATGTTTGAATGCCAATGCAGGCCCGGCGTCGGGGGACGCAATATCCGGGCCGTTTTCCGGGGGGATCGGGTTTCGGCCATGGACCGACGATTAATCAGCCGTAAGCTGCAAACGAGGCTGTCCGGCCTGGCCGGCGTCACATGCATTTTCCTGTCCGGCTGCGGCTCATCCAGCCACTCCGTTCCCGAGGCGGCACGGGAAACGCGCGCTCCGGAACTTCTGTCGAGCGCCGACTTGCATCTCCCGATAGAGACATATCTTTTCTCCGATGCGGAGTCGGAGAAGATGGCAAGAGCCGGCGCCGCGCTGCACAAGAAGTGCCTGCGCCGGTTCGGCCTCGACTACGAGATCAAGCCGCCGGGCCCGCCGACGGGGCCGCGCACCTTCATGGACCGCCGGTACGGGGTGACGGACAAGGCCCAGGCGGCTGCCGACGGCTACCACCTCGGCGACCGCGACCCGCGCACCCACCCGGTCCACCCGCCCGAGCTCTCCGCCGAGCAACAGCAGGTGCTCACCGGGCAGTCCCAGGAGAAGACTGGCGAGGGCGAGACCACGCTCCGGGTCAACGGCATGACGGTGCCGCCCGGCGGCTGCTACGACGAGGCGAAGAAGGAGCTGGCCGGCTCCGGAGACCTGGGCCCGGGCGAGGCGGCCCGGCAGGCCAATATCCAGACCTTTACCGCCAGTCGCTCGGTGCCGCAAGTGAAGCAGGCATTCGAAGCGTGGTCCGGCTGCATGAAGGAGCAGGGCTACTCCTATCCCGACCCCTTGGCGGCCATCAGTGACCGCCGCTTCCAGGGGAATTCACCCACGCAGCCGGAGCGCCGAGCAGCGTCCGCCGACGTGGCCTGCAAACAGCAAGTGAACCTGATCGGCATCTGGTTCACGGCCGAGACTTCCTTGCAAAAGGAACTGATCGCACGACAACAAGCCGACTTCACCGCAGCATTGAAGACGAAGAACGAGCAACTCGCCAAGGCCGAAGCCGTACTGCGCGATCAGTAAACCGTGGGCCGACATTTTCACGTCCTGGCACGCCCACCCTTCCTCCGGCATGCCCTCAGGCATGCCGGAGGACTGCACACACGCCATGGACGACCGCAGAGAGAGGACCGAAAGACATGAAGCACACCCCTAAGCTCGCCGCAGCAGCCCTGGGCGCCGCCCTGCTCGTCCCCACCCTCGCCACCACCGCGCAGGCCAGTGCGGGCGACTGCGAGGCGAACCGCTTCTGCTTCTTCTACAACTCGAACGAGCAGGGCTCCCACAACGCGATGCAGAGCAGCGTGTCCAACCTCGCCGGCTACACGTTCACCAGCCCCGGCAACGGCCAGGGCAAGAGCGTCAAGAACGGCGCCGCGTCCGCTGTCTCCAACGTGTGCATGACGGTCACCGTCTTCTACAACTCCAACTACAGCGGTCCCACCGATGTGTTCAACTACCGCAACGCCCACAACCTGGGCAACACGTACAACAACAACGCCTCGGTGAAGTTCGCCGGCGACTGCTGAGAACCGATATGGCCGGGCCCCGGTACGCACTGCGCGTACCGGGGCCCGGCCATATCCACCCGTCAGGAGATGCGCGTCACCTTCGAGCCGAACGACGGCTCCGCGAGGTCCTTCTGCAGCGCCACGGGCACCTTCACCTCACCCATGCCGCCGCCCACGGTGAGGGAGCCGACCTCGGTACCGGCCTTGGCCGTGTGCGGGATCGCCTTGCCGTTGTCGGTGAGCTTCAGGTCGATCTTGAGACCGGGCCAGCCGACCGCCGTCAGGTCCTTGGTCGCCACGACCGGGGTCGTCCCGCCCAGACCGTCGTCGACGTGGCCGACGACCTCGCCCTTCTTCACGACGGTGCCGGTGGTCAGCGCCTTGCCCACGCCCAGGATGAGCTGCTTGCTGTAGTCGGTGGCGGTGTCGATGATCGGGCTCTTGTGCTGCCCGAAGACCGCGCCGATGATCAGCTGCGTGGAGTCGCCGACCTTCTTCTCCGCGGCGAAGAGCAGGTTGCCGCCGGCCTTGGTCGTGGAACCGGTCTTGATGCCGACGACGCCGAACGCGGGGACGAGCTTGTTGAAGTTGCGCTGCGTCTTCTGGTACTCGACACCGGAGCCGGACCCGGAGGCGGTGGTGGAGGTGTACTCGGTCGCCTTGGAGATCTCCCGGAAGACCTGGTCCTGCATCGCCTTCTTGGCCAGCTTCACCTGGTCGTCGGCCGTGCTGACGGTGCTCTCGATGAGGCCGCTCGCGTCGGTGTAGGTGGTGTTCGTCATGCCGAGTTCCTTGGCGGTGTCGTTCATCTTCTTGATGAACGCCTCCTCGCTGCCCGCATCCCACCGGGCGAGCAGCCGCGCGACGTTGTTCGCGGACGGCAGCATGACGGCCTGGAGCGCCTCCTTCTCGGAGATCTTCTGGCCCTTGTGGACCTCGACGACCGACTCCTTCTCCTTGACGCCGTTGGTGAAGTCGTCCTCGGCCTTCTGATCGACGTCGATCATCGGCCCGGTCCCGTCCTTCTTGAGCGGGTGGTCGCGCAGGATGATGTACGTCGTCATCACCTTGGCCACGCTGCCGATGGGGAGCGGCTTCATCTCGCCGTACGAGCCGACCCGGCCGAGGCCGTCCACGTCCACGATCGCCTGGCCCTCCGTGGGCCAGGGCAGCGACGGCGTGCCGCCTTCGAAGGTGAAGGACGACTTGTCCGCGAGCGCCAGTTTCGGGGCGGGCAGCGGGCGCATCGCCTGCACCACCACGAAAATTATCGCGAGGAGCGCGACCAGCGGCGTCCAGATCTTCACCCGGCGCACCGCCGTGCGCACCGGGGTCTCCGGCGGGGGCGGGGTGTTGGTCAGCTGGGCGAGCAGATCCAGCGGAGCCTTGGGCTCCGCCGGTTCCTCGGGCTTCGGGGGCGCCGGGGGCGCGGCCTTGGGTTTGGCCTCGGGCTTCGGCGCGGCCTTCGGCTCGGCGGCCGGTTCAGGGGCCTTGAGCGGCTTCGCCGCCGGAGCGCCGTCCTTCTTCAGCGGGACGAACTGGCTGGTGCGCTCGGACTCGGAGTCCGGGTTCGCGGGCGCCTTGATGGCCTGGGTGGGCTGGTCGGCGGAAGCCTTCGCCTTCGAGTCCTTGGCGCCCTTGCCGTCCTTGGGAGCCTTGGGGGCCTCGATCAGCTCGGTGGGCTGATCGGCCGAGGCCGCCTTGCCCTCGCCGTCGCCCTTTTCCTCGGTCTCGGTCTCGGCCACCCAGGCCGCGACGGCGGCCTTGAGCCGGGCGTCCTCCTTGGGCTTGCCGTTGCCGGAGGCACCGGCACCCCAGGAGGCGGCCTTGGGCTCGGAGCCCGCGTCGCTCTTGGGCGCCTTGACGGCGCCGAACACGGCGGTGGCCTGATCGGCCTTGGCGCCCTTGGCATCGGCCTTGGCGTCGTCGGACGCGGCGGGAGCCTTGTCCGCCTTATCGGACGCGGCAGGCGCCTGGTCGTCCTTGGCACCGGCCTCGTCCCCGGCCGTCTTCACAGCACCGAACACAGCAGTCGCCTGGTCGGCCTTGCCGCTGCCCGCACCACCGGACTTCGCAGCCGCCGCGCCGTCCTCGGCACCGTCAGCCGCACCGGCCTTGCCGTCGGCGTCCGCACCGGCCTTGCCTCTGTCGCCCGAACCGGGCTTCGCCGCTCCGGACCCCGCAGCCGCCGCCTCACCTGCCCCGTCGTCCGCACCGTCACGCACGGCCACGCGCGGATCGGGACGTCCGCCGTCCTTGGCCGCCTTCGTACCGGCCCCGGTCCCGGCCCCGCCCGCCTCGGAGCGTGCCGCAGCGCCGGTCGCGCCGTCGGCGTCCCCGGCCGGCCGGCCCTCGCCCCGACCGCCGTCAGCGGTGGCGGCGCCGGAACTACTGTCCCTGCCGCCGGCAACACCCGTACCGGTACCGGCCGCAGGCCCACCGGACCCGGAACCGGAACCGGCACCGGTACCCGCGCCCGAAGCCGACCGCAGGCCGCTCCGCTGCTCCGACATGTCGGGGGACTCGCCCGCCACCGATGCCTCCTCGAAAATTCGCGCGCCGTACATCCGGATCCGGAGGCGCCAGCGCGCCTCAGGGCCCGGAATTCACTCAACGTCTACCAGTGTCCTCTGTGATCGTCGCGTGCATGCGCACCCGTATCTCCAGAGGGCTTCGCCTGGGTTCACCCACGTGCTAGACGAGACGACATACCTACCGGTTCCCACACGAAGCCACCACGCGCTCTCGACAGACCAATGTGAGAGGGGTCACCCTGTCACTCATCCACGCGGGGAGGCATGGATGGGCAGGAGCCGCAGAACAATTCCGGAGGAGCTTCTGCTGCTCGCCCTGGACCCGGCCACGGGTACCACGGCGCAGCCGCAGTCGCTCGATCTCGGTCTCGCCGGAGCTCAGCTAGTGGAGCTGGCTCTGGCCGGACGGATAGCCCCTGACGGGGATCGTATCGCCGTGGTGCACCCACGGCCGACAGGTGATCCGACCCTGGACACCGCGCTCGAACTGCTGCGCCGCCGCGGCAGTCCGGTCCGCGCCGTCCACTGGATCGGCGGGCCCCGGCTGGGGCTGCGCCAGACGTACCTCACGCACCTGGAGCGGTGCGGCATGGTGCATGCCGTGGCGGGCCAGATGTGCGGGGTGCTGCCGACCACGCGCTACCAGGCGACGGACACGGCGATCAGCCGGGAGATCAGGTCCCGGCTGGACAGCGCCATCCGCACCGGCGTGCCGCCGGACCCGCGGACGGCGGCGCTCGCCGCGCTCGCGCACGCGGTCGGCCTCGGCAAGCATCTCTACCCGGGCAATGAGGGCCGTTCCTCGCGGTCCCGGCTGCGGGACCTGATCAGGCACGACCCGATGGGCGGGCTCGTGGCGCACGCCGTGATGGACGTGCAGAACGGCGTCGGTGCGCAGCCCCGGCGGTCGGCCGCCGCGGCCGGTGCCGCGGGCGGATCCGGTGCCCCGGGCCGCAGGGCGGCAGTGCGTTCCAGGGCTGCGGCACCCGCCGAAGCCGCCGCCCAGCCGGTCCGTGAAGGCGTCATGGCCCGTGCGGGCGCCTCGTGAAACGGTTCGGCAGTTCCTCCGATCACCGATAGCAGCGCACGGTCAGCAGCAAGAGACAGCCAGAAGACAGCCAGAGGCAGTAACTGACGGCACCATCAGCACCACCCTCCGCTCCACATCGACCGCACCGCAGTCCCCAAGGCCCGGTTCGGGAGCCGCATCAGGACGCGGGGCGGCGGGCCGGCCCGTCCCTCGTGACGGCGGTACGGCCCGCCGCCCCGCGTACGCGTCCGTCCGTGCAGGCTGCGGCGGGCGGGCGCAAGCGGACTTTCGGTTCGGCATTTTCCCAGCGCCGCCGAGGTTGGGGGTGGCAGGCTGCGGGGCAGGAGACATCAGCATGACGGAGCCGGAGGTGCGTCCCGTGGCGTCCAGTGTCAACCCCACCGTAAGGCGGCGCCGATTGGGGCAGGAGCTGCGCAAGCTCCGTGAGCTCAAAGGAATGACGGCCGAGGAGGTCGCGGAGCGGCTCCTCGTCTCGCAGTCGAAGATCAGCCGGCTGGAGAACGGCCGGCGCAGCATCAGCCAGCGCGACGTCCGCGACCTGTGCAGCGTGTACGGGGTGGACGACCACCGCATCGTCGATTCGCTGATGCAGATGGCGAAGGAGTCGCGCCAGCAGGGCTGGTGGCATGCCTTCGGCGACATCCCCTACAGCGTCTAGGTCCTGTCTGGAGTCCAGATCATG